>JBEILM010000049.1:0-25920 GCA_040379205.1 Gemmatimonas sp.
ATCGTGATCCCGCGATCGACACCGTCACTGCCGGTGTCGTACACCTATCGGTGCGATGGCGGGCCGCTGTGCCGCACCAGGTCCGTGATCTTTCCGGGACTCATCGCCACCGACTTCACCGTGCGGGTGACCACCAACCTCGGGGTCCGCGAAACCACCCCGCCGCGGCCGGTGCGCTACACCGACGAGTTTCCCAATGGCGAGCGCTGCGGGCCGCGATCGACCACGGCCACGGTGCAGGCGGGCATTCCCGAATAGCGCGGTGGTCGCTCGGCGCTCGTGCGCGAGATGAGGCGCCCGTTCACGGCCCGGGGAACAACACCCGACCCGGCACGTGTCCCCGAAGGCGCGATGGCGCAGTACGTTCAAGGGACGCCCGGTGTCGGTTCACCCTTCCCTTTTCCCTACGCGCCCGTGGACCCGATCGACCACGCACTGCTCGACGAGCTCGGTGAGATGCTCGGCCCGCGCCTCGCCGACATCATCGCCACCTTCCTCGACAATCTCGATGGACAACTCGCCGATCTCCGGCACGCCCGCGACGCCGGAGACATGCCGGCCATTCGCGCCGCGGCGCATCGGCTCAAGGGCAGCGCGGGCTCCATCGGCGCGCTGGCGCTGGGCGACGCGGCGGCGAGCGTCGAGCGCGCCGCCGCCCTTGGTGACGTGGACGCCGTCACGACCCACGCGGCACCCCTCGAGACGATCGCACGCGAGGCGGTCGCCGCGTTGCACGCACGCTGAGCGTGCAGGTGTCGCGCGCGCAGCGTATGTGCGTGACCCCGCGTGGTCAGCGCGCGCCGTGCTGGGTCAGCATGGCCTGCAACCCGGCCAATCGGATGGGCTTGGCCAGGTGGTCGTCCATTCCGGCCACCAGGCATGCTTCCCGTTCGGCGTCGAGCGCGTTGGCCGTCATGGCGACGATCGGAACGCGGCGTGTACCCAGGGCGCGTTCCCGCTCGCGAATCCGGCGGGTCGCTTCGAGGCCGTCCATGTGCGGCATCTGCATGTCCATGAACACCAGATCGAACGACTCGACCGCGGTGCGCATCACTGCTTCAGCTCCGTCGCCCACGATACTCACGCGGTGCCCCAGCTTGGTGAGCATCCCGTCCGCCACCTGCTGATTCACCGGGTTGTCTTCCACCAACAGGATGCGCAGCGCGCGGGGCTCCTCGGCCAGGGTATGCCGCGTCACGAGCCGTGCCCCATCCACCGGTGAGCGTCGCTCCAGCAATACCCGCGTGATGACCTCCCGCAGCTCGGCGGGCGTCGCGGGCTTGGTGAGGAAGCCGGCAATACCCAGCTCCCGGCAGCGCGCTGCGTCGCCCTTGCGCCCCCCCGACGACAACATGATGGCGCGACCGCGGCTGGACAGCCGCTCCGCTTCGAGCGCGGCGGCAAGCGCGAATCCGTCCATCCCCGGCATGTTCGAGTCGAGCAGGAGCACATCGAACGACTCACGCCGCGCCAGCGCGTCGCGCACCTGCGCAATCGCCGCCCGCCCGTCAGTGGCCTCCTCCACCGCAAAGCCCCAGTGCTCGAGCCACTTCACGATCGTCGCCCGCCCCATGACGTGATCGTCGACAACGAGCGCACGGCACCCGTCCCAGCGCTGAAATGGTGGCACCGTCGCGTTCGCCGGCGCGTCCACCCGCGGGAGCGGCAGCTCGACATGAAACGTACTGCCGATGCCCGGCTCGCTCTCCACCGAAATGTGGCCCCCCATGAGCAGCACGAGCTGCCGCGTGATGCTCAAGCCGAGTCCGGTGCCCCCGAACTGTCGCGTCACCGAGGCGTCCACCTGGCGGAAGGCCTCGAAGATCTGCTCCCGCTTGTCGGGGGGAATGCCCACACCGGAATCCTGCACCGACAGGGCGATCAGATCGCCACTGCCGTCGGCCATCGGGGTGGCGCGCACGCGCACCACAATCTCGCCGGCGTTCGTGAACTTCACCGCATTGTCGCACAGGTTCACGAGGATCTGCCGGATGCGCCCGGGGTCGCCGAGCGTATAGGCCGGCACGTCGGCCGGCAGATCGAGCACGAGTTCGAGCTGCTTGCGTTGCGCGCGCATGGCGATGGCCTTGAGCGTTTCGGCGACCGTGACCGGCAGACTGAACGGAATGGCCTCGAGCTGCAGCTCCCCGGCGTCGATCTTGGAGAAGTCGAGAATGTCGTTGAGAATGGTGAGCAGCCCATCAGCCGATGAGCGCACCACCTTGAGATATTCCCGCTGCGTGTCGGTGAGCTCCGTCTCCAGGGCCAGCTCCGTCATGCCGATGATGCCGTTCATCGGCGTCCGGAGCTCATGACTCATGTTGGCGATGAAGTGACTCTTGGCCTCGTTGGCCGCCTCGGCGAGGTCGCGAGCGCGGAGCATCGCCTCTTCGGCCAGGGCGCGCTCACTGATATCGAAATTCACCCCCACCACGACCCGGGCGGTCCCCTCCTCGTCGCGCTGAATGCGTCCCGTGCCGGTCACGTACTTCGGTGTCCCGGACGAGGTGACCACACGGAACTTGACGTCGAAGCGCTCCTCGGCAGCCAGCGCCGCACCGAAATCGGCCTCGAGCGCGAGCCGATCGTCCGGATGCACGCGATTCAGGAAGTCCGTCAGACGCCCACCGAATTCGTGCGGATCGACCTCGAAGAGGCGAAACATCTGGGCATCCCACACGAGCTGGTCTTCCCGGACGTTGTACTCCCACACGCCGATTCCCGCAGTTCGGGTGGCGAGCTCCAGACGCCACGTTTGCCGTCGCAGCGCCTCCTCCACCAGGCAGGCACGCGACGACTGCGCGAGCTTGCGCGCCAGCGGGGCAAAGCTGCGCAGGAACTGCTCCGAGAGTGAGGCCTGCGCCTTGAACAGCACCAGGTGGCCAAAATCCGGAAGCCGGAAGACGTATGCCACGTGCTCGCCGCAGGGCACCACCAGCGGCTGTTCCGATGGCTGTTCGCGCAGAGCGGCACAGCGCGCCAGCGCCGGCCACTCGGCTTCGAGCCGCCGGTAGGCCGCATGACGCGACAGGTTGCGCGGCATCACCGCAACCTCGTCCACGATCGTTGCCCCGTTCACCTCCTCCACCCGCACAACGAACGCGCCGCTGCCGTTGAGCAGCCGCAGCATCTCGGACAGGACACGCCGCAGCATGGGCTGCAGCTCGAGACTGTCGCCGATGGAGAGCGCGAGCTCGAAGAGGACTTCGGTTTCGAGAGCGAGTGACACGGCGCGCGAAGTCAGGAGGCCGCGAGCAGACCGACGACGACCGTCTTGTTGTACAGCTCGAGAAAGTCGCGTCCGCTGTTGGCGATCTCGCCCAGTGTGAGCACACCGATCAGGGGGATCCGCCCGTCGTCGAGCGCCTCGAGCTCGGCGCTGAACCCCTCACCAAGGAACAGCGTCCGCGAGATGCAGTCCACGACGAAGCGCAACTGCGGCGTGCGCGAGGGGGCGAGCGCGTCCGCCGCCCTCGCATTCGCCGTGCGTGACGCGGCGACGAGCTGGGCCGCCTGTCCCTCGAGAATGTGCACGAACGAACCGACGGGGACTTCCCCGACACACACCAGCCCACCCTCGGGCGTGACGACGATCGGGTCGCGCACCACCACTTCGGCGTCGAGCTTGCGAATGCCGAACGGGAAGCCCTTGGCCACATCGAAGAACCCGTCGGCGGTGATCGACGCCCCGATGCGCGGCTCCACCACCCGGCGATACACGTCGAACGCCGGTTCGTAGTTGATCTGCTCGATCGTGGTGTGCGCCACCCGGGTGATCTTGAGTGGCTCGGAGATCACTTCCCAGCCGTGCGCGACTCCGACGCCACTCGGCCAGACGAGCTGCACCAGCAGCGCGGCATCTTCGAGCATGCCGGCGTTCGTGAACAGGCACGGCTTCTGCACCAGCGACAGCGATCCGGCGCCCCCGCCGAGGTAGTTGATGGTCAGTCCATGGGCGTCGAACAGGGCCCGCACGAGCGCCGCGATGCGGCGGGCCAGCCCGTCCACGAGCACCAGCAGCAGGGAGTCGCTGGCGGCCTCGTGCACGGCGGTATCCACGAGGGTATCGAGGTCGGTGTCGGCATCGCTGAGCCGCTCGACCACCGTGGCGCGGACGGGCTGCGAGGTGCCGATCACGATCGAGCCACGCGCGAGCCGCTCGCTCCCGACCACCAGCCCGGGGAACGTCCCGCCGTAGAGCGGCTTGGCCACACCGCGCAACACCGGATCGGTTGTGGCCGGGACATGATCGTTCTCATCGGCGCACAACACGATGAGCGCGTTCACCTCCGGACGCGCCTCGATCTGCTGCAAGGCGGCGGCGAGTCCTTCGAGCGTCCCGGTGCGGTCGATGGCAATGTGCATACGCTGAAGTCAGAAAATGGTGTGGTCGCCGGGTCGGCGGAAGTTTGCGATGTATGCCGGCAAGTCGGCCGGGGGGATGGCCTGCCCGACGAGATAGCCCTGGATCTCCGTCACGCCCACGGCGTCGAGAAAGTCCGCCTGCCGGAGCGTTTCCACCCCTTCGGCAATGGTGGTGAGATCGAGGCTCTGCGCCATGACCGCAGCGGCACGCACGATCGCCAACGTTTCCCGGGAGGTAGTGATGCCCGACACGAAGGCGCGGTCGAGCTTGATCGTGTCCATGGGGAATCGCAGCAGATACGACAGCGAAGAGTGTCCCACGCCGAAGTCGTCCACGGCCACCAGCACCCCCTGCTCACGCAGCGCCGACAGCACCTGCACGGTGTACTCCGGCCGCTGCACGGCGAGGCTTTCGGTGAGTTCGAGCTCGAGGCGGCCGGGCGGCATCTGATGCGCCTGCAGAATGCGACGGAACCGGTCGAGCAGATTGGGGTCGGCGAACTGTCTCGGCGAGAGGTTCACGGCGACCCGCAGATCGTGCCCCGCCGCTGCCCAGGCCCGCTGCAGGCAGCAGGCCTCGTGGAGCGCCCAGGCGCCGACATCGATGATCAGGCCGCTCTCTTCGAGCATCGGGACGAACTCGGATGGGTGCACGTCCGTCCGGCCATCGGGGCGCCACCGCAGCAGACATTCGACGCCGACGATCTGACCGCTCCGCAGATCCATCTGCGGCTGCACCGCCAGCTCGAACTCGCGTCGCTCGAGCGCCGTCCGCAGTGCGCGCTCCAGCACCAGCACGTCGCTGGCCGACCGCGTCGCGGTCCCGGCACGACGGGCGTTGCCCACCCGGAGCCCGTGCACCCGCGCGTCGCGTTGCGCCTCTTCGGCCAGTGCCATCAGGGCTTCCGCTTCGGTGCCGTCGTGCGCCGAACAGGCCACGCCGGCCGTCAGCGCCAGCACCGCCTCCGACTCGTCGAAGCGAATCGGCTCGCCCAGATGCGCCATCAGCGCGTCGAGCTGCATCCGTCCGAGATCGGGGTCGGAGACCTGGAAGGCGACCGCGAATTCGTCGCCCCCCATGCGTGCCACCAGATGCGGATCGGCAATGAACCGGCGCATCCGCTGCCCCACGCGCCGCAGCAGCAGATCGCCGACGCGCTCACCCAGGGCATCGTTGTGCCGCTGGAATCGCGTGATGTCGAGCCAGGCCACGAGCACGGCGTTGTTCATGGACGCGGCCGTTGCCAGCAGCGTTCGGAGGTGCCCGACGAAGAACCGCCGATTGCCGAGGCCCGTCAGGTCGTCGTGCAACGCGAGGTACGTGACCAGCTCCTCGGACTTGCGCAGCGCCGTGATGTCCTGCATGGCACCGGCGACGACCCGCCGATCACGGCCGATGGTGCCCGGCTCGCCGAGGACGCGCACCAGGCGATCGGAGCCGTCGGCCATCAGCCGCAGCTCGAGTTCGATGGGGTCCCCCGACTCGTGCGTGCGCGTCATGGCCCGGATGACGCGCTCGCGGTCGTCCGGGTGGATGTACGCCAGCAGCTCGCGCGTGCTGGCAGGCGCCGTCAGGTGCACGCCCTCGAGCGGCAAGGTGTCGTCGGACCACGCGAGCCGGTCGTCGTCGAGGTGCCATTCCCAGAACGCCAGGCGGGCAATGCGCAGCGCCGCCCCCTGACGCAGCCGGCTCTGGCGCACCTCGCGTGAGAGTCCGCCACTGCGCAACGCGTACCGCACGCGCTGCAGCAGCAGCTTCCACTTGAACGGCTTGGTGAGAAAGTCGGTGGCACGCGCCGTGAACGCCTGATCGATGGCGGCGTAGTCATCGGCACCGGTGACCATGAGAATGGGCACATCCTCGTGCGGATCGAGGGCGCGCATGCGACGGCAGGTTTCGAAGCCATCGATCCCGGGCATCATGACGTCGAGCAGCACGAGATCGGGGGGCGAGCCGGCGAAGAACTCGAGGGCCTCCTCCCCGCTGGCGGCCGATACGACCTGATGGCCATCCCGCGCCAGGATGTCGCTGAGCAGCGTCCGCGTGGTGGGATCGTCGTCGACCACCAGCAGCCGGGCAGCCGGTGGGTTCACCTGGTCGGCGGAAGACTCGATCACGACTGGGTATCGGAAGGGGCCGAAACCGACGTGGCTGTGGTCGCCATCACCTGCCGCAGCTTGGCCGTGAGCGACCGCGGGGTGAACGGCTTGCCGATGAAGTCGAAGCCCGCCGCGATGATCCCCGACTCGGCCAGGGCGAGATCGGCGTAGCCGGACATGAACAGCACGCGTGTCCCCGGCCAGCGTTCCAGCAGCCTGGCCACGAGCGCGGTCCCGTCCATGCCCGGCATGACCATGTCCGTGAGAATCAGATCGACGGGTGGTATCTGCTCGACCAGCACGAGCGCCTCGTCCGGAGCGGCCGCCTCGATCGTCGTGTAGCCTGACACCGTCAGGATCTCGGTCACGAGCAGTCGAACCGTGGGATCGTCTTCCACGACCAGAACGCGCCCCATGCCGGTGGCCAGCGAGGGCTCCGCCGCCGCGACTGGTGTGGTCTCGATTCGCGTGGCCTCCACACGAGGCAGGTAGATGCGAAACGACGTACCGATCCCCGGTTCGCTCTGCACCCAGACGTGCCCACCCGACTGCGCCACGATGCCGTACACCGTGGCCAACCCGAGCCCGGTGCCTTTGCCCTGCTCTTTGGTCGTGAAGAACGGTTCGAAGATGCGCGCCATGAGCGCCGGATCGATGCCGTCGCCGGTGTCGGTTACCGCCAGTACCACCCAATCGCCCGGCGGCACACTGCCGATCGCCGAAGGGACGGGCAGCTCGGAGCGGCTCGGGTACACCTCGATGGCCAGCCGCCCGCCTGACGGCATCGCGTCGCGTGCGTTGACGACGAGATTGAGCAGCACCTGTTGCACCTGACCGGGGTCGGCCCGTACGAAGGTCGAGCCACCGCGACACGTGGTCGTCAGCTGGATCGTCGACGTGACCAGACGCGACAACATCGTCTCGGTGTCCGCGACCACGGCCGCAAGATCGAGCACCTGCGGGACGAGTAGCTGCTTGCGGCTGAAGGCCAGCAACTGCTGGGTGAGTTGCGCGGCGCGATCGGCGGCCTTGTGAATCTCCACCGCATGGGTGTGCGCCGCGTCACGTTCGTCGAGCTTGGCGGTCAGCAGTGCCGCATGCCCGATCACTGCGGTGAGCAGGTTGTTGAAATCATGCGCGATCCCACCAGCCAACTGGCCGACCGCCTCCATCTTCTGGGCCTGCCGCAGCTGCTCCTCGAGCTCTCGACGCGACGCGATATCGGTGTGCGTCCCGACGGCGCGGTGTGCACGTCCCGCCGCGTCCCGCTCCACCACCCGACCTCGGGTGAAGATCCAGCGCCATTCTCCACGCGCATCACGCACCCGCTGCTCCGACTGCCAGATCGGGGTGACCCCCCGCAGGTGCATGCGGAGCGCCGCCCGCACGCTGTCGCGGTCGTCGGGGTGCACGCGCGCGAACCACTGCGCCGCGGTCGACGCGAGCGACTCCGGGTGCTCGTGCAGCATCTCGAACCACCGCGCGCTGAAGACCACGACGTCGGTATCGATATCCCAGTCCCAGAATCCATCGGTGGTGGCGTCAAGCACCTGGGTGAGGCGTTCTTCGCTGGCCCGCAGGGCTTCGGCCGCGCGGCGACGGTCCAGCTCCGCGGCCAGCAGGTCGCTGACCACACGCAGGGCGCGGAGGTCGTCGTCGTTCCACACGCGCGGGCGTCGGACGTCATCGTACCCCACGAATCCGATGAGCCCGTGCTCACGGCTGATCATGGGCAGCGCCAGCAACGACTGGATGCCCTGCGCGCCGAGGAACTCCTGTTCGATCGCCGCCTCCGGAGGCAGGGCGCTGATGTCGTTGATGACCACCGGGTCACCCTTGCCCATCGCGCTACACCACCACGTCAGCGGACTGACGTCGATCCCCTGCAGGTTGTCGATCTCGGGATGCACGCCCTCGGCACACCACTCGTGCGTGTTGTCGCAGGTGATGCCGTCGGCACGGAAGTGCATGATGTACGTCCGGTGGACGCTCACCGCGCGCCCCAGTTCCCCCAGCACGCCATCGAGGTCGAGTTCTCCCGGCGAGGTGAGTGCGGCCGCGATGCGCGCGATGGACGTTTCGAGGCGCAGGCGCTGCTGCAGGGCGCGGTCGGCGTGGGCCTGCTCCGTGACGTCGACGAAGCTGTACAGGCGTCCCACCGGGCGGCCGTCGCGCAGCGAGGGCCGCGAGTGCCAATCGACGACCCGCCCGTCCAGCAGCTCGAGGCGTCCGGCGTGCACGGCCTCCGGGTCGCCGCGCAAGCGGTCGAGCGCGTCGCGCACCGCCTGGGGCTCCGCGACCTGGGCCAGCAGCCGCTCGCGCATGAGCGGGAGCGCGTCCGGCGCGAGTGCGTCCACGCCGAGCTGCCACAGCTGCTCGAATCGCCGGTTGACGACGGTGATGCGCCCGTGCTCGTCGATGGCCAGCAGCGCGTCCCGGGTGGCATCGAGGGTGGTGCGCAGCAGCACGAGCGACTCGACGAGCTCACGGTGCGTGAGTTCGTGCAGCGGTTGCGCGAGCACCCGCACATCGGGCGATCCGCACTCGGACGGTGTGGTGGAGGACTCGTGCAGCGCCATGCTGATCAGGAAGACGAACGGGACACGGTCGAGCCAGTGGGACCATGGCCGCATGCCCCGGTGCCTGACGATCGGCGGCGTCCGGCCGTTACGGACACCCCGGCCTGGGCGCCCCAGAACCCGCGCTGGCGCGCGGCACGGCTACCCCGGTGCTCGAGAACCCGCTCACCGCACGAAACAGCCCCTCATCGTCACCGGGTGCCGCCTGGCGTCGCGTACTGCCGCTGGGCAGCGCCGCGCGCCATACTCCGATGAATTATGATCGATCGCCACGCCCGACGTCTTCCGCCCCCGTGGTCATTCCCCTGGTTCTGGAAGGCACAGGGAGCCGGGTGGTTGCTGTATTTCACGGGCGCGCTCGTCAGCGACCTGGCGGCCGAAGAGCAAGGTGGCGACGCGATTCTCGCGACCATGCCGTTCCTGGTCGTGCGCCTCACGCTCGGGTTTCTCGTCAGCAGCGGCCTCGCGGTCGCCTTGCAGCGGCTGCCGAGCGTGCGCAGCCACCCGCGTCGGTTCATCGGGCTCGCGCTCCTCGGTGCAACTCTGGCCGGCATGGTGTGGTATCCGACGTACCGCATGGCGAGCCACCCGTGGCGACCGGAAGACGAGGGACTCTTCGATCTGGGGTGCTTCCTCCCGTGCCTGCTGGAGCACATCTGGCTGATGCTCACGTGGAGCATCCTGTTCCTCGCCGCCACCGAGCTCCGACTGGCCTCCGCGCGCGAGCAGGACAAGCTTCGGGCCGAGCAGATGGCCAGTGAGGCCCGCTATCAGATGCTCGTCTACCAGGTCAATCCGCACTTCCTGTTCAATGCCCTCAACTCCATACGAGCGTTGGCGACCGAGGATGTGATGCGTGCCCGCGACATGATCACGCAGCTCTCGGCATTCTTGCGGCACACTCTGACCGATCGCGCCATCCATGCCATGCCGCTAAGTCGGGAGGTGGAGAGTGTCGCGGCCTATCTGGCCATCGAAAAGGTTCGCCATGAGGAGCTGCTGCAGATCCGCATCGACATCGCCGACGAGATCCGCGACGTTCCGATTCCGGGCTTTCTGCTGCATCCGCTGGTGGAGAATGCCGTCACGCACGGGTTCGGTGTGCCGGGAGTGCCGCTGCACATCGACGTGCGCGCGTACCGCGTCGGCGATCAGCTCATCGTGGAGGTGGTGAACTCCGGCACCCTCACCTCGGCGCGAGTGGATGGTACGGGTATCGGCCTTCGCAATGTGCGGGAGCGGCTTGCACATCGCTTCGGTTCGCGCGCCGCACTCGCGCTGGAGGAAACGCCGGGCGCGGTCGTCGCCCGCATCACCATGCCCCTCGAAAAGCCGGAGATGCGGACATGATGTGGCAGGCCGTGATTGTCGACGACGAACGACTGGCCCGGATGGAGCTGCGGGCGCTGCTCCAGTCACACCCCGAGGTGGCGGTGGTGGGGGAAGCGTCCACTCTGGACGGGGCCATCGAGCGCATCCGACTCACCGGCGCCAACCTCGTGTTCCTCGACATCCAGCTCAAGGGAGAGTTCGGCTTCGACCTGCTCGCTCGTCTGTCGAAGGACGTTGCCGTGGTGTTCGTCACGGCGTTCGACGCGTACGCGGTGCAGGCCTTCGAGGTGCAGGCACTGGACTACCTGCTCAAGCCCGTGGCGCCGGCACGGTTGGCCAGCACCCTCACGAACCTCGCGCGTCGTGGTGGTCTCGACATCCGACCCATGACCGATCCGGCCGATGAGGACGCCGTCGGTTCGCCACCGGAACGCCTCGCGCCCACGGCCCGACTATTCCTTCGTCTCGACGAACGCATGGGATTCCTCGCCGTGGCGCAGATTCGGGCCGTCCTTGCCGACGGAGATCGCGCGATCGTCGTCACCCTCGACGGGCGGCGTTGGCAGGTGCGGAAGCCGCTGCGCGAGTGGGTGCTACGGTTGCCGGAAGAACAGTTTCTGCAGATCCACCGTGGAGCCCTGGTCAACCTCAACGAGGTGCAGCGCGTGGACGAATGGAGTCACGGCAGCTTCCACGTCCATCTGCGCGGCGAGTCGACGCCGATGGTCATGAGCCGCCGGTTCGCGTCACGCGTGCGGGCACGGCTGGGGTAACCTCGCGCAGACGTGGTCGCCCCAGCCGAGGTACAGGCGGTCGGGCTCATGGCACGATCAGCGGCGGGACTACCGTGCGCCAGACCGGACGCGAGCCACGGGCAGCCACGTATTGGCACGAGTCCAGGCGGCCTCGGATTCCTGTTGTGTATGCGCGGCCTCGTTGGCCTTTCCCTGCGCCGCGAGCGCCTGCTGCGGCCCGCGTAACGCCAAGCGCGACCGCCACGCTGCGATGACGCGGCTGTCCGTGCGCGGGCGCATCGTGCGCACGTCGCTCCAGTGGCCGCAGCGCGCAAGCGCGACCATCACGAGGGCGTCGGACAACAGGGTCTGCCGAGCCAGCGATCGGAGCACGCCGAACGCGACGGCGCCCGGATGCCGGAGATACGGGGCAAGAACCGTCTCGAAGAGGCGCAGGGTGAGCGCTTCCACGGCCCCTCGCGGCAACGCCCTCACGACCCGCGTGTACGGGCCGCGTGTACGGGCCGCGAACGTTGGCTGCGGCTCTCGCGCACCGGCGTCCGGTACCCTCCCCACACTCCTCGGCGGTCCTCGCATGTACGGTCTTCGACCTGTGGTCCTGCTGCTCGCCACCGGTGTCGCCTGCAGTGGCGTACGCACGCCACTCCTCACCGGTGAACGGCTGACCCCATCGGCCGTCTCTGATTCGGTGCCGTCGGGGTGGCAGACCGACGGACGCGCCATCTCCATGCGGTTCGACTCGACCGCAGGCGCCCGCCGCGGTGGTCGTCCGACGCTTCGTGTCGCCTATGATTCAAGTGCACCGTACGCAGGCATCGTGCAGCGGGTCACGGCCGCTCCGCTTGCCGGACGATCGGTTGAACTGCGCGCGCATCTCATGCGCGATTCGAGTCGGGCGAAAGTCGGCATCTGGATGATGGCCGTCTCGGACAGCCAGGAACGGCTCGCGTACCTGAATAGCTACGATTCGGTGTCGTCCGGACCGTACCGGTGGGCCACGCATCGCCTGCGGTTGACCGTGCCGACCGGGACGGCGCGCCTTCTGGTGGGCGCAGCCATCCATACCGAGCATGGCGTGATGTGGGTCAGCGACCTGTCGCTACAGCCGCAGGGGCGCTGATGTCATCGACGCACGATCGGGGGGTGCTGGCACTTCGGGTCCTGATGGGGAGCCCGATGATTGCCTTGCACGGCTGGGGGAAAGCGCAGGCGCTGGGCCGCGTCGGCGACCGCGGCCACCATGAGCGTCGCCCTGGTGTTCGTTCATGGTGGGGCACTCACGGGTGATCACAGCGGGGAGCTGGCGTATCTGTATCTGGTCGGCTTCGTGGTGCTGGCGATCATGGGTGGCGGACGGTACGCCCTGGAACGCGGGGTGCGAGCGCAGGAGCAGGATGCGCGGGATGATTGATCGACACGCGACGAAGGCGCGGAGGTGCGGGGGGTGAAGAGCCAGCGCCGCCGCCTACGCCCCCACCGCGGTACGTACACCCCTTCTCCTGCGCGCGGCCCCGCGCCACGATGCTCGTGGCCATCTGATGGGCATTCCCGCCCTGATGGGCCACGAGGTCGGCCAGCACCACCTCGGCCGACTCGGCCTGCGACGAGGCGACGGCCTGCGCCAATCGGGGAGGGTCGACTATCCGTCGAGGATAGGGCGCGATCACCGACCGCGTACGCACCGACTGGCGGGCGGTGGCGTGCCCGCTGCCGTGTTCGGGCGACGCGAGGGCCGTGGGACCGGCGGTGACTGTGGGGGGCGCTGCCGGCGGGGCCCAAGGAGCCGCGCCGGCGGGACGGCCGCCCGCGCCGACGGTCCCCGCGTGGTGGCGGACCGTCGGGGCCGTCCGCAAGTGACCGGCGCGCTGTGGGGCTCCGTGGCCCGGCGTGCGCCTCAGGGGCAGCGCGGGTGCGGCGGTGGGTGGGGATCTGGTCGATCCCCGACGTCTGGGTGATGCCGGCGACGATGCGCCTCGCGCCCTGGCAGGACGGGCACGCCAGCGGGTCGACCTCACAGATCTGCGGGTGGAGGGTGGCCGCAGGGCCTACGCCCACCGGCGGGTGGGCTCGGTCGGCGCCAGCGGTGGGGCGGGGACGATCGCGGGCGGCCCGTCCGCTACGGCGGGCGTCGCGTGGTCCCGCAGGCCGCGGGGGCGGTTGGCCCACCAGTCGTAACACCGCGTCGTGCTCCGCCAAGTTGCGGCCGTCGACGGCGACGATTTCGCTCCGGCTACCGAAGGCGATGCTCGAAGCGCTGCGCGTGCTCGCGAACGAGAAGGACGTCCCGAACCAGAGCCTGCTCAAGGTCTATCTCGCGGAGCGCATCGCGCAGGAACGGGCTCCAGCACGCCAGCGTCGGCGCGTGAGCGTACAACGATCCTTGCTGCAGTCGGGCGCATTTGGTCGCGCGCTGCGCGCATCTCGTTGGAGCGCCCGCTGTAGAAGCGTCGCGTCGAAGCCGTACAAAAGGCCCAGGCGCTTCGGGATTTCGCGTGGGGTGGCGTTCGGTTCGGCGGCAACCGGCGTCGAGCGCACGCCGGCGGTCGGGGGCATCAGGCGCCACCCCGGTATCACGCGCCGTGCGAATCACGCCCGGTCGTGCGGGCCCGGCGCGATGGCGTCCTGGCCCCCGTGCGGGGGGCGCCCGCATCACAGCGCCCGCATCACGGCGCCCTCCTGATGTGGCCAGACCCCCCCACGCCGAACCCGGAAGAGCCAAAACAGCAAAGTCGACCATTTCCCCTGGCGGGCACTAAGTTCGGCGGCTCACGACGGTCTCTCATTCACTCCTGTCCCCTGGCCGCCTGCCCCATGCGTAGCCGCTCGCTGGTTCTGTCCTGCATGGCCTTGGTTTCCGCCGCGTTTCCCCTCGCCGCCCAACGCCCCACCACCCTCGCCGGCCGCTCCACTGTGTACGCGCCGTCGGGCATGGTGGCCACCAGCCAGCCGCTGGCGTCCACCGCGGGGCTCGAAGTGCTGCGCACCGGCGGCAACGCCGTCGACGCCGCCGTGGCCGCGGCGGCAGTGCTGGGCGTCACCGAACCGCACATGACCGGCATCGGCGGCGACATGTTCGCCATCGTGTGGCTGGCCAAGGCGCAGAAGCTCGTGGCCCTCAACGCCAGCGGCCGCGCCGGATCACGCATGGTGCGCGATACGCTCGCCGTGCGCGGCTTCCGCAGCGGCTCGCAGCAGGGCGCCATGAGCGTCACCGTGCCGGGCGCGCTGGCGGGGTGGGACCTGCTCGTGCGCACGCATGGCACACGCAGCCTGAAGCAGGCGCTGCAGCCGGCCATCCGCTACGCGCGCGACGGCTTTCCGCTCACGCCCATCATTGCCGCGCAGTGGGCCAACGAGACGGAGTTCCTCACGCGCGACAGCGCCGCCGCCGCCACCTACCTGCCCGGCGGTCGCGCACCCAAGGCCGGTGAGTGGTTCACCAACCGCGATCTCGCCCGTACGCTGCAGGCCATTGCCGACAGCGGCGTGGGCGTGTTCTACGGCGGCTCACTCGGCTGGCGCCTCGTGCGGCACCTGGAGGCGCGCGGTGGCTTCCTCACGCTCGACGACCTGCGCCGGAACGCGCCCACGTGGGTGACGCCCATGTCGGTGCCCTTCCGCGGCTATCGCGTGTGGGAGCTGCCGCCCAGCAACCAGGGCATCGCGGCGCTCGAGATGCTGCGCATTCTCGAGCCGTATGACCTCAAGGCGATGGGGCACAACAGCCCCGCCTACCTGCACCATCTCATCGAAGCCAAGAAGCTCGCCTACGCCGATCTCGACCGGTTCGTGGGCGACGCCGATCATCTCGCGATGCCCGCCGACGCGCTGCTGAGCGACGGGTTCATTGCCGCCCGCCGCGCCCTCATGAACCCCACCCGCGCGCAGGAGCGCGTGGAGCCGGGCCCGCTGCGCACCAAGAGCGAAACGGTGTACCTCACCGTGGCCGACGCCGAGGGGAACATGGTGTCGTTCATCAACTCCATCTACGACTATTTCGGGTCGGGGCTGGTGGTACCGGGCACCGGCTTCGCGCTGCACAATCGCGGCGCCGGCTTCACGCTCACCCCGGGGCTCCCCAACACCGTGGCGCCGGGCAAGCGGCCGTTCCACACGCTCATCCCCGGCTTCGTCACGCAGACGGTGAACGGCCGCGAGCAGGCGTACATGAGCTTCGGCCTTATGGGCGGCGGCGTGCAGGCGCAGGGGCATGTGCAGTTCCTGCTCAATCACTTCGCGTTCGGCATGGACCTGCAGGCCGCCATCGACGCGCCGCGCTTCCGCCACTACGACGGCTATCGCGTAGCGCTCGAGGCGCCCATCACCGATGGCGTGCGCACGGCGCTGCAGCGTATGGGCCATGTGCTCATCGAGCAGCCGCCTATCGCCTTCGGCGGCGCCCAGGCCATCATGCGCCTGCCGCGCGGGTGGGCCGCCGGCAGCGATCCGCGCAAGGACGGCATGGCCGTGGGGCATTGAGTCCCGACCCGCCACGCCGACTACACACGCCGAACCCACACTGCCCCTTACCAGGATCCGTACATGACGACGCCCAACACTTCCCCGATCGCCCACGCCGGCCCCGACGTGCAGCTCGTGCTCGCCTCGGGCTCCCAGGCGTTCTGGCTCGATGGGTCACGCTCGCGTGACGCCGACGGCGCGATCATCGCGGCCCGCTGGCGCCAGCTGAGCGGTCCGGCCCCGGCGGTGATCACGAACCCCAGCAACATCCAGACGATGGTGACCGGGCTCGCGGCCGGCAGCTATCAGTTCGAGCTTACGGTCACCGACAATCGCGGGGCGTCGGCGCGCGACACCATGATGGCGACGGTGACGGCGCGCCCCAACCAGGGGCCGGTGGCCAACGCGGGCAACGATGCCCAGGTGCAGCTCGGTGGCGCCGGCGCGTCGGTCGTACTCGACGGCAGTCAGTCGTTCGATCCCGACGGCACGATCGTCGCCTTCTCCTGGGCGCTGGTGGGCGGCCCGGCGCAGGCCGTCATCTCGATGCCGAACGCCCAGCAGACGCTCGCGCAGCTGACAGGGCCGGGCGTCTACCAGTTCGAACTGACCATCACCGACGACCGCGGCGCCACCGCGCGCGACAGCGTGCTGGTGACCGTCACCTCGGCGGCTGCCCCCTGCGGCCCGATCGCGCAGGCCGGCCGTGACGTGCTGGTGCTCTGGCCAGCCGACAACGCCACCCTCGACGGCTCGGCGTCGTCGTCACCCGACGGCGCGATCATCGCCTGGGGCTGGGAGCAGGTGGGCGGTCCCGCCGCCGGCAGCGCCCAGGGGCACGACCGCGCGCGCCTCTCGCTCACGGGGCTGGCGCGCGGCGTCTACCGCTTCCGCCTGACCGTCACCGATGGACGCGGCCGCTCCGGCAGCGACGAGGTGCTCGTCACGGTGGCGCGGAGTGGGGCCGGGGGGTGATGGGCGGCGGATCTCGGGGCGCCGTGCACCGGCGCACCCGAGACGGGGGCGTACCTACGCCGTCACCGCCGGTTCATCCACGTCCGCCCGAGCCGTCGCCTCTGCCCGCGTCGCATGCGGCATCGTTGCGTCACGCGCAACGCCGTCATGCGCCGTCAGCGTGGACACGCCCGTGGCCATGGCGCGCTGCGTCGCCACCAGCGCCGCCGTGAGCGCCAGCACACCGGTGAACTGATGCAGCACGCCCAGCGCTATGGGCACCGCCAGGAGCAGCGTGGTGATGCCCAGCATCAGCTGGACGGTGATCACCGCGCCAAAGGCGTACACCGCGCGCCGCACCGTGGCGGGCAGCGGTGTCTGCCGGGCGCGCCACGTGAGCGCCAGCACGAGTGCCGTGACGGCCAGCGCGAGCAGGCGATGGTGAAACTGCGCCGCCGCCGGATTCTCGAAGGCGTTGGCCCACCACGGCGAGAGTTGCGCGTAGCCCGGCGGCACCACCTGGCCACCCATGAGCGGAAACTCGTTGAAGATCCGGCCGCCGCGCAGCCCGGCCACGAAGCCGCCCGACAACACCGTGATGCCCAGCAGTGTCGTGGCGCCCAGCAGTGCCAGCCGCCAGCCGCGCGGCGTGGCCTGGGCATCATCACGCTCGGTGGGTGTCCGTTCGCGGAGCTCGCTGTACGTCCACACGCACACCGCGAGAATGCCCAGCGCCAGCCCCAGATGTGCGGTGAGCCGGTAGGCACTCACGCTGATGCGCTCCACGAGGCCGCTCTGCACCATGTACCAGCCCAGCGCGCCCTGACCGAGGGTGAGCAGCGGCAGGGCGGTGAGGCGGAGGCGAAGCTGCCGCGGGATGCGCCCCTGCATCAGGAACAGCAGCCAGGGCAGGGCGAACACCAGCCCCACCGTGCGCGCCACATTCCGGTGGAACCACTCCCACCAGTAGATCCACTTGAACTGGCCGAGCGTGATGCCGGCATGGGTGCTGCTCGCCTGGGGGATCTGCTGGAACTTGGCGAATTCGGCGGCCCAGGCCGCGTCGTTTGATGGCGGCAGGGCGCCGGATACGGGCTTCCACTCGGTGATGGACAGCCCGCTTTCGGTCAGCCGAGTGATGCCGCCGACCGCCACGGCAAAGAAGACGGCCACAATGGACACCAGCAGCCAGCGGCGGAGCGCCATGCGGTCGCGCGCCGGGAGCGCGCCGGGGAGACCGAGATCGGTTGGAGCAGACACCCCCGAAGGCTGACCGGGGGGCGGGAGAGGGTCAAGGGACGACCACCACCCCCGCCTTCCCGCCAAAATCGTCAGCCACTGCCGCCAGCCCGCGTGGGGCGCGCCACGCGCCGCCGTTCACCCGCACCGCCACGCGGTGGGTGCCCGCCGGCAACGTGAGCCGGTGCACGAACGCGCCGCCCTCGCGCGCCATGCGCACCGGAGCCCAGTCCGTGGCACTGTACGCCACCTCCACCACCGCATCGGCTGGGGCGTCGATGGTGAGCACCACCGTACCCTCACCCGGGCGCCGCTGCAGCAGCACTTCGTCGGTGCGCACGTCGGGCACCACGGCAGGTGGCAGAGCGCGTGCTTCCCCGAACGCCCGCGCGTCGCGCCGCAGGCCGCTCACGCGCACCGGATTCCAGCGCATCGCCACCCCGGTGTAGCGCGCCTGCGGGACGCCGCGCACCGCGTCGGCCATCTGTTCACCGCCCTGCGCGATGAGCAGCAGCGAGGGCGACAGCTGCCACGCGGCCACGAGGCTGTGTCCCGTGGCCGTGCCGGTGGTGGCGCCGCTTCCCGCCCGCCAGCTGCGGCTGCCCCCCAGCCACCAGCGGCTGCGCCGCCAGGAGAGGTCAAGGGTGACGTCGTCGATGATGTAGGCGGGCACTACACGCCGCAGCTCGATGCCGGAGGCTTCCATGAGCTGCCAGTCGTCGGTGAAGGCGCGCTGCCCGGTCACCGCGACGCGCCAGGCACCGTGCAACCAATCGGCACCGACGCTGAACGCGTGTCCGCGGCTGTCGAGTTGGAGACGCGAGGTACGCCCCAGGCCGGCGCCGCCGAACACGCTCACGCTGCCCAACTGCAGCGCCTGTCGCACCGCGGCGCTGCGGTTGCCGTTCGCTCCCGGCAGGACGAGGCCATTGGTGGTCGCGCTCACGTCGAGATCGGTGCGTGAGCGGTGCCACCGTTCGGGGGCGAACGTCGTGCGCAGCACCCACTGCGCGGCGGCGAGGCTGTCGTCGGCGAACGTCACGCTCCCTTCGCCGGCCACGCTGATCGCGCCGCGCCCGTGCCACACGCCGGCGCCGACCGTGCCGGCCGAGCGCAGGGTGCTCTGCGGCTGCTGCACGCGTGCCCCGCCGGCGTCGAGCCAGGCAAGGGTGCCCGTGGCACGGGTGGGCTGCGCGGAGAGACCACCGGAGGTGGACAGCACGAGGCCGCACACCCCCGCGAGGAGAGATGTGCGGCGACGCACGGCAGACGGCACGTGCCTCAGCGCGGTCGGCCGCGGACTACCTGCGAGGACGCGGAGGAACGGTCGGCGTTGGGGGCACGATGGCGCTGCCGACAACGCCGCCTCCCGAGCGAGTGAGCAAGGAGAGCACACCCTTGGAGCGTAGCTCCATGGCGGCATCCGGCGCGAGGCCGGCGGCGATATCGTTGCGCACGCTGGACCCCAGCGACGCGAACTGCGCCGACGTGGCGCCCTTCACCAGGAGTTCGCGCACCCGGCGCGTCGCCACCGCGCGGGAAACACCGCTGGCCAGCATCTCCGACAGCACCCCCAGCGGGACCGTCAGCGCCGTGCCGGGCCAGAGTGCGCGCAGGTCGCGCAGCGTGGTTGCCGGGACGCCAGCCTGCAGGGCGTCGGCGGCGGCGGCGAGTTCGTCGGCCGAGCGGATGGGCGCGAGGGCCTTGGCGGCGACCGTCATTCGGTCGGCGAGCAGGGCGGTGGCGCTGCGGATACGGTCCGGGGTGGCGCGCTTGGCGATGCCCTCGCGCACCTTGGTCACCAGCGGCGCGGTGGGAAGGCCACGGGCAGCGGCATCGGCAATGAGGGTGCGAATGGCCGCTGCGGCGGGTTCGTCGGGGAGTGCGGGGAAATTGTCCTGGGCATGGACGGGGGCGGCGGACAGGAGCAACAGTGCGACGACGCGAGCTCGAACGACGCGAGCTGGAACGGCGCGAGCTGGAACGGCGCGAGAAAGGGCGGCGCGGAGAGGGGAGAGCATGGTCATGGTCCTACCTACGGGGCCTGCACGATGATCACGCTGCCCGGGCGGCCGAAGTCGGCGTCGGGGGCGCGGGGGGCGCGCGGGTCGGCGATCCAGCGTTCGCCGTTGGCGACGAAAGCGTACACATGCCGGCCGGGAGAGAGCGGCACGGTGGCGACCCACACGCCGCGCTCGAGGGTCATCGGCAGGGCCGTGACGTTCCAGTCGTTGAAGTCGCCTACCAGGCTCACTCGCGCACCAACGGGCACGTCGCGGGCATCGATCATGAACTGCGTGGGAATGCGGAAGGCGCTCGGGTCATCGGTGGCGTCCACGGCTCGCAGCGTGGCGGGCGTCGGGGCCGGTGCAGGTGCCGGTGCCGGCGCGGCACGCTCTGCCGCCACGGCGCTCGCTGCGGCCACGCGCGACGCGTCGGCCGGGAGTGATCCGTCGCGCATCATGTAGCCACGCGCGACGAAGCCGATCGTGAGCGCCGCCGCGGCCAGCGAGGCGCTGCTGGCCAGCGGCGAGGTGGAGAAGCGCCACCATTCGACCGCGTACTCCCACCGCGCCACCACCCGCTGCCATGGCGTGCCCCTGCGCTCGGCCACCGCCGCCATGATGCTCGCCACGGCCCGCCGGTTCACCTCGGGCATCGGCGTCAGCACGGCGCGCACCTGACGCAGCAGCAGGTCGTGGTCGGCGCTCACCTCGCGCGGCATGGGGTCGCGCGGCGGACGCGCGTCGGATGGCGTGACGTCACTCATGGATGGCACCCTCGCGGAGTCGCTCGCGCAACGCATCGATCGCACGCTTGACGCGCATGCGCAGCGTGGAGCCCTTCGCTCCCGTCACGATGGCCATCTCTTCGTAATCCATGTCGTTCACGTGACGGAGCAGGAACGCTTCGCGTTGTTCGGGGGGAAGTTGGGCCAGCGCACGATGTACGTCGCGCGCGAAGCCGGTATCGGCAACATCGAGGGGGTCCTCGGCGGCCGCATCGATCGGCAGGTCGCCATACTCGATCACCTCATGGCGCCGCTTGCGACGGACGAGGAGTGTGCGGCACCGGTTTCCGAGAATGCGGAAGAACCACGGATCGAACGGCGCATCCTCGCGGAATCGGGCCAGGTTGTCGTGCACCCGCACGAAGGCATCCTGCACGGCCTCCTCGGCATCCTCCCGGTGGTCCAGCATTTGCAAGGCGAAGCGCAGGGCGCGTGGATAATAGTGCTCCACGAGCCGGGCGAAGCTGGCGCGGTCGCCGCGTCGGGCTTGCTGCAGAACCAGATGAAAGGTGCTGGCGTCCAGCATGGACCCCTGGGTGTCAGCGAGGAGGAGATCAGGAAGCAGCAACGCCTACAGGCGGACGCGGGTGGTTTGCACGGCACTCTCGGGCTGCAGGGTGCCGTCGGCGGTGCGGCGGTATGTCCACCACTGCACGATGGCGTGGGTCGACTGCGGTGTGTACCCGGCAATCTGGGAATACGTGGTCGTCGCCGTGGCCCCCGGCACCAGCAGCGAACACCGCTGCCCGCACGGCGGGTAGAGCGCCACCACCATCTGGTCCGCGTCCATGACCAGATACCCCACCACCTGCTCGGTGGTGTTGCGCAACGTGAGCGCCGGCGGCACGGCCCGCACCTCGAGCGTGCCAGCGATGATACCCTGGTTGCCCGCTGGTGGCCCGATGACGGAATCCGGGGCCGTCGTTTCGCTGGCGGCGCCCGCACAGCCGGCCAACAGCAGGCTCACGGCGAGGATGAGGGGGGTCGAGAGGCGGGACATGGGCAACGCGGCTCCGGATTGCGGGGACTTCGATCTGTCGTCCTGCCCTACCCGGGGTGTGCAGGGTGCGTCACAGCTGGGCGCGCTCAAGGTTGGCCTCGCCGTGGCCCATCCGTGACCTGCGCGCGCATTCCGAGTCTCTCCAGAACAGCCCGGTCAGGCGCGACCACGTGCTGGCGCGGCCGGGATTCCTTGCCCTTGTCCATGATCTACGCTCTCGACCAGTTCACCGATGCCCTCGGCGAACCGCTCCGCGACTACAGCCGCGGCCGTCTGGCCGCGCTCTTCGCGGATCCTCGCCCGTCCACCTGGGAAGATGCCCATGGCGTCGTAGTCAACCATGCCGGCCTGTCCCTCTGGCAGGCGTGGATCGCCATCGACCCCCACGCGCCCACGGTGGGCCGCCACGTGACGCTGGACCCGTGGGACCGGGTCATCGTGCTACGGGAATGGACCCGGGTGCCGGATTCGGCCATGCTTGACCGCATCGTGTGCTTCGTGCTGGAGCAGGCGCCCCGGGTGTAGCCCGGCACCCCGGGTTGTACTTTCCGGGATGTTCTCCCCCCTTCGCATCACGGTCCTCCTCGGCGGGGTGTCCGCCGAACGCGACGTCTCCCTGTCGAGCGGCCTGCGCATCGCGGCCGCCCTGCGCGAGAAGGGGCACACGGTCACGTGCCTCGACCCCGCGGAAGGAGTGCTCACGCGCGACACCGAGCAGCGGCTGCTGGCGGCGGGGGTGGGGAGCGCGCCGCCGTCGCTGGAGGCATTGGCCGGGTTGGCGCAGCGCTCGCTGTCGCCGGTCATGGGCACTCTTCCCGAGATCACTGGCGCCGACTGCGTCTTCCTGGCGCTCCACGGCGGCCAGGGCGAGGACGGCACGGTACAGGCCCTGCTCGACATGGTCGGTGTGCCGTACACCGGCAGCGGCCACCTGGCGAGCGCGCTGGCCATGGACAAGCACCTCAGCAAGGTGGTGCTGCGCGCGGCCGGGGTGGCGACCGCCAACTGGATAATGGCCCCCACCGACGGGACGGCGCTCGACGCCGACGCGGTCGGGCGTACCCTCGACTGGCCGGTCGTGGTGAAGCCGTCCAAGCAGGGGAGCACGGTGGGGCTGTCCATCGTGCGGGAGCCGGCGGCGCTGGCGGCGGCGGTGACGGAGGCGTTCCGCTACGACGACGAGGTCATGATCGAGCGCTTCGTGCCGGGGCAGGAGCTGACGGTGGGGATGCTGGGGGACCGGGTGCTGCCCACCATCGAGATCCAGCCGGTGAAGGAGCTGTACGACTACGAGTGCAAGTACACGCCGGGGATGGCCCGGGAATTCGTGGCCGACCTGTCGCCGGAGATCCAGGCCAAGCTGGCCGATCAGGCGCGGCGGGCGTTCGGCGCGCTCAAGCTGGGCGGGTATGCCCGGATCGACTTCCGGTTGGACCCCCATGGCCAGCCCTGGTGTCTGGAGGCGAACACGTTGCCGGGGATGACGCCCACCAGTCTCATCCCGCAGGCGGCTGCGGCCGCGGGCGTCTTGTTTCCCGATCTGTGCGAACGCATCGTGCAGCTGGCCCTCGCTTCCCCGGATCGGTTCCGGTCCTGACTCCGTTCATTTGCCATGACGTACGTCACCTACGACGAGTTCGACCCTCCGCGCACTCCGAGCGCCGTGTACTGGCTGATCGGGGTGTGTGTGGCCGTGTACTTCGTGCAGGCTACGCTCACGGGCGACGCCAACATGGCGCGGTACTTCGGCTACTCGGCGGGCGATGTCGCCGCCGGGTCGGTGTGGACGGTGGTGACGTACATGTTCGTGCACGGGGGGCTCATGCACCTCCTGCTCAACATGTGGACGCTGTGGCTGTTCGGACCGCGCGTGGAGATGGCGTGGGGCGCGAGCACCTTCACCTGGTTCTATCTCTGGTGCGGTCTCGGGGGGTGGGCGTTCCACTCGCTCTTTCAGGGCGGCGGTGGTGTGCTCGTGGGCGCGTCGGCGGCCATCCTCGGGGTGGCGGTGGCGTATGCGTCGCGCTGGCCCGACGACGAGGTGCTGTTCTTCGGCGTGGTGCCGATGAAGGTGCGCTGGCTGGTGGTGTTCATGGCGCTCATCAACATCACGATGGCGGTGGTCGACGCGGGGAGCCTCGGCGGTACGGCGTACGCGGCGCACATCGGCGGCATGGTGGCCGGCTGGCTGTATCTGCGAGTGCCGAGTGCGGGCAGCCTGGGGCGGTTCCGGAGCCGCATTGCGCCGGCGCCCGACTACGGCGACGAGCCGCCGCGGGCGGTGCCGAAGACGTCGGCGCGTCCGCGTGAGCGCGGCGAGATCGACGACATTGTCGCTCAGAGCAAGGCGGCGGTGGCGCGGGTGCGGCCCGCTGCGCCGCCGCCGCGTTCGACGCCGGTGGCGGCGGTCGCGCCGCAGGGGAGCACCGCGCTCGACGCCGTCCTGGACAAGATCGCCGCCGAAGGAATGGACAGCCTCACGGAGGCGGAGCGGTTGATGCTGGACGAGTGGTCGAAGCGGCTGCGGGAGGACCGGTAACAGCGGGCGGTCGCTGCGGTTGCGGGACCCCCAGGTTCCCCCGCTAGCTTCCGGCCATGCCGAAACCACAACTGCTCGAGACCTTTCCGAATCCGTATGCGGATCGGAAGTACGAGATCTACATGGAGACCGCCGAGTTCACCTCGCTGTGCCCGCTGGGCGGCGTGGAGACCGATGCGGTGGAGCTGAAGCTGCTGGAAGGCGGCGCGCCGGATTTTGCGACCATCCGCATCACGTACACGCCGGCCGCGCAGTGCCTCGAGCTCAAGAGCCTCAAGCTGTATTTCTGGAGCTACCGCAACGACGGCATTTTTTACGAGCGGGCGGTGAACCACATCCTCGACGACCTGGTGGCGGCCTGCCGGCCGCACGCGATGACGGTGGTGGGGGACTTCAACGTGCGGGGCGGGCTCAAGAGCATCATCACGGCGACCCATACGGCAGGCTGAAAACGCCTACACCGAGGGCACTGAGGAGGGTGAGGGCACGGAGAATTACACCATAGGTCGGTGGCACAGCCGTTCTCCATGATCTCTCTGGCCTCCGTGCCATCGGTGTGAGCTTTTGAGCGGCCTGGGTTGCCCGGAGCGTTCGGCTGGCTATATTGCAAGGCTCGGTCTGCGGGACGCTGCGGGCCGGAACGGCTAGGTAGCTCAGTTGGTAGAGCAGCGGACTGAAAATCCGCGTGTCGGCGGTTCGATTCCGTCCCTAGCCACTGTACCAATCGAAAGCGGCGCCCTGACCTGGTCAGGGCGCCGTTTTGTCTGCCTGCTGCTCGTCGCGATCTCATGCTCTCAAGGCGTGACGCGACGGTTGAGGAGGGTGCGCTGAACGTCGCAGGAAGTGTGGACTGACAGCATTCGGGATCCGCACGAGCTACGATTCGATCAGACCGGGCGGCACGAACAGGTGCCAGCTCGGATCATAGACTGGCGCTTCTATGCGGTTGCAGATGTAGAAGTCGAATTGGATGCCGCGTTCGCGCAGCATGTCGAGTTCGGCTGGACGCATTCCGGCCTTCTCAAGGTAGAACCCGACGGCTTGATGGTACGGATACACGTGGCGTAGGACATCGAGCGTCTCGTAGAGATCAGCAACGAGTCGGTCCCCTACAACTCCCTCCACGACGTGTCGATAGGCGTTGAGCACATGTTTGGGGCCGCCAGCGTACGACGGGCGTACAGCGATGTCAACAAGCGTTCTGGGGAGATCCGCCACCAGCAGCGGTGCGACATGCTCGGGGTGTCGCACCTCGGTCACGCGATAGTTGCCGGTGTTCTTTCCCGCGAGCAGCGTCAGCTGTGTCCCTTGATACTCGAACACATACTGAGAGATGCGTGGTCCGTTTTGGAACGCTCTATTGATGGCTGCTTGTGTGAGACCAGCGTTCGGTGTCGGCTTCGGTCGTTGCTCCTGATTGGCGAACACCGGTAATTCGGGCGCCGTAGGGATTCCGTGGGCCCGCAGCGCGGATGCGTGCGACAAGTAGCTTCGCGGCCGCAGCGAGAGCGATACCTCTTCTGGACTGGCAGTCCCGAGTCGGTGGCGGCGGAATGGTCGATACGGTGGGTCCGAGGCGCCGGCTACATGCGCGGCTGAAATGACATGCTCGCGCAGGCCTACCTCTGACTCGAGGACGTCCATGAAGCGACGGAGGGAGATCCTCGTCGGCACCGCGCCAGCCTCTTTCAGCGTATCGAGTAGCTTTTGCAGTTCGCCCTTGCTGAAGACGTGACGGTGTGTTGCCGCGATGGCATGAACCGCCTCTCGATACCAACTCTGTGCGTCCGGCAAGATTCCGCGTA
>JBEILM010000050.1:0-25734 GCA_040379205.1 Gemmatimonas sp.
CCCCCGGTGCTGAAGCGTCCCACGAGGATGGTCACCGGCGGAAAGACGGCCTCCGGATAGAGCGCCTGGACCTTCCCGTAGTTGGCCCGGATGGTGTTGAGCACCGTGGCGCGATCAGGCGTGGTGCGCCACCAGGCGTGCAGGGCGTCGAGATACGCCGGGTAGGCGGTGGCCACCTGCGCAAGCGACGCGGCGGTGAGCTGGCGGAGTCCGATGAAGTCCCGGAGCCCGGCCGACGCGCTGTCGAGATAGCGCTGCTGAAAGGCGCTGGCGCTGCCGCTGCGCCCCCCGTTCTCATAGGCGCGCCAGAAGCGGTCCACGTCCTCGGTGACCAGCTGCGCCAGCGCGGGACTCGCGGCAATCTCCACCGTCGGTGCGGTGGAGGGCTCGCCACGGCAGGCCGCGAGCAGCAGCAGTGTCACCAGGCAGCTGGGCAGTTGGCAGGTTCGGAGCGGCGTCATATGCAGTTGGACGGCAGCCACCCCGTCAGGGTTTCTTCGGCGGCACATTCCTGCATCTACTAGCTTTGGCCCATGCGTCGCATCTTCCTCTGCCTGCCCGTCTGGGTGGTGGCCACGCTGTTCGCTGCGTGCGACACGCCCCAGCCGGCCCCCCCCCCGGACAAACGCCGCCGCACCGGTGCCGCGGCCGCCCACCCCCAGCGATTCCCTGTGTCCGCGCGACGGGCGCTGGCGGAGCTGTCACCTGGAGGACCGCATCAACAAGGCGGGGATGAGCATCACGGTCATGGACAGCCTTACCGTGCCGTACTTCACGGCGCCCGGTACGCGCTATCGGTTGGGGAAGACCGCCAAGCTGGTGGCGTTCTACTTCGCCGATTCGGCGGCGGCGGTGACGGCGACCGCCGGACTGCATGCCCAGCGGCTCACCCCCGGCGGCGACACGCTGGGCGCGTGGCCGAGCCGGCCGCTGGAGACCATCCGCAACGCGAATCTCGTGGCGGTGCTGTTCGAGGTGAACGCCACGCAGGCCGAGCGGGTGCGCCTGGCGCTCACAGCGGGGGCGCCGCAGCCCTACACCAAGCCGGCGCAGATCCTGCCGCCGGCCACGGCGCGATGAGGCGCCCCTGCCGGGGCCTGGCGGCCCTCGCCTGCCTGAGTGCTGGAGGTGCCCCGCGCTCCGCAGTGGCGCAGGGGGCGGTGGTGCCGGGGGCGGTGGCGCCGGGCGTGGCCGTTTCAGGGGTCGCCAGTTCGGGCGTGTCGGCACCGCCGGCGCCCACGGATTCCGCCGGTTTGGCGGGGCGGTACGCCATCATCGCGGCGGGCAGCGTGGCGGCGGCCACCTGGAATCAGGCCGTCGGCCTGCCCGACGCCTGGCCTCGCACGTGGCGGGGGTACGGGGCGCGGTTGGGTGATCAGGCCGGGTTTGCGGTGGTGGAGGAGTCGCTGCGCGCCGGTATCGGGGTGCTGGTGCCTTGGCACGGGGGGCGCTCGCCCTGCCAGCAGGCCCGGCGGGGGCACCCCCTCGGTGGGCGAGTGGCGGCCGCCACGCGGTGCGCGGTCCACGACTCCTTCGTGGCGCAGAACGCGGTCGGGGAGGCACGGCCCAACGTGCCGTTCCTTGGCGCCGTGGTGGGAGCCAGCGCGATCAGCCTCGCCTGGCGTCCGGAACGGGCGGATGCCCGCAGCGGACAGCTCTTCGTGGCCACCCGCATCGGCATCGTGCTGGCCGGCGCCGTGGCCAAGGGCATGTGGGAGGCGTGGCGGGAGCAGCCCTAGCGTCACCGGCTTCCCGTGGTGCGGGGGCCCGCCCAGCACCACGGATGATGCGGAGGCGCGTATCGGTCAGCTGGCCTTCTTCACCGCCATCGCCTCCTGGCTGTCCAGCACCGCACTCAGGGCCTCCGCAGTCCACGTGATGGCGTTGGTGTAGAACCCGCCCAGGTTCGCCGGGTCCACACCCATCTCCCGCGAGAGCTCCGTCGCATGCTCGAACAGCCCCAACTCGTACGACTCGGCGAACGTGATGGCGTCGGCGTACGGGCCGGTGCGGTCGAGCAGTGCCGCGTTGGCCTCCGCGCTCAGCACGACCCGCTCGAGGATCTCGTGGAGGGGCATGCGGAACACCGCGTCCATGAGGGAGAAGACTCCCACAAGGAAGAGGGTGCCCGGATCGCGCTGCCGGCCGGCGAGCTGCTCGAGCAGCCGTCCGCGTTCCACTGCCTGCCGCACGAGCTCCTGATCGACCCCGTTCTTGCTCTTGCGGGCGGCCGCCACCGCCACCGCCAGCCAGCGCAGGAAGGCCGTCCGCCCGATGAGGCGCAGCGCCTGCCCGATGCTGCTCACCCCGCGCCCGCCCAGCGCCGCCGAGTTCACGAGGCGCAAGAGCTGGAAGGTGAGCACGGGGTCCGTGCTGAGCACCTCCTCGAGCTGCTGGTCATCGATCTTCGGATCACGCGCGAGTCCCATGAGACGCATCGCGGCCACGGCGCTCTGCGGCATGTCCGCCGCCGGCAGCGGCTCGGGGCGGCTGAAGAAGGTACCATGGAAGGCGTCGAAGCCGCGCTGCAGGGTGGCCTCGTACTGTTCAAGCTCCTCGACGTTGGCGGCGATGAGCTTGATGCCGGTGGATTCCGGGTGCGACGTGAGCCGGTCGCAGATGCGGTTGAGGGTGGCCGGATCGCCGCTGCGGGCGTCGACTCGGGCCCACGACATGAAGGGGAGCAGCCGTTCCGACGGCCCGGGCTCGATGCCGACGTCGTCGAGCGCCATGATGCCGCCAGCCGCCCGGAAACGCACCAGCGCCTCGATGAGCTCTGCATCCACCCCTAGGTCGTGCGGCACCATGGCGATCACCGACCCCGGGTCGGCCGCCAGGTACGAGTCGCCGACGAGCTGGTCGCGGTTCGCGGCCACGAAGGCCGGCATGCGGTTGCGCACCAGGTCGAAGTTGCCGCTCAGGAAGCTCTGGGCGAACGCATCGCGTCCGTCTTCGGCGTCGTGGAAGCGGATTTCGTAGCCGATGAGGGAGCCGGAGCCGCCGAAGACGGGCTGACGAACGAGGCAGAAGTCGGACATGGGACGGGCGAAATCGTGATGCAGAGGGGTGGCGCGCAGGGTACGCTCCTGGCGACCTTCAGACGATCCAGTTGCTTCCGGGGCACGGCCCCGCCGACGCGGCGTTGCGCTGCTGCCCGTCGGTATCGTCCCCGAATCCCGCGAGATGAGTCTTTCGACCCTCGACGGCTCCCTGCATCGCGGATGCGGGGGGCGCTATGCCCTGCAGTCGGAGTTGGTCACCGTGCGCCTGAGCGGCATGGCGGCCGAGGTGACCCGCGAGTTCTTCCGGTGCGAGAAGTGCGCGCACGAGCAGCGCACGATCGACCAGCGGGACGCGGCCGAGAAGTCGGCGACGGAGCAGATCCGTGCGTCCCATGACCTGCTGGCGCCGCGCCAGATCCGCCAGTTGCGGGAGTCGCTGGGGCTGACGGTGGCCCGGTTCGCCGAGCTCATCTACGGCACCCCCAAGGGGATCGTGGAGGGGTGGGAAAAGGGCAAGTACCTCCAGAACCGCGAGGCCGACGCGCTCATCCGCAGTCTCGCCGATCGTGAGACGCTGGAGCGCCGCGCGGCCAAGGCCGGGGTCACGCTGCCGGTGCTCGCGCCGGCACCTGGCTCCGAACCGGCTGCGGCCTCTGTCGCGGTGTCCGACGGAACGACGGTCGAGGCATCGCCCACGGGCTGAGCGGGCGGTCGCGGGTTGTGGGCTGCGGGCCGGTTGTGCGGGGGCTGGCGGCGGGCCCTCGGCCTCCCACCGGATTCGGCGTCCGGCCCGGACAGACTCCGGCGCGCGCCCGCGCCGCGCGTCGGCAGGAGCTCGCCGGCGTCGAAACGATGACACGCGGCCCGGCCGCTGCCTGTAGCCTGATGGCATGCCCGCGCCGCCCGATGCCGACGATCCGATTTCCGCGCTCAAGGCCCGCGCGGCGCGCGAGCTCATCGTGCTGCTCGACGGCTGGTCGCCGTGGAACGCCGCCGAACTCCTGCGCGTGCACCAGCGCACGATCAGCCGGCTACGGGCGGGGCAGCTCGATCGACACTCCCTCGAGCAGCTGCTCCGCCATCTGCACCGGCTCGGGCGCGCGGTGGAACTCACGACGCGGCGGCGTGTGGTGGCCCCTCCCGGCATCGATCATCGGCGGGTGCCGCAGTCGGGGCGCGAGGCGGCGGGTGATGAGTGATGGGGTGTGGGTTGCGAGCGCCGGGTGACGTCGGCGCGCGAAACCCGCGTGCGGGCGCTGCCGTTGGTGAGAGTCGGCCCCCACATTCCACCCGTGCCTGCCTTGCCACGCGTGCCGTCCGCATGACGATTCCCCTGCTCGCCGCCCGCGACCTGACGCGCCGCTATGGTGCCGTGACCGCGCTGGACGCGCTCACGGTCGACATCGATCCCGGTATCACCGGGCTGGTCGGCGCCAACGGCGCCGGCAAGAGCACCTTCATCAAGATCCTGCTCGGCCTCGTCGACCCCAGCAGCGGGACGGCGATGCTCGCGGGGCACGATGTGCGCACTGAGCGCGACGCCATCCGGGCGCTGGTGGGCTACATGCCTGAGCACGACTGCCTGCCGCCGGAGATGAGCGCCGCCGAGTTCGTGACCTTCATGGCGCGGTGCAGCGGGTTGCCGGCCACGGCGGCGCGTGAGCGCGCGGCTGAGGTGCTGCGGCATGTCGGGCTGTTCGAGGAGCGCTACCGGCCCATGGGCGGCTATTCCACCGGTATGGCGCAGCGGGTGAAGCTGGCCCAGGCGCTGGTGCACGACCCGCGGCTGCTCATTCTCGACGAACCCACCAACGGTCTCGATCCGGCCGGGCGTGACGAGATGCTGGGCCTGATCGAGCGGACGGGGCGCGAGTTCGGCATCTCAGTGCTGGTGTCGTCGCATCTGCTCGGCGAACTCGAACGCATCGTCGAGCGCATCGTGCTGATCGAGGCCGGCCGGCTGGTGCGGGCGGCACCGGTGGGCGCGCTCACGGAGGAAACCGGGACGCTGCTGGTGGAGCTCGACGCCGATGCCGCCGCGCTCGACGGCGTCGTGTCGGCGCTCGGTGCGGTGGGGCTGACGGTGCATCTCGACCGGCAGCGGGTGCTGGTGGACATCCCCGACGGCGCCGACGACGCGGCCGTGGCGCGGGTGCACGATGCCGTGCGGGATGCGGCGTTGGCGTACGATGCCGGGCTGCTGCGCCTCGAGCGTCGGCGCGGGCATCTCGAGGACCTCTTCGCCCCGTCCGCGGCATGAGTGATCCCACCTCCACCATCCACGACCTGGGCTACCGGCGTTACGAAGGCGCCCGCGACGGGGCGCGCGGTGCCTTCGATGCGCTCGTGTGGCAGGGCATCCGCACCATGTTCGGCATCGGGCGCCCCTTCAAGGCCAAGGCGGTGCCAGTGTTCGTCATCGTGGTCACGATGCTGCCGGCGCTGGCCGCGCTCACGGCGTCGTCGGCGTCGGGCGGGCAGATGCCGGTGCAGTACGGCATCCTCATTGCGCCGCAACTGCTGCTGTTCGTGCTCTACGGCGCGGCCCAGGCGCCAGAGATGCTGAGCCGCGACCAGCAGCATCGGGTGCTGCCGCTCATGCTCACGCGCGACGTGACGCGCGCCCGCTACGCCGGGGCGCGGCTGCTGGCCATGTTCTCGTCCATGTTCGTGGTGTGCCTGGCGCCGTTGCTGCTGCTGTACATCGGCGAGATCGGCATCGCGAAGGCACCGGCGGAGGCGTTCCGCGCGATGCGCGGCAAGATCGGCCCGGTGCTGCTGCACGCGACGATGACCGCGTGGGTGATCGCGGGGACGAGTGCCGCGCTGGCCAGCCTCACGGCGCGGCGGGCGTACGCCACGGCGGCGGTGATCGGCACGTTTCTGGTGGTGGCGGCGGTGACCACCGGCCTCAACGAACTGGCCGGTCTGCCCGATGGGCTCAACGCGCTGCTCGATCCCATTCAGGCGCTCCGTACCATGGCGCTGATGCTCTTCGGGGAGACGACGCGCGGCATGGAGCTCAATCCGCCGCCGCCGCTGCCGGTGTTTCTCGTGGTGCTCACCGCGCTGGGCGCGGCGGGCGCCGCCGGGCTCTACTGGCGCCTGCGCCGGGTGGAAGTATGAGCGCGCCGCACGTCGGCAGTCCGCCGCTGGTGTTCGAGCGGGTGTCGCACTGGTATGGCGACGTGGTGGCGGTGAACGACGTGTCGGCCACCGTGGAGCCGGGCATCACCGGGCTGCTGGGCCCCAATGGCGCGGGCAAGACCACGCTGCTGCAGATGGCCGCCGGCCTCATCACGCCGTCCAGCGGCACCGTGCGCGTGTTCGGCGAGACACCGGTGGAACGGCCGTCCATCTACCGCCGGGTGGCGCTGGTGCCCGAACGCGAAGCGCTGCCGGGCATGCTCACCGCCCGCGCGTTCGTGGAGGCGCGGGCGACGCTGCTGGGGCTGCGCGACGTGCGCGGCGCGGCCGCGCAGGCGCTGTCGCTGGTGGAGCTGGACACCGTGGCCGACCGCAAGGTGAGCGGCTTCTCCAAGGGCATGCGGCAGCGCACGAAGCTGGCGGCGGCGCTCGTGCACGAGCCGCAGCTGGTGCTGCTCGACGAGCCGTTCAACGGGCTCGATCCGCGGCAGCGGCTGCAGATGATGCGCCTGCTCGAGGCGCGCGCCGCCGCGGGCACCGCCGTGCTGCTGTCCAGCCACATCCTCGAGGAAATCGAAGGCGTGGCGTCGCGCATTCTCGTGGTGCTGGCCGGCCGGTTGGCGGCGAGCGGCGATCACCGCACGCTGCGCCGTCTCATGACCGACCGGCCGCACACCGTGCGCGTGCGCGCCAGCGACCCGCGCCAGCTCGGAGCACGTCTGCTGGGGCACGACGAGGTGATCGGCGTGGAAGTGCAGGGGCACGACCTCATGGTGCGCACCACCGACTTCACGGCCTTCTCGCGGCTCGTGCTGCGGGCGGCGGCGGGTAGCGCCGAGGCGCCCGCGCTGACGCTGTACGACGTGCAGCCCACCGACGAGTCGCTCGAGCACGTGTTCGCCTACCTGGTGGAGCGATGACGCCGGGCGCCAACGACTCACCGCCGGCCTTCGGCCCCGTCGCACCGCTCGCCACCGCGCGCGTGCTCATGCGCCTGGCGTGGGCCCGCACGGGCAGCCCGGTGCTCATCGCCGGCATCGCCGCGCTCATGCTGGTGCCGATGCTTTTCGCGCTGGTGTTTGCCTCGCGCGGCATCCTGAGTGGCGACCCGGTGGAGTTCCTCGCCAACCGCTATGATCAGCTCGTGGGCGGCCTCGCCACGCCGCTCATCGCGCTGCTGCTGGGCACGAGCGCCTTCAGCGCCGAAACCGACGACGGCACGCTGCTCTATCTCGTGACCACCACCACGCCGCGCTGGTGGATCGTGGCCGTGCGGGTGCTGTTCGCGTCGCTGCTCACGGGCGCCCTGTCGGCGCTGGCGGTGTGGGGCACGGGGGTCATCGCCGCCGGCACCAGCGATCCCGAAGGCATCACCACCGCCTACACGGTGGCGGTGTTCTACGGCGGCGTCACCTACGCCGCCCTGTTCACCGCCCTCGCGCTGCTGACGCGCCGGTCGCTGGTGAGCGGGCTGGTGTACGTGCTGTTCTGGGAAGGCGGGCTGAGTACCACGTTTCCGGCGCTCCACTTTCTCAGCGTGCGGGCGTGGATGCAGGCCGTGGCGCAGGCCCTTACCGAGGCCGGCGGCGAGCCCGCGGGCCCCTCGGCGTTGTATGCGCTGATCGCCGGCGCGCTGCTGGTGGCGGGCACCATCTTCATCGGCGGTCGCCGGCTGCACCAACCCCGCATCTCGCGCGTCGGCACCTGAGGGCGGGGTAGGGTGCGACGCCGGCGGCCCGCGACCTCGGCCCTCCCTGCGGCCAGACGCCTGCGCCATGACGCCGGCCGCCGTATGGCTCACGTTGCCATCGGCCCCGGTGGCGCCGCATCGTTGCGCATCGTTGCGCATCGATGCCCCGAGTGCGGCGTGTCCGCCATACGGTTCGCCCCCGGCCCTTCACCCGGATCTCCCCGCCCATGCCCGCGAAGCCCCGTCGTTCATCCGCCGCGCCGGCGGCGGCCGGTGTCTCGCTCCAGACGCCGTCTCAGCGCATCGACCTCGCCTGGCCGGCCGCGGGCACGAAGGCGCTGGCCACCCGCAAGCAGCGCGTCATCGAGTGGAGCAACATCGTGCGCAACCGCACGCGATGGGCGCGCACCGCAACCGCCGCCAGTGCGCTCAATGACCTCGCGCGACGCTTCCTGCTCGAGCTGGGACTCACCGAGACGCAGCGCGAGGCGCTCGCGGCCGCGCCCATGGTGCGGGTGGCGGTGCCGTTCGCCGAGGGGGAGGCGGGGTGGGAGGCGCGCATCCTGCCGTGGGAGTACGTGCTGTCGGCGGGCACGCGTGATCTGCGGTCGGGGCAGCTCATGGTCACGCGCTGGCTGCCGCGCGACCGGGCGACCACCACGGCGCGGCTCGATCGGGTGCTGTTCGTGGAGAGTGTGCCCGGACGACTGGCCGCCACGCAGGACTTCGCCGACGAGTGCCGCCTCGTGGCGCACACCACCCGCGCGTCGGTGTTCGAGCGGCTGGTGTCGCCGACGGGAGCGCAGCTCGCCGAGGCGGTCGCGCGACTCAAGCCCGGCATCGTGCACTTGGCCGGCTTCGATGCGCATCAGGGGTTGGCGCTGCTCGATGACCCACGGGCGGCCGAGGCGGCCGACGGGTATCTGCTGGCCGGCCCGGGTGGCGCCGTCCCCATCGAGGCCGCGGCGCTGGCCGAGGTGCTCGTGGCCGGTCGCACGCCCCCCACGGTGGTGTACTGCAACCTGTGGAACTCGGCGGCCCGCCTCGCGCCGGCGCTGGCCGCCGCCGGTGCGTCGCACGTGGTGGGATTCCAGGACGGCATCGACGATGGCCTCGCCGAACTGTTCGTGGGGCATTTTTATCGCACACTGGCGGCGGCGTCGAATGTGACCGCCGGCTTCGATGCCGCCTGGACAGCTCTGCAGTCGCAGCGCAAACCGCTGCGTGGCACGGGCATCGTGCTCTGGCAGAGCGGTACCGCCGCGCAACTGGCCGCCATGCCGGCGCCCGACGCGTCCAGCGTGTCGGTGGCGGTGCCGATGCCCATGTCCCGGTCGGCCCTGGTGGCGCCCGACGTTGCCCCCGCCGATATACGCACGCTGCTGGCGGTGACCGTGGAGCCCGAGCCGGAGGTCAGCTACGGGCTGCTGCACAACAACCGCGATCTCTTCCGCAAGTTCCTGCTGCGCAACCTCGGCGATGCGCCACTGCACGGGATCGAGGTGTTCGTGGAGCTGCACGCCAACGACGGCACCTATCCGTACCGGCAGACGGTCACGCTCGACGGCCCCGTGCTCGATCTGTCACGCGAGATCAAGATCGCGCTCACGTCGACGCTCGCGCGCTCGCTGGATGAGCTGCTGCGCACGAGCCTCTTCGTGCGCCTGCGGGTGAACGGGGAGGATGTGTACACCCGCACCTTCCCCGTCACGCTGGCGCCCGTGGACCAGTGGGCCGACACCGACACCGATCGCCAGTTCCTGCCGTCGTTCGTCTTTCCGCGCGACCGGGCCGTGATGCACGCCATCCGCAACGCCGAGCAGTTCGTCACCGCGCTGCGCGACGATCCCGCCGCCGGTTTCGATGGCTACCAGTCGCTCGATCCGGACGCCGATGATCCGGCGTGGACGATCGACCGGCAGGTGCAGGCGCTGTGGTACTCCACACTCTACCGGGTGCCGCCGTCGTACATCAATCCGCCGCCGTCCTACTCGGTGGCGTCGCAGCGCATCCGCACGCCCAGCGAGATCGTGGCGGGCGGCTTCGGCACCTGCATCGATCTCGCGCTCATGGTGGCGGCGGTGCTCGAGGCGGTCGAGATCTATCCGGTCATCTTCCTGCTCAACGACCACGCCTTCCCGGGCTTCTGGCGCACGGATAGCGCGCGCGAAGAGTTCCTCGAGCTGGTGGCGTCGTCGGCATCGGCCACGGCGTTGGCGCCCGATGGCGTGCGTGGTGACGGCCTCGCGGCCACCGCGCCGCCGCCGGTGGCGTGGTCGTTCGATGCGAGCACACGCGACGCGATCGTCGCGTTCATCGAGCGCGGCGACCTGGTGCCGCTGGAGTCGGTGTCGCTCACGGCGCGCGAAAGCCTGTCCGTGGCCATCGACACCGGGCGCGGCTACTTCGCGAAAAGGGAGCGGAAGCGGTTCCTCTGCATGCTTGACGTGCGCACGGCGCGCGAGCAGGGGGTCACGCCGCTGCCACTCGGGGCACGGCTGGGGCGGGAGACGGCGTAGCGGTCGACGGCGGTGCCGCTGTCCGCGGTGCTTACCGTCGGTGCATCGCCGCCCGCAGCTCCAGGTCGGGCAGCACCTTGCGCAGCACCGCGTCCACCAGGGACAGGCGCGCCGCCGGCGAGCGTTCGGCGAGCAGGGCGTATTTCTGCTCCACGTCGAGGTCGATCATGGCGCCGATGCTCCACGCGAGCTGCGCCGGTTCGTCGGGGAGCGTAGGCAGCGGGCCGCGCTGGTCGTTGAGCGTCTGCACCGCCTTGACGACGCGCCGGAAGTTGGCCGCCACATCATCGGCGGCCAGCGCGAGCGCCACCGGGCTGCCACCGGCGGCGTCGGCCACGAAGGTCACATCGGCCACATGGTACGGCGCCTCGTGCGGTACGAATGCCTCGAGCGCGAACCGTTCGCGTCCGACCACGAGAATGTTGGAGCGCCCGCCGGGGAGTATCTCCACATCGGTGACCTCGGCGACGCACCCGATCCGCCCCGGCGGCAGCTCCCGTTCCGCCACTCCGGCCATACCAGTGAGGATGCCGAAGCGGCTGGCGCCGGCGCGCACGTCGGTGAGCAGCTGCCGGTAGCGCGGCTCGAAGAGGTGCAGTGGCAGCGTCGTGCCCGGAAAGAGCACGACGCCGAGGGGGAAGATCGGAAGCGTCTCGCTGGCCATGCCGTGTAGTAAACGCCCGTCGCGGCTCAGCGGAAGCTGGCGACGCGCTCCACCGGATGCCGGTGCGACCGGAAGCCGTCGTCGGCGCCGCGGCCGAAGGCCACCAGGGCCGTGATGGTGGCATGGGCGGGAATGCCGAGCAGCGCCTTCACCTGGTCGGCCTGGAAGCCGAGCATCGGCGACGTGTCGAAGCCCTCGGCCTTGGCGATGAGCAGCAGGTAGCCCAGCGCAATGTTGGCCTGGCCGTTGGCCCAGGCGGCACGCGCCTCGACGCTCATGCCCCCGAAGTTGTTCTCCAGCATGGCAATGGTGCCCGCCTTCTTCTCTTCGGAGAGGTCGGGGTGCACCACCTCGGCCAGGTTGGCCAGCGTGTCTTCCATGTCGGCGTACATGGCGATGACCACCGGTGCCTGCCCCACCTGCTTCTGGCCGTAGGACGCCGCCTTCAGTTGGTCCTTGGTGGCCTGGTCGCGCACGACGATGAAGCGCCATGGCTGCAGGTTGAAGGCCGACGGGGCGCGCCCGGTGAGCTGGAGCACGGTGCGGATGTCGTCGTCGGAGACGGGAACGTCCTGGTAGACGCGCACCGAGTGCCGGGCGAGCGCGGCGTCGGCGGCGCTCAGGCGTCCGTCAGAGCGGCGGGTGTCGATGAGTTCGTCGTCGGCGGTGAGCATGGCGGTCGCGGCGGAGTCGGAGCGGAGCATCTCAGTGATATCCTGTTGTTTGGGCGTTGTTCGTGGAAACAAGTATTGCCGCAAAAAAAGTTCCTGTCGGTCAGCCGGGGCAGTTCCGACGAATGCTGTGCAGCAGCGCCGTGAGCGCCGCACGCTCGTTGTCGGCGAGCCCAGCGAACACCGCCTGCTCGGCGGCATGGACGGACGGCGCCGCGTCCTCGAGCAGTGCCCGCCCCCTGTCCGTAAGCGAGGTGTGCACGACGCGCCGGTCATTTCCGTCGCGTGATCGCGCCACCAATCCGGCCGTATCGAGACGATCCAGCATTCTGGTGACGTCCGGGCCAGGGGCCGCCAACTGGCGGGCGAGCTCCGAACATCCGGCGCCGGTGCCGTCGTGACGGCTGATGACCTGCAGCAGTTCGAACTGCGCCGAGGTGATGCCGAACGGCGCCAGCGCCCGGGCGAGGGTGCGCTCGGTGTGAGCGGCCGCTGCGCGCAGGGCGTGCACGGTGGCGCTGACGGCCGGGAGGCTGAGCGCAGAAGTCATGGCCGAACATTGATTGTTTCAACAGTGATTGTCAAGACAACGTGATGACGCCCCGAAGCATGATGTGGCGCCGGCCGGTGTGGTCGCTACCGATCCCAACCGAACCGGCATACATTGCCACTCCCGTCATGTGCGGGTCCGGCGCCGTCGCCAAGTGGTAAGGCAGGAGACTGCAAATCTCCCACCGTCGGTTCGATTCCGACCGGCGCCTCTGCACTGTGATACTCGGATACGGTGGGGCAGACGGCAGTACCGTCTGCCCCCCGTGTGTTTGGCGACCTGCCGCGGCGCCCACTTTTGGAGTGACCGGCATGCACGAGCCGCACGACGAACAGATCGTGAGAAGCTGGCACCGGAACGTGCAGCCATGGACCCGGGCGGTGCGTGACGGCGAGATCGCCAGTCGGGTTGCGGTCACCAACGGCGCCGTGGTGTCGGTCCTGCGCGAGCTGCGGCCGGCGCGGCTGCTGGACGTGGGGTGCGGCGAGGGGTGGTTGTGCCGCGCCGTGGCCGAATCGGGCACGGCGTGTGTGGGCGTGGATGTGGTGCCGGCGCTGGTCGAGGCGGCACAGGCGGCGCACCCCATCGGCGGCGGCACCGGCACGTATCGCGTGGCCGACTACGACGCCATCGCCGACGGCGCGCTGCAGGCGGCCGGCCTGACCTCCTTCGATGTGATCGTCAGCAACTTCGCGCTCATCGGCGAGCAGCCGGTGACGCGGCTCCTGCGCGCGCTGCCCTCGCTGCTCGCGCCGGGCGGCCACGTGGTCATCCAGACGCTGCATCCGGTGGAGGCGAGCGCCGGAACGCCGTATCAGGACGGCTGGCGCGCCGGGTCGTGGGCGGGGTTCGCCGCCGACTTCACCGATCCGGCGCCGTGGTACTTCCGCACGCTGAGCAGCTGGGTGTCGCTGCTGGCGGAGAGCGGGCTGCAGCTCCGCGCCCTGCACGAGCCGGTGCACCCACAGTCTGGACGCCCGGCATCGCTGCTACTCGTCGCCCGCTAGCGCGTACCGCATTGCGGAAAGGCGCGTGCTGCGCTGTGACGCAAACGGACACACCGCTTGTACCGCTCGGGCGTCCGGTTTAGCCTGAGCCTACTCCTCGTCCATTCATTCCCGCCTGACGAGTACTCCTCCTTCGGAGTTGTCCGCATGCACCTGATTCAGCTCTGTCGCCGCCTTGCGGGGCGCGCGACGCTGCTGGCCCTTCCGCTCCTCGCCGCGCCATTGACGCTGCGGGCCCAGGCCGCCGACGCCCTGGGGGCCATCCGTGGTCGCATCACCGACGGGGCCCGAGGCGCCCCGCTCGCCGATGTGCAGATCCAGGTGGTCGGGACACGTCTCGGTGCCACCACCGCTGCCACCGGCGAATACACCGTGCTGGCCGTGCCTGCAGGTGTTCGGTCGGTCACGGTGCGCCGCCTCGGCTTCCAGCCGGTGACCCGCACGGTGACCGTCACCGCCGGCGGCACCGCCACCCTCGACGTGGCGCTTTCGGTGAGCGCCGTGAATCTCTCCGAAGTGGTCGTCACCGGTTCGGCGGCGCCCACCGAAAAGCGCAAGATCGGCACCAGCATTGCCTCGCTCGACTCCACGATCATCAGCCGCGCTCAGGCCGTCACCGTGGACCAGGCGCTGCAGGGCAAGGTGGCCGGTGCCCAAATCTCCCAGAACTCCGGCGGGCCGGGCGGTGGCGGCATCTCCGTGCGCCTGCGCGGCACCAACTCGTTCATCTCCGGCTCCGATCCGCTGTACATCATCGACGGCGTGATCGTGGACAACGGCTCGGCGCAGCTCTCCGACCTCGGTGGCCGGTCGAATCCGCAGAACCGCCTCGCCGACCTCAACCCCGCCGACATCGAGCGCGTCGAAGTCATCCGCGGCGCCGCAGCGGCGGCGCTGTACGGCTCGCGCGCCAACAACGGGGTGGTGCAGATCTTCACGAAGCGCGGGAGCATCGGCAAGCCGCGCTTCTCGCTGTCGTCGCGGTATGGCATGAGCGAGCTGCGCGAACAGCAGCCGTTCAACCTCTATCCGTTCGACATCAACGGCTTGCCGATCGCGCGCTTCAACTATCAGGATGACATCTTCCGGCGCGCACCGAGCAGTGAGCAGAACCTGACCGTCGAGGGCGGTACCGACCAGACGCGCTACTTCGTGAGCGCCAATCACCTCGACGACCAGGGCATCCTGCGCTCGACCAGTTCGCGGCGTACCGGTGCACGGCTCAACCTGCAGCAGCAGCTCGCGAGCAACCTGGTGGCCAACGTGACGTCCAACTTCGTCACCACGCAGAACCAGTTCCAGGCGTTCGGCGAGCAGAACGACTACGGCATCATGGGGTCGCTGTTCTTCGCGCCCACGACCGTGGACTTCCGTCCCAACAACGGCGTCTATCCGCTGCCGCCGGCGCTCGGCACCAACCCGCTGCTCGCCATCGATCGCATCCGCAACCCGCAGACGATCAACCGCTTCATCGGCTCCACCAAGCTCACCTGGACGCCGCGGGCCAACCTGCTGCTCGATTATACGCTCGGCATCGACAACACCGGCTTCGAGCAGCGGCAGTTCGTGCCACGCAACGCGGTCCTCGGCACCGGCCCGCTGGCCACCGGCCGGTCGCAGTCGGTGTTCCAGGACACGCGCGTCATCAACCAGGACGGCGTGGGCTCGTACTCCTGGCGGCTCGGGGATGCCTTCGGCATGCGCACCACCGGCGGCTTCAACTACACGTCGCAGCGCATCCGCACCACGAACGCGGTGGCCAACGGCCTCGCCCCCGTGGGTGACCTCGTGAGCGCCGGCTCGGTGTTCGCCGCCGGCCAGACGGATGTGGAGCTGCGCACGCTCGGCTTCTATGCACAGCAGGAAGTGGACTGGAACAACCGCCTCTTCTTCACCGGCGCCGTGCGCTACGACGCCTCCAGCACCTTTGCTCCGACGGAGCGCTGGCAGGCGTTCCCCAAGCTGTCGCTGTCGTACGTGGCGCTCGAGAACCGGTCCGGCGCGCTCAACAGCCTGCGCCTGCGCACCGCCCTCGGCTGGGCCGGCTCGCAGCCCGGCATCGTGAATGCGTACTCGCAATTCATCACCTACGCGCAGCTCCCGTTCGCCGGCCGTCCCGGCTTCGTGAACGACGTGACCTTCGGCAACCCGGGTCTGCGCAATGAGCGCGCGCGTGAGGCCGAAGTGGGCGCCGAGGCGGGCTTCCTGAACGGCAAGGTGGGCGTGGAGGCCACGTACTACGACCGCGTGGTGAACGACCTGCTCTTCTTCCGCCCGCTCGCCACCAGCACCGGCTTCTCGCGGCAGTTCGCCCCCATCGGCTCGATGTCCAACAAGGGCCTCGAGCTGCTCGTGCGCACCGTGAACGTGGATTCCCGCCGCCTCAAGTGGGAGTCCACCATCACCTACACGCGCAACCGCAACCTCGTGGAATCGCTCGGCATCCAGGACTTCCAGTCGGCGGGTGGCTATCCGAACCGCATCCGCGTCGGCGAGCCGGCCGGCGTGTTCTACGGCTCGTACGCGGCGCGCGACTGCCGCACCGGGGCGCTGCTCACGGACTCGCTGGGCCGCTACCGCCGCAGCAACCAGGCCGTGGACATGGGGGCCACGCTTGAGCAGCGGCGGGCCATCAGCGGCGGCACCTGCAACGACTCGCTGAACGCCGTGATCGGCGACCCGAACCCTGACTGGATGGGCTCCCTGCTCAACGAGTTCACGATCGGCCGCAAACTGCGCGTGCGCGTGCTGCTCGACGGCGTGTTCGGCAACGACATCATGAACCTGTCGACGCGGGCCCAGAACGCCGGCATCGCCAGCAACTCGCGCACGTTCGAGCGGGAACTGCTGCCGTACGGCGACCCGCGCAAGACGGCACCGAACTTCAACGCCCGCACACAGGGCATCTTCGAGTACTGGGTGGAGGACGGCAGCTTCGTGAAGCTGCGCGAGCTCTCGGCCACCTACTCGCTGGACTGGGCGCCGCTGCGCCGCGTGTTCAAGGAGGGGGTCGACCTGACGGTATCGGGGCGCAACCTCGCGGTGTGGACCAGCTACAGCGGCTACGATCCGGAGATCAACCTGTTCGGCACGAACGCCGGCGGCCTCGGCTCGGGGCAGACCACGGCGGCCGATCGCGGCTTCGACTTCGGCGGCTATCCGATTCCGCGGACGTGGTCGCTCAGCGCCCGCTTCAACTACTGACCTCCGGAGACGCCACCTCATGCGCACAACAACCCGGCGCGCGGTGCTCTCCACCGCGCTGGCTTCCCTCGCGCTCGGCGCCTGCAGCCTCGATCTGCAGAATCCGAACGCGCCCACTGAAACACAGGTCACCACCAGCCCTGACGGCGTGATCGCTCTCGCCACGGGGCTGCAGTCGCGCTTTGCGACCTCGTACGGCAACTACGCCTACATGGCCGGCCTGGTGACCGACGAGTTCGCGGCCACCAGCGCCGCGCTCATCTCCATCAGCGACGCCGAGCAGGGGGCCGTGGCGCCCGGTACGGGGATCGCCGACGCCGTCTTCAATTCGGTGTACCGCACCGTCCGCTCGGCCGACGACCTGCTGGCCGGCGCGAACGCGCAGGCCAGCCAGCTCGAGCCGGGCACGCGCAGCGGCCTGGTCGCGCTGGCGCAGGCGCTCAAGGCCGAGGCCATCGGCGAGGCGCTCCAGTCGTACCAGCGGGTGCCCATCCGCACCTTCGGCGAGACGACGCCGGTGTACGTGCCGCGCGCGGAAGCGCTGCCGTACGTGCGGGCGCTGCTCGACTCGGCGGCCCAGCAGTTGGCCACCACGCCTCCGAGCCCCTTCTTCACCAGCAGCATCCTGACGCCGGGCGTGAACCTGAACGCCATGGTGCAGCTGTTTCGCGCGCGATACGCCCGCATGGCCAACGACCATCCCAACGCGGTGGCGTATGCCAACCTGGTGCCGCGCACGGGGCCGGCGGCGTTCTCGCTGTTCCAGTTCCCTGCGCCCACGGTGAACTTCTACGCCAATGTCACCGGCGGCACCAACGGTATCGCGCCGCGCCGCCAGTGGCGCACGAGCATGGCCGCCGGTGATCAGCGGTTCGTGTGGTTCGTGACGCCCTCGGCCACGCTCACGGGCCGCGTGGGTGCGGCGCTCGACCTGTGGAACCGCTACGCCAATCCGCAGGCATCGTTGCCCGTGTACTTCCCCGACGAAGCGCTGCTGATCAAGGCCGAAGGGCTGGCGCAGCAGGGGCAGCTGGCGGCGGCGCAGGCTGCGGTGGACTCGGTGCGCACCGATTGCACCGGTGGCCGTGGCCTCGACGACCCGAAGGCCTGCCTGCCGGCGCTCTCCGGCTCGCTCACCCAGGCACAGCTGCTCGAGGAGATCTACACGCAGCGCCGCTATGAACTGCTGGGCACCGGACTGCGCTGGGAGGATGCCCGCCGCCGCACCGCCGTGCGCGGTCCGGTGAACGCCCCCGGGGTGCCGATCGACGGTCAGCGGTGCTGGCTGCCGTACGCCATCGGCGACCGGAATGCGAATCCCAACGTCCCCGCCGATCCGGCGGAGCCGGCGACGTTCCCCACCGGCTGTCAGCAGTGAGGCCCCGACCCATGACCATGACTATGAGCAAGACGTCGCCGCACCGGCTGGTGCGTGGTGGCCGGCGTGCGGCGCTGGTGGCTGCCAGCGCGGTGGTGCTGGCCGCCTGCGGCACCACTGACGGAGGCAGCCCGTTCGAGCCCACGGGCCCCACGGGCCGGGTGCGGTTCGTGAACGTGATCACCGATACCACCCGTGGGCGCGTGAACGCGATTCTCGAGAGTGTGCCGTTCGGTGTGAACCTGACGTATACGCAGACCACACCGTTCAGCCTGCCGGCGCCCAACAACGCGAACTACTCGGCCATCTACGCCGGCAATCGCACCCTGGTGCTGAAGCGCACCGCCGACACCAACACGGTGGTGGCCACGATTCCGTTCACGGTGGCGGCGTCGCAGGACCAGACCATCTACGCCACCGGCGGCACCGCGGCATCGGCGGTCACCAGCTTCCTCACGACCGACGACAACACGCTGTCGGCAACGCAGGCGCGCGTGCGCGTGGTGCACCTGAGCCCCACCGCAGGGGCCGTGGACATCTTCGTCACGACGCCGGGGGCCGACCTGGCGGCGGCCACGCCGACGCTGGCCAACGTGGCGGTGCGCACGGCGTCGTCGTATCTCGCGGTGAATGCGGGGACGTATCAGGTGCGCGTCGTGCCCGCGGGCACCGCGCCGGCCTCCCGTGCCGGCGCGGTGGCCATCAACGTGGCATCGCTCGCGCTCGCTGCGAACACGGTGCGCACCATCGTGGCAGCGGACAACAACGTGGGCGGGGCGCCGCTGCGGGCCTTCGTGCTGATCGACCGGTAGCCGACCGGTAACCGGCCGGTCGCAGGCAGTCGGCGCGCGATGCCGGCACCATGTACGACAGCGGGGCGGCCTCGATGGAGGCCGCCCCGCTGTGCATGGCGACGTCATGTTCACCAGAACGCGCTGAAGTCGTAGAAGCTCGCTCCGCCGCTCGGGTCGTCGATGCGGATGACGGCGGTGTAGCCGTTCCACGCCGACGGCTGCTGCACCACGCGGATGCTGCCGCGTCCGGCGTGGCGATCGATGCCGACCGTGACGCCGCGCGCGGGGAGCCCGTCGCCGCGGATGTTGGCGTTCACGTTGGTGACACGATCGCCGCTGCGGGTGATGGCGTCGACGCGCCGACCCGAGATGCGGATCTCGACGACGTCATCGACGCGTCCGCTCCACCGCAGCAGGCCGCGATCGTCGTCGCGCCGGCCGCCCGGTCCCCAGCCGCCGTTGCTGCGGCGGTCGTCGTCACGGTCTTCCCAGCCATCGCGCCCGTTGCGTCCGCGATCATCGAAACGATCGTCACCGCTCCAGTAGGCGATCACCCGATAGTTGTCGGCGCCACCGCGCGGGTCGCGGATGCGGATGGTGGTGGAGAAGCCGTTGCGGGCCGAGGGTTGCTCGATGATGTCGACGTTGCCGCGGCCATCGGCGAGGCGGACCAGCACATCGCCGCGGCCGCGCGGCAGCGCTTCGTCGACCCGGGTACGGTTGGGCAGCCGGGCATCGATGCCGCTGGTGCGCACATCGCGGCCGCGCATGGTGATGTACACCTCGCGATCCACCCGCCCGCTCCAGGTGAACAGGGTGCGGTCGATCACGGGGGCGGCGTGGGCGGCGCGCACCGCCAGCAGCGACACCGCAAGCGCGGCGGCCGCGAGCAGGACCGGTGAGAGCGGACGAGCGACGGGCACCGCCACGGTACGAACGGACGAACGACGCAGGAACATGGTGTCTCCAGGATGATGGACGCTCATACCTGAGCGCATCGATGATGCCACGGTGGCGGTGCCGCGCACGTGACCAACCGCACACGCCGGTCCCAGACGCGCAACGGCGCGCAAGTACTTGTCGGTTCGTTGCTTTGCTTGCCTTGTGGGGGAACGCCGTGTCGGCCTATAGTCCGACACGACGCCTTGACGCTGTCCGCAATCGCGGACAGTCCCTGTGAACGCCAGCGGACGCGCGCGTGACCACTCCCCTGCTCCTCATCCTGCTGGCGGCGATGGCCTTTCTGGCCACGCACGTGGCGTACGAGTGGCTGGCCAAGCGCCTGCTGATCGTATCGGGAGCGGAGTACCTGGTGCTGGGTGTGCTGTTGGGGCCGCAGGTCACGGGGCTGTTCACGCCGGCCGCCATCGAGGCCTTTCAGCCCATCGTGATCCTCGGCATCGGCTGGATGGGGATCGTGGCGGCGATGCCGATGCGCCTGTCGCGCCTGGTGCGGATACCGGCCGTGACCTATCGGCTGGCGCTGGTGGAGAGTGTGCTCACCATGGTGCTGGTGGCGATCGGCGCCGCTTCGGCGATCGGCTATGCCTTCCAGGCCGACATGGCCACCACGCTCGGTCCGGCGCTGGTGCTGGGCGCGATCGCGGTGGCGTCGACGCCCGCCGGGCTCGACGTGGCGTTCGGTGACGCGCGCCGCTCGGCTCCGGTGCTGCAGCAGATCGAGGTGGCCAACAGCATGGATGCGGTCATCAGCATCCTCGCCTTCGGTGTGCTCCTGGCGCTCATGCACACCGAAGCCCCGGTGCTCATGCGGCCGCTGACCACCACCGAATGGTTCGTGGTGACCCTGGGCATCGGCATCATCGGGGGCACGCTCTTTCATCTCTTTCTCGGCGATGAACAGGGGGCCGATCGTCTGTTCATCTCCCTGGGCGGGGCCGTCATCCTCACGAGCGGCGCGGCGGCGTACCTGCAGCTGTCGCCCACCCTCGCCGCATTCGCCATGGGCGTCGTGCTGGCCAACTCGCTGCGCCACACGAAGCCGGTCGAGGAGGTGCTCCGTACCGGTGAGCGCCCGCTGTACTACGTGCTGCTGCTGCTCGCCGGTGCCTCGTGGACGCCGGACTCGAATGTCGGCTGGTGGCTGGTCATCATGCACTATGTGGTGCTGCGCACCCTCGCCAAGTTGTGGGGCACGGGCATCGTGACGTGGCTCAATCGTACCCAGTCCAGCGTAGGCCTCGACTGGGGGCGGGCGCTCATCGGGCAGGGGCGCCTGACCATCGCGCTGGCGCTGGACTACTCGCGCCGCGACCTCCCGTTCGGCGAGATCATCTTCACCTGCGCCGCCATCTCGGTGCTGTTCACCGAGTTCTTCGCCGCCCGGTTCGTACGGTCGGCGGCGGCGCCGCTGCTGGCCCCGCTCGAACAGCTGTCGGCCACGACGGAGGCCGTGATGGACAGTGTCACCGAAACGGTGACACATCGCATCCCGGGCTTCCTGCGCGGCGAGACGGACGGCGAGTCTGACAACGAGGCGCGGCGCTAGGTGCGGCGACTCGCCATTCTCCTGCTGCTGTACGCCGTGATGCGCAGCGTGTTCAGCCTCGGCGGCCCGACTGCCGGCGCGCCCACGCTCATGCTGTTCGGCTTCCTCATCCTCGCCGCCTATAGCGTTGGGGAGCTGGCGGCTACGGTGCGGCTGCCGAAGATCGTCGGCTACATGGCCGCTGGCGTGATCTTCGGGCCCTCGTCGCTGGGGTACGTCACGCGCCCGGCGCTCGAGGAGCTCACGCCGATCAGCAATCTCGCGATTGCGCTCATTGCGTTCCTGGCCGGCGCCGAGCTGCAATGGCGCGAAATCCGCGAACGTGGTGTCGCGATCCTGAAGATGATGTCGGTGGAGCTGGTGCTGTGTTTCGTGGCGGTGGCCGGCACACTGGCCCTGCTGCGTGGCCAGTTGCCGCTGCTGGCGCAGGCGCCTGCCGCGGAGGTGTTCGCCTTCTCACTGCTCTTTGCCGCAGTGGCCGTGGTGCACTCGCCAGCGGCCACGATCGCGCTGCTGTCGGAGACCAACGCCAACGGGCCAGTGGCCCGGTACACCTTGGGCGTGGTCCTGGTGATGGACGTGGCTGTGGTGCTGATCTTCACGGGCGTACTGGCGGCGGCGCGCGCGCTCGTGCCGCCGAGTGGTGGCGGTGGCGGCGTGCAGGTGGGGACGGTGGTGTGGGAGATCGGTGGCGCGGTACTGGTGGGCGGGCTGCTCGGTATGGCCGTGTCGGCGTACTTGCGATTCATCCAGCGCGAGTTGCTCATTTTCGCGATTCTCGTGGCCCTGCTGGGCGCCGAACTCGCCAAGGTGCTGCACGTGGAGACGCTGCTCACGCTGCTGGTGGCGGGCTTCGTCACGGAGAACGCCGCCGGCGGCCGCGGCGAGGCGTTCCGGCATGCCATGGAGCGGGCGGCAGCGCCCATCTTCGTGGTGTTCTTCGCCCTCTCCGGCGCCCGTATCGATGCGCTGGCGGTGCTGCCGTTGTGGACCATCGTGGTGCCGGTGGTGCTGGTGCGCATTGCGGCGATCTGGGGTGGCATTCGGCTGGGTGGCCGGTGGGCCGGCCTGCCGGCGAACGTATCGCACAACGCCTGGTACGGCCTCATCTCGCAGGCCGGCGTGGCGTTCGGGCTGGCGGCGGTCGTGGCCGATGTGTATCCCGCGCGTGGCGAGGCGCTGCGCTCCCTGCTGCTGGCCACGATCGCGGTGAACCAGACGCTGGGGCCGATTCTGTTCCGCATCGGCCTGCAGCGCTCGGGCGAACTCGCGCCACCGCGCCCCGCGTCATCGTGATCCGACGCGAGCACACTGACATGTGACCGTGTGTTACGCGGGGCGCTCGTGTTCCGTCCGCCCCAGCACCGCCCGCCCGATGCGCGACAGCCAGTGGCGCTGTCCGCTCAGGGGCGCCTCGTCCTCCACATCGTTCTCCAGTACCGCGCGGTAGGGCACGATCGCGACGTCGGCGTGGGCGAGCACCTGCCGCACCTGCGACTCGGTGAGCGGCTCGAACGGCTTGAAGTGGAACGGGTGCTGGCGCGCCGACTCGGCGAAGGCGTGCATGGCCGGAAATTCGCGCGACAGGCGCGGCATGAGCTCCAGCACGCTGGCCAGCAGCAGCTTGGGGCTCGGCTGCTCGCCGAAGGAGTACTGCAGGTAGCGATCCTGGGCGAGGCGCCAGAAGGCGTCGGTGGCCTCGTTGATGCTCACCGCATCGTACTCGAGGGCCGTGCACATGAGCCCCCAGAGCACATGCTGCTCGCGTCCCGACATGTTGCGCGTGGGCGACTCGGGCGCCTTGTGCCAGTGGCGCAGGAACCCGCGATCGAGCACGTAGCCGGTGGGAAAGCCGTGGCGCCACAGGCGCAGGTTGAGCTCCGTCCACTCGCCCCAGAACTGGCGTCGCGGATTGAAGCCGCCGATGTCGGCGAAGAGCCGGCGATAGCCGGCCACGAGCATGCCCTGCACCGGCATGTAGCGCAGGCCGTCCACGTACACGTACGGCGTGGACTCGCGCGGCTTGAAGCGGGTATCGGTGTCCTCCTCGTACGAGGGCAGGCCCACGATGCCGAGGGGCTTGGCGCGCAGCGTTTCCTCGATGGCGCCAAGGATGTCGCCGTGCAGCGTGAGGTCGTCGTCGATGAAGGCGATGAGCGGCGTGCGGCACACCGACAGCTGGACGCGCCGGCCGCCCCCGATGGAGGGATCGGTGGCGTTCACGTACACCCGGATGGGCAGCGACGGCGCCATGGCCCGAATGCGCGCCTCCACCGCCATCGGCTCCTCATCGGTGGCGGCGTTGAACACGATCACCACCTCGAAGGGGTGGCGGGTGGGGAGCTGGGCCATGGACTGCAGCAGGCGGCCGAGAAACTCCACGCGCGACGGAATCGTGAGCATCGTGAAGGTCCAGCGCGGCGGGGCGGCCGGCGCGCGCTTTGCGGCGCTCACGCGTGCACCTCGGCGGCACGACGGGTCAAGCGGTCGAGCATGTCCATCCATCCTCCTGGTCCCTCACCGTCGAGCACGATGGCATCGGGGAGAGCACTGAGCACCGGATGTGGCCCACGGTGCGGGTTGCGTATCACGAAGCGCAGATCGGCTTCGGCAAGCAACGAGACATCGTTCTCCTCGTTGCCGATGGCGGCGATCAGGGGCGCACCCCCGGTTCGGGCAGCGTCGTGACGCAGCGCACGAAGCGCCGGCCCTTTTCCTCCAGCTGAAGTCAACGTGAACCAGCGGCCCCCACGTCGCAACTGCAGCCCGCGGGCTGCACTGACGCGACGCAGATGGTCGAGTTCCACTTCATTGAGTACGAGCGGGTCGATCAGGACGCTGTGAGACCGCGCGTGCAGCGCACGCCGCGCGGCGGCCGGCGTGCGAAAGCCCAGCCGTTGCAGCGCGGCGAACGGCAGGCGCCGGGTATCGGCGCGTATGAAGGCAGGTTCATCGGCCATGGCCGCATGCAGTGCATCGGCGTTGTCAGCATGCTGCGCCAGGGCCAACGTGCGGGTGCCATGCCGCTGTCGGTCGACGGCATCGGCGGCGCCAGGCCCATCATTGGCGGAGACATCCACCGCCCGCAGCGCGCCGTCTTCGGCGATGCACGGCCCGTAGATGCCAAGGGCCCGCTGCAGCACGGTGAGTTCGCGCAGGGTGCGGCTGGAGGCGAGTCCGACCGTCACGGGCGCCCCCCACGCCGTCTCGAGCGCGGCGACGGCGGCCCGCAGTGTCGCGGGCGGACACGGCAGCGCGCCGTGGTCGTCGAGCAGCGTGCCGTCGACATCGCTGAGCAGCAGCAGTGGCGGCGGCATCAGCGCGCCAACGTCGGCTCGAGGGTGGCGACCCCTGCGCGGGCCTGGCGGGCCAGCAGGAGCGCGCCGCCTATTCCGGTGAGCAGGGAGCCGGCCAGTACGCCGATCTTGGCGGCATCGAGCTGGGCCCCTTCACCGAAGGCCAGTCCCGCAATGAACAGCGACATCGTGAAGCCGATGCCGCCGAGCGTGGCGACGCCGAGCACACGCTGCCAATCGCTGTCCTGCGGCAGGTCGGCGAGTCGCAGGCGCACCGCCAGCCAGGCGGCCGAGAAGATGCCCAGCGGCTTGCCGATGACCAGTCCGAGCGTGGTGGCGAGGACGGCGGGCTGCTGCGTGAACTGCACCACGTCGGGCGGAAGGGTGACCCCGGCATTGGCCAGGGCGAACAGCGGCACGATGCCGTACGAGACCGGCGTGTGCAGGGCGTGTTCGATGCGGCTCTGCACGCAGTCGCTGCCGCGCGCCGGGATGGTGAAGGCCAGCAGCACGCCGGCGATGCTCGCGTGCACACCCGAGGCGTACACGGCCCACCAGAGGGCCACGCCGAGCAGCCCATACGGCCACACCTGATGCACGTGCCGCGCATTGAGAAGGAAGAGCACACCGAGCAGGGCCACAATGCCCAGGGCAAAGGCGATGTCGGTGGCCATGGGAATCCCCCAGCCGGGTGCCGCGTCGGTGACGCGCGCGACGGCCAGGTAGATGAAGGCCGGCAGCACCATGCCGCCGATGGCGCCGACCACCGGGAGGGTGGCGCGGCGGACGGTGGAGAGCGCCCCGTCCTGTAGCTCGTGCTTGATCTCGAGCCCCACCAGCAGGAAGAAGATGGCCATCAGGCCATCGTTGATCGCGTGCCCGAGCGTGGTACCGGCGATCGGGAGATGCGTGAAGGCGTGGTACGCATCGGCCCAGCGGGAATTGGCCCAGAGCAGCGCCACGAGGGCACACGCCAGCAGCAGCAGGCCGCTGAGGGCCTGACTGGCTGGGGGCGCCGTCTCGGAGATCAGCGTATCGTCTGGGCGATCGATGGTGACTGGGGCAGACATGAACCTTGCGGTACCCTGGAAGCGGCCTCGAGGGTTCGCCGGCGGGGAAAAAGGGGGCAGGCCACGACGGAACGGGCGCGGGCGCCTAACTTTGACGGATCATCGACGTCGTGCGTGTTGTATGCAGGAGACGGGTCAACGGACGCGTTCGCGCTCCCGTGCCCCATTTCATCCCACGTTCAGTCCCTCAAGTGTCATGGCGTCCACGTCATCCCGCCGTCTCTGGGTGCTCC
>JBEILM010000051.1:0-25343 GCA_040379205.1 Gemmatimonas sp.
ATCGGGGTCCCACGGCAACTCGAGCAGCGGACGCGCCGAGGCCCGCCCGAACACACGCAGCGTGTCGTGCTCGAGGACTACCGCGAGAGGCTCGCGCATCCGGTCCGGTCGGCCATGGTCATCGATCGCGCTCCCGCCAGCGCACAAGTCGGAGTTCTGCCCCTTCCACCGCGTACACGGCCTGAATCTCGCGCGTCAGCGGGTGTCCCGCCTGCCAGCCGCGGGCCACCACGAGCAGGCGGGTCGGCCGGTCCACCAGCGAACCGGTCGCCGCCGCCATCACTACCGACGATGCGCGGCCTCGATCGATACGCCCATCCCCATCCACCGTCAATTGCTCGGCCACCTGACCGAGCCACGGCGCCTCGTTGCCGAGCAGGGCCTCCAGCTCGTCGAGCGACGCGAACGGCTGCAGCACGCGCGGACCGGCCGGACGCCCCAGCAGCGCTGCCACGAGCGAATCCCGGGTGGCGGCCGAGTCGCGCAGCGGGCGCGCGACCGCGTCGCCCCGCACGTGCGCCTCAATGCGCGCCGCCACACCCTGGGCGACCGCCGCCGGCGCCACCGTGCGGAAGAGCCGCGCCAGCCCTTCGGCACCCGCCGTGTTGATGTCCAGTCGGGCGCTGACGTTCACCACCGTGGCGGCAAACACGCCGTCGCCCAGCGAATCCTGCACGAACGGCGCCGTGCGACGCTCGGCGTCATCGGCGAGCCCGTCGAACACCGCATCGACCTTGGCAGAGTCCGGGCCCGCGGCGGCGAGGGCGTCTTCGAGGCGCACGCGGGCGGCGAGCACCCCGCTCTCGGCCATCGCCCGCGCCACCACCTGCGCTCGACTGTTCACGGCAATGGCGGCGCTGTCGCGCGCCGCGGCACTGACCATGGCCGCGACGCTGGCCAGGAGCGCGATGGTGACCAGCGCCGCCAGCAGCGCCGCGCCGCGACGGGCACGCACCGGGCGCCGCCGCGGCGTGAAGCCGCCGCTCACGGCCGCCCCGCCTCGAGCGGGTCGAGCGCCACCACGAACGGCGCGCGGGCGGCATTCGCGGGCACGGCGGCGTCGCGACGGGTCCACGACAACGCGACCGCCGCCGGGCGGCGCTGCGCCAGCGGCCAGTCGGTGCGCCACCGGGCCGCCTCGCGCCCATTCGCAGGCTCCAGCGCCAGCACCTCCAACGACGCGACGGCCTCGACGGCCATTACCACCGGCGCTTCGATGCCGGCGGTTCCGGCCACCCCGAGCGCATCGGCGCGCAGCAGGAGCCGCTCGCCGTCGCGGGCGAGTTGCACCCGCCAGATCGGCCCGGTGCCGTACGGCGGGCGTACTCCGCGGGAGAGAAACCGCAGCGTGGCGCCCGACGCATCGCGCCCGATGGTGAGCAGCGGTTCGCTCACCGATTCAGCGGCGGGGGCGTGGCGCAGCAGGTCGGCCAGCAGGGCGCGCAATCGGGTGTCCGCTTCGCCCTGGGTGCGATGCGCGGCCACCCGGGCGCGTGCCGAACGGGCCGCCGACAGCGCCGTGGCGGCCACCCCCGCAGCGATGGCGGTGAGCGTGAGCGCCATCATGAGCTCCAGCAGCGTGAAGCCCTGCCGCGACCGGGTCGGGCCATGCCGGCTCGGCATTCAGCGTGCCCGCTCGACGAGCCGCATGAGCCGCATCGTGCCGCCGCCGGGGAGCGACACCTCCACTTCCACCAGCTCCAGCCGGGCCGCGCTGGACGGCGGGCCGTACGGCGTCCGACGGACGCTGGGGGCATCCGCGTCTCCGGCGAAGGCCGAGGCCCCTGCCACCTGGCCCGCCAACTCTGATTCCGCGCGCGCCAGCGCCGCGACCATCGCTTCCTGCCGCTGCTGCAGCCGAGTCGCCCCCCGCGTCCCCTCGAGGCAGGCCACCGCTACCACCGCCAGCAGCACGGTCGCGATGAGCGATTCGAGCAGCGTCATCGGGTGTCGGCTCCCGTGGGCGACGGCGCAAGCGGCAGCCAGCGGCAGCGCCCGGCGTCGACGGCGGCGCCGGGCGCCTGGGTGGCCGACTGTGCCCCCGGTCGGCAGGTGCCGAGCGGGTCGATGAGCAGGTCGGTGACCAGGTCGCCGGCGACACCGCCGGCCTGGTCGTCATGACCGGAGGCCAGCGGGTCGGCAGACCCCGGAACGGCCACGCGCCACGCGCCGTCGGCGGTCGTGGTCAGGCGCACCGTGACGCCACGCGCCACCGCGAGCCGGCGGGCCGCCGTCAGTCCGGCGGGGGCATCCGCCTCTGGTGAGGCCCCGGAACGCCACACGCTGGCCGTGCCAGGCACGACCAGCGTGGTCATGATCCCGAGGATCACGAGCACGAGCAGCAGTTCGACTAGCGTCACACCGGCTCGTGCCCCCATTCGGTCACTTCTTGATCAGCGGCTGGATGGCCGCCGGAATCGCGAAGCTGTCGGCGCCCGCCGCATTGAGCTGCACGTCCTTGACCGTCATGACCATGGTCTGCGGTCCGGCCGAGATCTCGCTGCGCGTCGGGAACTTGATGCCGCCGAAGTCCTTGTACTCGCGGATGATCGTGCTCGACTGGATGGCGCCCATCTCCGTCGTCGTCGACGACTCGCTGCCGATCAGCAGCCCGCTGGCGACCGAAAAGTACTGCCAGCTCTCGTTCCCCGAGGACTTGCGCACCATCTTGAGCTTGTAGGCCTTCTCTCCGGCGAAATCCACGATCCCCTCATTCGCGATCGACGAGAAACGGTCGGCTTCGAACAGCAGGTTGCCATAGAAATCGGCCTGCTCGAGCGTTTGCGCCAGTTCCTTGTCGGCCAGCACGCGCGGGCCCTGCATCGGGTTCATCGACCAGGCCACCTGGCCGTCGGTGCCGGTCACGATCTCCCCGATCCCCGGAAAGGTGACCTTGGTGGACATCCGGTTCGGCGCGCCCATCATCACCTCGGCGTCGGCCGTCATGCCCATCGACGCCATCTCCATGGACGCCGTCTGCTTCATGGACGTGATCTTGCTGAGCGCGTCCTTGCCACCCACGGCGGCGACGTGCTTGGCAATGATCGCTTCCGCCGACGGCAGGGGCTGAGCGGACAGCGTGGACAGCGGCGCCAGCAGCACCGCCAGCATGAGGGCCGACCGCATCGACTTCATTTGCAGCATGGGATTGTCATCTCCGGAAACAGGACCATCAGGGGACGAGCGAACGCGCCGACGTGCGCGCTGCCCAGATGAGCGCCGCCTCGAGGGCGGCGTCGTGGCCATCGAGCAGGGCTCGGCGGCTCAGGGGAATCACACGGTCGGGAACAACGCCGTCGCCCTCCACCGGCTTGCCGGTGGGGCCGATGAAGTCGGCGATCGCGTGATATAGAATGTCTCCGTTGGGGAGCCGCTCCGGTACTGAGGGGAGCGCCTGACCAGCGGTCTGCGTGCCGAACACCGTGGCGCGGCGCACCCCCTGCAGTCCGCCGGCGAAGATCTCGGAGGTGCTCACGGAGACGGCATCGACCACGATGGCCAGCGGGCCGGAGAACGGCGTCACGGGCTGGGCCCGGGTGTCCACCCGCCGCGGATTCGCCACGAAGTTGAGCGTGGACCCGCGCTGCTTCATGGTGCCGATGGCGTAGGCGGAATCGAGGAAGTGCCCGGCGAAGCCCATCGACATGCCGCCGATGCCGCCGACATTGCCGCGGATATCGAGCACGATTGCATCGGACGTGCGCAGCGAGTCGATGGCGGCATCGAACTGTGCGGCGAGCACCGGCATCCAGATGTTGAAGCGGATGATGCCCACCGTCCGCCCGTCCCGCCGGACCCGCTGCCACGTGAGGTGGGCGGGGAGCGGCGGCAGGTTGCCCACCTTGGCCACCGAGCCCGGCACCGGGCCGTACGTCAGCTGGAGCGGGCGCGGTTGGTTGCGCTCGTCCCGGAACTGCACCGTCACGGTGTCGCCCTCGGCGCCGGCCAGCGCGCCCGCCGCCATTCGGTACGCCTTGAGCGTCGCCTGTCGGGCTTCGAGCTTGGCCGGGAGTCGCGCGAGCCGGGCCGCGGTCGGGCAGCCCCGTACGGCTTCCAACTGCCAGCCTGTGCGGACACCAGCCGTCCACGCCGGGCCCCCGGTGTCCACCTGCCACACCACCTGGGCTCCGTCCACCAGCCGGCTGTCGAATCCGAGGGCGCCGCCGCTGCGGCTGGCCGAACCACTCGGGGTGGTGCCATCGGCCATCTCCTGTGGAATGATCGAGAAATGCGACTGCCCCAGCCGCCCGAGCATGTCGGACAGCACGCCCCGCAGTTCATCCCGGGTACCGGCGCGCATCGCCTTCGGGCGTAGTTCATCACGAACCGCCAGCCAGTCGACCCCGTTGTACGTGGTGTCCCAGTGGGTCCGCCGGATGATGGCCCACGCCGTGTCGAAGGTCACCACCGGGTCGACGGCGGGCTCCTGGGCCCGCGACTCGGCCTGGGCCGCCGCGACGCCGCAGGCGGCCGGCAGCGGCGCCTGGGCCGCCCCCGGGCCGGCGGCCGGCGTCCGGCACGCCGCGAGCGCGCCGACGAGGCCAATACCACGCAGAAATCGGAGCGTCATGTCGCGGACAGTACCTGGTGCAAAGTCAGTGGTGGTCACGTATGCCGACCAATACGGTCGGGAATGGATCGTGTTTCAAAGCGGTCGGGGCGGCGCGTGTTTCAGAAACATCGGTGCCGGCTCTCGCCGGCACCCGGTGCAGCCCATTAGCATCCATGGTTGTACGAGATCTCCAGATGGTTCCTTTCCGATTCTTCCGGACGCCATGTCTCCTCGCCTTCACGCGCTGCACGCCGCCGGCCAGTCGCTCTGGCTCGACTATATCGACCGGGTCATGCTTTCCAACGGCGACCTTGCCCGGCGGATCGCCGAGGACGCGCTCACCGGCATGACCTCCAACCCGACGATCTTCGAGAAGGCGTTGGCCGAGGGCGCCGCGTACGACGCGCAGTTGGCCACGATCGAAACAGCGCGATCCGATCGGGAGGCGTTCTTCGAGTTGGCCGCTTCCGATGTCCGGAACGCCTGCGACGCCTTCCGCGCCGTGTACGACGCCACGAACGCCGTGGATGGCTACGTGTCGCTCGAGGTGTCCCCAGACCTCGCCCGTGATGCGGCCGGCACCGTCGCCGAAGCGCGGCGGCTCTGGGCGATCGTCGACCGGCCCAATCTCATGATCAAGGTGCCGGGCACCATCGAGGGTGCGGCCGCCGTGCAGCAGCTCATCGCCGACGGCGTCAACGTGAATGTCACGCTGCTCTTTGCCATCGACGCCCATGCCCGCGTGATCGAGGCGTACCTGGCGGGGCTCGAGCAGCGCGCTGCCGCCGGCCTGCCCATCGATCGCATCGGGTCGGTGGCCAGCTTCTTCGTCAGCCGCGTCGACTCTGCCATCGACAAGCAGCTCGCCACCCTCGCGGCCGCGCACCCCGAGCAGGCGGACACCTTCACCGCAGTGCAGGGCAAGGCCGCCATCGCCAACGCCAAGCTCGCGTATCGCCTCTTCACGGCGTCCTTCTCGGGACCGCGCTGGCAAGCGCTCGCCGACCGCGGGGCGCGGGTACAGCGTCCGCTGTGGGCCAGCACGAGCACCAAGAATCCGGCCTACCGCGACGTGATCTACGTCGAGGAACTCATCGGCACTGACACGGTCAACACGCTGCCCCCCGCCACCCTCGAAGCCTTCCGCGATCACGGCGAAGTGCGCCAGTCGGTCACCGAGCAGGTGGCCGAGGCCGATCGGGTCCTGGCGGCGCTCGAGGCGCAGGGCATCTCGCTGCAGGCCGTCACCGACACGCTGCTCGCCGAGGGGCTGGCGTCCTTCGAGCAATCGTTCGTGACGCTGCTCGCCGGGCTGGGGCGCAAGCGCGCGGCGCTGTTGGCGACCGCCTCCTCTCCCGCGGTCTGATCCCGTGGCCGCCTTCGACGAGACCTCCGACGTCATGACCATTCCCCGCACGGGCCCCGAGCAGGCCGCCTCGCCCAGCACCGCGACCGGCACTGCGCCTGCCGGCTTCCGCCGGACGCACATTCCGCGCACCAAGATCGTGGGCACCCTCGGCCCGGCCAGCAACACGCGTGAAGGCATTCAGGCGCTGGTCGAGGCGGGACTCGATGTCGCGCGCATCAACTTCTCGCACGGCACCCACGAGCAGCACGCCCGCACCATCGCGACCGTGCGCGAGGTCTCCGAGGCGCTGGGGCGGCCGGTGGCCATCCTCGGCGACCTGCAGGGACCGCGCATCCGCATCGGCGCGCTGCCGGCGCCTCGCGAGCTGACCATCGGTGCCACCGTCGTGCTCGTCCCCGAGGAGCTCGCCAGCGGCGACGAGATTCCCATCACCTACGCGGACCTCTGCCACGACGTGGCGGCCGGCAATCGGGTGCTCATCAACGATGGACTCTTCGAGCTCGTGGTCACGCAGGTCGAGGCGCCGCGGGTATGGGCCACCGTCGTGCACGGCGGCCTTCTCACCAGCAACAAGGGCATGAACCTCCCCGGCATTGCCGTGTCGGCGCCCTCGCTGACCGAGAAGGATCGCGCCGACCTGCAGTTCGCCGTCGAGCACGACCTCGACATGGTGGCGCTCAGCTTCGTGCGGCGGGCCCAGGACATCGACGAGCTGCGGATGCTCATCCCGAAGTGGATGCTCGTCGTGGCCAAGATCGAGAAGGACGTGGCCCTCGAGAACATCGAGGAGATCATGCGGGCCGCCGATGCCGTCATGGTCGCCCGCGGCGATCTCGGCGTCGAGCTGCCCTTCGAGGAAGTCCCCATCGCGCAGAAGCAGATCATCGCCACGGCCAATCGCATGGGCCGGCCGGTGATCACGGCCACGCAGATGCTCGAGTCCATGATCGACAACCCGCGGCCGACGCGCGCCGAGGCGAGCGATGTCGCCAACGCCATCCTCGACGGCACCGATGCGGTGATGCTGTCGGCGGAAACGGCGGCGGGGCACTACCCGCGCCTCGCCGTCGAGGCAATGCGGCGCATCATCCGGGAAATCGAAACCCGCCCCCGTCCCGGAAGTGTCGCGCGGCAGGATCGCCGGGTGGTGAGCGGCGTGAACACCGAGGAAGCCATCGCTGCCGCCACCGTGGCCGCCGTGCGCATGCTGGAGTCGCCGCTGGTGGTGGTGTTCACCAAGAGCGGCTTCACGGCCCGCATCGTGGCCTCGCACCGGCCCAGCGTGCCCATCCTCGCCCTCACCGACGAGCCGCGCGTGTGCCGTCAGCTCTCGCTGGTGTGGGGCGTGGTGCCGCGCCTCGTGCCCACGGCACGCGGGTACGACCACATGGTCGCCATGGCGCTGCGCGAGGCGCTCGATCTCAACCTCGTGACCAAGGGCGATCGGGTGCTGGTCACCGCCGGCGTGCCCTTCGACGTGCCGGGCACGACCAACCTGCTCAAGGTCGAGACGGTCTGACGGCGCCCGTGCGCCTCACCTTTCTCGGCACGGGCACCAGCTTCGGCGTGCCGCAGATCGGCTGCGGCTGCGCCGTCTGCCGGTCGACGGACCCCCGCGACCGGCGCACCCGGTGCGGTGCCGTCATCGAGACGGCGGCCGGCACTCGGCTGCTCATCGACACGCCGCCCGAGCTGCGCCTGCAGCTCGTCGCGGTGGGCATCGCGTCGGTCGATGCCGTGCTCTACACCCACGAGCACGCCGATCACATCCACGGCATCGACGACCTGCGCGCCGTCACCGTGCACCGGGACGGCCCGCTCTCTCTGTACGGCGAGCAGCCCACGCTCGATACGCTACGGACGCGCTTCCCGTACATCTTCGACGCCGCCTATCGCCCATTGCCGGGCACCACGCGGCCGGAAGCCCAGCTGGTGCGCATCACTCCGGGCACGCCGTTCCTCGTGGGTGACACACCGGTGCTCCCCATCGCCGTGCCGCACGGCCGGGCGTCGGTGGTGGGCTACCGCGTCGGTGACATCGCCTACATCACCGACGCCAAGTCGCTCCCACCGGAGGCGCTGGCGGCGCTGCTGGGGGTGCGAGTGCTCGTGCTGAACGCGCTCCTGCGGCGTGTGCACCCGACGCACCTCTCCATCAGCGAGGCCGTGACCACTGCCCAGGCGGTGGGCGCCGAGCGCACGTACTTCACGCACCTCACGCACGACAACCTCCACGCGGCGCTCGCAGCGGAATTGCCCGCCGGCATCATGCCGGCGTACGACGGCCTCGTCGTCGAGCTCCCCGACTCCCCAGGCACATGACCCTCACGCTCGATTTCACCAACATGATGGCGGGTGCCCTCCCCGACGGGGCCGGCATCACGCCCGCGCAATTGCAGGCGGCGGGCGCGCGCTTCCGGCAGGCGCACGCGGCCGTGCACACGCGAGTGGCCGATCTGGGCTTTCTCACGCTGGCCACCAACGCGCCACTCCTGCAGCAATCGCTCGACGCCGCCGAGGCGGCGGAGGGGCGCTTTACCGACGTCCTGCTGCTCGGTATCGGCGGCTCGGCGCTGGGGCCGATCGCCCTGCGCACGGCCCTGTGTCCGCCGCAGTGGAACGCGCTCACCACCGAGCAGCGCGGTGGGCGCCCGCGGCTGCATGTGCTCGACAACGTCGATCCGGCCACCATCGGCGCCACACTCGCCCGCCTCGATCTCGCGCACACGCTCGTGCTGGTCGTGTCCAAGTCCGGCGGCACCGTCGAGACCATGGCGCAGTACCTCATCGTGCGCGAGGCGCTGGCCCAGGCGGTCGGCGAGGACGCCGCCCGACAGCATCTGGTGTTCGTGACCGACCCCGAAGTGGGCGCGTTGCGCCGGATCGCCCGCGCCGAAGGCATCACCACCGTGGACATTCCTGCCAAGGTGGGGGGGCGGTTCTCGGTCCTCTCGCCGGTGGGCATTCTGCCGGCGGCGCTCCTCGGCATCGACGTGCGGGCGCTGTTGGCCGGCGCGGCGCATGTCACCGAGGCGGCCGGAACCGGCGACCTCGCGCGCAATCTCCCCGGCACCTTCGCCGTGCTGCAGTGGCTGGCCGACACCGGACACGGCCGGCATGTGCAGGTGCTTATGCCCTACGCCGACCCGCTCCGCGACCTGGCGCTCTGGTTCGTGCAGCTGTGGGCCGAGTCGCTCGGCAAGATGCAGCCCGACGGCCGGGCGGTGGGCCCCACGCCGCTCCCGGCCGTCGGAGCCACCGACCAGCATTCCCAGGTCCAGCTGTTCATGGAGGGGCCGCTCGACAAGACGGTCACCTTCGTGGCCGTCCGCGGCCGCACCGGCGAGGGCCGCATCCCCACGCGCCACGGGGACATTCCCGAACTCGGCTACCTCGGTGGCCATACCCTCGGCGAGCTCATCGACATCGAGCAGCGCGCCACCGCCGGCGCCCTGGCGGCCCGGGGACGATTCAACGCCACCCTCGCCATCGACGCCATCGACGCCTGGCACCTGGGGGCCCTCATGCAGACCTTCGCCCTGGCCACCGCCTACGCCGGGGAGCTGTACGGGGTGAACGCCTTCGACCAGCCCGGCGTGGAGCTCGGCAAGCAGTTCGCCTACGCCCTGCTGGGACGGGTCGGCAGTGAAGCGGCCCGGGCCGAGTGGGACGCGCTCCCGCAACCCGATCCGCGATTCACCCTCTAGCCCGAAGTCCGGCATTCCCTGATTTCGCCACCCCGCGCCCTTGCCGCATCTGTCCACGCAGTGGGAAGTTACGCGGGTTCCTCAGACACTCCCAGATCCTCGAACCGCCCCCATGTCCGACACCACGACTTCCTCGGCGCCGCTCTTCGGCGGGGCCGTGACCGTTGCCGAAGGCCACGTGCATGTGCACGAAACGTCCGTGCTGGAGACGGCCCAGTTCGACGCGCTGGTGCACCAGGCGGTGTTCGGCGGCGAGACCGAGCGGGAGCACGCCCGGTGGCTCATCTGGGAGATCGGCCAGCAGGTCGGGGTGCGGGCCGGGTCCATCCACGAGCTGTACGTGGCGCGTGGCGAGGGCAAGTGCGGCGGGTTCACTGTGCCGGCCATTAACGTGCGGGCCATGTCGTACGACACGGCGCGCGCGATCTTCCGCACGGCCCGCAAGCTCGACGCCGGCGCGTTCATCCTCGAGATCGCCCGCTCCGAGATTGCCTACACCGAGCAGCGTCCGGCCGAATACGTGTCGGTGATGCTCGCAGCGGCCATCCGCGAGGGCTATCGCGGCCCGGTGTTCATCCAGGGTGACCACTTCCAGGTCAACCACAAGAAGTACGCCGTCGATCCGGTCACCGAGGTGAACGCCGTCAAGGCGCTGGTCACGGAGGCGGTGGCCGCCGGCTTCTACAACATCGACGTCGACACGTCCACGCTGGTCGATCTTTCGAAGCCCACGCTCGCCGAGCAGCAGCGCCTCAACTACGAGGTGTGTGTCGACATCACGCGCTTCGTGCGCGCCGCCGAACCCAAGGGGGTCACCATCTCCATTGGTGGCGAGATCGGCGAAGTCGGCACCGAGAACAGCACGCCCGAGGAGCTCGAGGCGTTCATGGAGGGCTTCATCGCCACGCTCGCCGCGCAGGCACCGGGCACGGCGGGGCTCTCCAAGATCTCCGTGCAGTCGGGTACGTCGCACGGTGGCGTGGTGCTCGCCGATGGCAGCATCGCCGACGTGGCGCTGGATCTGGACACGCTCGAGACGCTCTCCAAGCTGGCGCGCGACAAGTACGGCATGGCGGGTGCGGTGCAGCACGGCGCGTCTACGCTGCCCGACACGGCGTTCAACAGCTTCCCGCGCATCGAGACCGCCGAGATCCATCTGGCCACGAACTTCCAGAACATGATGTTCGACCACATCCCGGCCGAACTGCGGCAGGAGATGTACGCCTGGCTCGACGTGAACGCGAAGGACGAACGGAAGGCCACCGACACCGACGAGCAGTTCTACTACAAGACGCGCAAGAAGGCGATCGGCCCCTTCAAGAAGACGCTCTGGGGACTGCCCGCCGACGTGCGCCAGGCGATCGGGGCGGCGTACGACGCCAAGTTCACGTTTCTGTTCACGCAGCTCGGCATCGCCGACACGATGCGGCATGTGCAGCAGTTCGTGACCGTGCCGGCGCAGCACCGTCCGCGCCCCGACGGGGCCTCCACGATCGTCGCGGCCCCGGACGACGCGGACCTCTCGGACTGATCTCCGGGTATCAGAACGCTGGTCCTGACGGCAGGTTTCTCGCAAGGGAGGTGCAACATGGCTCGGGAATACGACGACGAACGCGTGGTGATCATCGAACGCGATGGCGGCAACCGCCTCGGCATGATGCTGCTGGGGCTGGCCATCGGCGCCGGTGCGGCGCTGCTGTTTGCGCCGGCCAGCGGTCGGGAGACCCGCGAGCGGATTTCTCGCGAGGCGCGCCGCGCCGGACGTCGGGTGAAGGACGTGACCGACGAACTCGGTGAGAAGCTGGCCGACGAGGCCGAACGGGCCCGCGGCGTGGTCGACGATTGTGTCGGTCGTGCTCGTGATGCTGTGGGCTCGCGGGTGCAGGCGGTGAGTGATGCCGTCGCGGCCGGTCGCGAGGCGGCGGCCGGGGCGCGTGCGGAGATCGAGCGCGCCGTGGCTGATACCAAGCGCGCCTACGCTGACAGCCGTCAGGCGTACAGCGATCGGGCGCGTGCCGCGACCGCCGACGAGGCGACAGTGATGGTCGACGAAATGGTGGCGCCACCGCGCCACAGCCACGAAGCGACCGCTGACGGGCATCCGGCAGAGGGTTGAGCCATGGTGGGACATTGTCCGGCGTGTCTGGTTCCAGGCCGCCGAGGACAATGTCCCCTTTCTCGCGGGCGGGCTGGCATTCAATATCCTACTCGCCCTCGTGCCGTTTGTCCTGCTGCTCGTCAGCGGATTGTCGTTCCTGCTCGGCAGCGAACCCGCGGCCGCCGCAGCGGCGGTCACCGGTCTCGTGGAGCGTCTGCTCCCCAGTGACGCGCCCGCCGCCGGCGCCCTGCTGCGCGACATCGTGACCGATGTGCTGTCCACCCGCTTCACGGTCACGATCTACTCCGCGATCACCTTTGCGTGGTTCTCCACGCGCCTCTTCGGATCGGTGCGCAGTTCGCTCGCGCTGGTCTTCGATGGCACCGATCGCAGCATCGTGGCCGGCAAGCTGTTCGACTTTCTGGCCACCATCATCGCCACGCTGTTCGTGGTGGTGCACGTGGTCATCTCCACCTATCTCGATCTTGCGACAACGCGCGGCGTGGCGTTGCTCAACGAGATCGGCCTGCGCGAGTCGGCCATGAGTGGCCTCAGCTATGTGCTGGGCCGACTCCTTGCGGTGTCGGTGGTGTTTGCGCTGTTCTACGCGCTCTATCGCGGCCTGCCGCAGCGCCGCCCGCCGGTACGGGTCGCCTTCGTCGGCGCCACGACGGCCTCGCTGCTCTTCGAGATCGCCCGGCACGCCTTCACCGTGCTGCTGCGCACCGCTGATCCGGGGTCGCTGTACACGGGGACCATCGCCGCCGTGGTGGCCGTCGTGTTCTGGACGTATTACAGTGCCTTCCTGTTCCTGATCGGAGCCGAGGTGGCCCAGGCCGTCGAGTTGCGGCGAAACGAGCTGGCGGCCCTCGAACGCGCGACGCCGCGCCCCTCCAGCCCTCCCCGACCAGGCGCCTGATGTTCACTGTCTCCACGCCCCTCGATTTGCGCAGCGACACCGTCACCCGGCCTACCGCGGCCATGCGGCGGGCCATGGCCGACGCCGAGGTCGGCGACGATGTGCTGCAGGACGATCCCACCACCAACCGGTTCGAGGCCGTGGTGGCCGAGCGGCTGGGCAAGGAGAAGGCGCTGTACTTCCCCAGCGGCACGATGGCCAATCAGGCCGCCATCTGGGTGCTGAGCACGCCGGGCACGGAGATCTACGTCGACGCTGAGTCGCATGTGGTGCACTCCGAGGTGGCCGGCGCGGCGGCGCTGTGCGGCGTGCAGGTGCGTCCGGTCCGGGCAAGCGGCCTGGTGATGACGGCGGCCGACCTCGTGGCCCACGTGCGTACCCCCACCGCCGACGCCCCCGAGGCGTCACTGGTGTGCATGGAGAACACGCACAATGGCGCCGGCGGCGTGGTTACGCCCGTCGAGGAACTGCGGGCCATTCGGGCCATGGCGCAGCAGCTTGGCCTGCCCATGCACCTCGATGGTGCGCGGTTGTGGAACGCGGCCGCGGCGTCGGGCACGCCCATCGAGGCCTTCGCAGCCTGCGCCGACACGGTCATGGTGTCGTTCTCCAAGGGGCTGGGGGCGCCGGTGGGCGCCTGCCTTGCCGGGCCGGCCGACGTCATCACACGAGCCCGTCGCGTGCGCAAGCGCTTTGGCGGCGGCATGCGGCAGAGCGGGGTGCTCACCGCTGCGGCGCACTACGCCCTCACGCATCACGTCGCCCGCTTGGCCGAGGATCACGCGGCGGCCCGGCTCCTCGCCGAGCGCGTGGACCGTGCCGGCGGGGCGCGGGTGGTGGGGCCGGACACGAACATCGTGATGATCGATCTGCCGGCGCCGCGCGCGGCGGCCGTGGTGGCGCGCGCAGCCGAACGGGGCGTACGCATTGGCCAGTGGCATCCGTCGCGAGTGCGGGCGGTCACGCATCTCGATGTGCCGAGCGCGGCGGTGGGTACCGCCGCGGATATCCTCGCGGAGGTGCTGGTCGAGGTGCTCGCCTGACGGCGTGAGCGCGTCCGGCCCGGGGCCGCGGCGTTTCCGGACACCGGCGGCAGTTCCACTCCCGCCGCGCCTCGGCTACCTTACGGATGCTCCGGGTCCCGGAGGGCGTCAGCCCGCCAACTCCGTCAGGACCCCGAAGGTAGCAGCGGTACGTGGATCTTGTCGTCGCTTCGTCAGGCCCGGGGCACTGCGCGCGGGGGGATTGGCTCGAAGAGAGCCGACTTCCCGCGCGCTTTTTTTCGCACCCTACCCGACGGCGTAACCCTGCCGCCTGCTGCTAGATTCCCGGCATGTCGCTCGCCCTCGCCCGGAAGTACCGCCCGCGAAATTTCGCGACGGTGGCCGTCCAGTCGCACGTCGCCAACACGCTCAAGGGTGCCATCGCACGCGACCGCGTGGCTCATGGCTACCTGCTCTGCGGGCCGCGCGGAACCGGCAAGACCACGCTCGCCCGGGTGCTGGCCATGGCGCTCAACTGCGAGCGGCGCGGCGACCCGGCGCTGGCCGGTGAACCGTGCGGGCACTGCACCAGTTGCCTGCGCATCTGGAGCGGGTCGGCGTCGCTCGACGTAGTGGAGATCGACGCCGCCTCCAATCGCGGCGTCGATGACGCCCGCGAACTGCGCGAGCGCGCCATGTACGCGCCGTCGGGCGAGGATCGCTACAAGGTCTACATCGTCGACGAAGCGCACATGCTCACCCGTGAGGCGTGGAACGCGCTGCTCAAGGTGCTCGAGGAGCCGCCACCGCGCGTGGTGTTCGTGTTCGCCACCACCGAGCCGCAGAAGATCGCCCAGGCCGCCGCGCCGGTGCTGTCGCGCCTGCAGCGTTTCGACCTCAAGCGCATCGGGCCGGCCGAGATTCGTGAACGACTCGCGGCGGTGTTGCAGGACGAACAGGTCCCCTTCGAGCCCGACGCGCTGGGCATGATTGCGCGCGCGGCCGACGGTGGTCTGCGCGATGCACTCTCACTCACCGACCAGGTGCTGTCCATCGGCGAGACCGCCGAGGTCACGAGCGAACGCGTGCGCAACGCGCTGGGCCTCGTTCCCGACGAGGAGTACCTGGCGCTGCTCGATCTGGTCACCGAGCGCCGCGCCGGCGAGGTGTTCGGGGCCGTGCAGCGGCTGGCCGACAACGGTGTCGACTTTGTGCTCGTTCTGGCGGGGCTTGGCGACCTGCTGCGTGCGCAGCTCGCGCTGACATTGGGCGGTGCACCGCCCGAGCTCCCCGAGCGCCTCCGTGCGGCCCTCGAGCAGCGCAAGGGACGCGTGGCCGCCAGCGACCTGCTGCGCATGCTGCACGCGCTGCTCGAACTCGAGCCCATGTACCGGCGCAGCGGCCAGCCGCAGCTCCTGCTCGAAACGCTGCTCGTGCGCTTCGCACTGCTCGATCGCACGGTCGACCTGGAGGAAGTGCTCAAGGGGTTCGCCGCCGGCAGCACCGACGATCCGCCGCCGCGCCGCGTCGCCCATGAGCCGCGGGTGGCGTCGGCGCATGCCCTCCCGCCGGCACCACCGGCGGCCGTGGCGCCCGCCCTGCCGTCGTCGGCGGCCATGACGCCGCCGCCGGTGCCCACGCCGCGCCCGGCCACCCAGCAGGTGGCGGCCGCAGCCGCAGCGGCGCAGATGCCACCGGCGCCGGCCCGCCGGCAGCCCGCCGGCAGCGCGCCCACCCTGGAGCAGGTCACCGCCCGCTGGTCCAGCGTCGTCGAGACCATCCGCACCAACGGACGCGGCATGCTGGCGCAGGCCGTGCAGCGGCTGGTGCCGCTGGCCGTCGCGCCCACGGGCGCGCTGACGTTGGGCTACGAACCGACCGACGATACCTTTGCCTCGGCGGTCGACGGTGCCCGCGCCGATGTGCTGGCCGCCATCCAGGCGAACATCGACGGCATCACCGTGTTCAGCGCGAGGGTCATCGGGGTGGCATCGGCTGCCTCACCGGCCACCCGGGGCAGCACCAGGCGCCTCACCGCGCACGATGTGCAGCAGCAGCGCACCTCACAGCTGGCCGCGAAGGACCCCCTGCTCGACGCCGCCGTGAAGTCGCTCGATCTCGAACTGCTCGACTGACGTCGGCGAACGCGTTTCGCTCCATCCGACACCGGGTGGTCGACCCGCCGCCGAATTCCCCACGCTCAACCCTGTCGTTCTCATGGATCTCTTCAAGATGCTCGGCCAGTTCAAGGACATGCAGGCACGCATGCAGACCATGCAGGAGGAGATGGCGCAGCGCACCTTCAGCGCGCTCGCCGGCGGCGGCATGGTCACGGCCGATGTCGACGGCAAGATGCAGCTCAAGCGCATCCAGATCGATCCGGCCATCCTGAACGACAAGGAAATGGTCGAGGATCTGATCGTGGTGGCCGTGGCCGAAGCCCAGAAGAAGGCGGCTGAAGCGATGCAGATAGAGCTGCAGAAGGTGACGGGCGGCCTGAACCTGCCGTTCCAGCTCCCGTTCTGACCCGCGCCGTCCGCCCCGCGTGTCCGTCATCGACGACCTGACCACCGAGCTGGCGCGGCTGCCCGGCATCGGCCGCAAGACGGCCCAGCGGCTCACCTACCACCTGCTGCGGCAACCCCCGGGACAGAGCCGTCGGTTGGCCGAGGCGCTGGTGGCGCTCACCGAGCGGGTGCGGCGCTGTGATCGCTGCCACAACCTCACCGAGGCGCCGCTGTGCGCCCTCTGCGCCGATCCTCGGCGCGATGCCGGCACGCTCTGCGTGGTCGAGGAGGCGAGCGACATCGCGTCCATCGAGCGGGCCGGCGAGTACCGCGGTCTCTATCACGTGCTGGGCGGGCGGCTGTCCCCGCTGAATGGCGTCGGGCCCGACGACCTCACCATCGGCGCCTTACTCGCGCGGCTCGAGCCCGAGGGGGTGCGCGAGGTCATCCTCGCCACCAACCCCTCGCTCGAGGGAGAGGCCACGGCCCTGTACGTGCAGCGGCAACTGGCAGCCGGGCCGGTGCGGGTCACGCGCATCGCCCGCGGGCTGCCCGTGGGCGGCGATCTCGAATACGCTGATGGCGTGACGATCGCCCAGTCGCTGGCCGCCCGGCGGGAGATGACCTGACGATCGGCGCCGGCGGCGCGGTTACCATCGGGCGCCGCCGTGCGTTGATAGGGCAGGGCTCCGGCGGGCAATCTGCCGGGGGCGCTTTGCCCGTGGTCGCGGCCGCCTGAAAGGGGACGCAGCGATACGGCTGAACTGTTACGTTCCTAGCACGGAAGTCGCCGGTCTCCGGTCGTTAGCGACCGGGAGGCATCACACGCGGGCGACTGGACACTGGTCACCGGAAACTCCTGCATCCATGCCCATCGGCGCCGCCACCTGGTCGTTCACCGAGGACGATTTCGGGGCCATCACCATGACGCTCCAGCGGTTCCTCTACGACGCCAAGGCGCGCTGTGCGCTGCTCGTGGACCGCAGCGGGCAGTTGGTCGCCACCGTGGGTGAGCCGCCCAACTTCGATGCCACGGCGTTCGCCACGCTGACGGCCGCCGATTTCAGCGCCAACGACCAGTTGGCCCGGCTCATCGGCGAGAGCGACTTCAGCGTGCTCTTCCACCAGGGTGAGCGCGAGTCCATGTACCTCGCCGACATCGCCCGGCGGGTCATTCTCGTGGTGCTCTTCGACAACCGGACGACGCTGGGACTCGTGCGGTTGCGCATGAAGTCGGCGGTGGACGAGCTCACGCGCATCTTCGAGGGGGTTTTCGCCCGCGGCAGTTCGGCCGCGTCGGCGCCCCCGGGCTTTCTCGATGGGGCGGAAGACGAGATCGACCGGCTCTTCCAGTAAGGAGCGCTGCCGATGTCGATGATCAACTACGCGTCCCGCGAGATCAACTGCAAGATCGTATTCTACGGGCCGGGGCTGGGCGGCAAGACCACCAACCTCGAGTACGTCTACGGTAAGGTGTCGCCCAGTACGCGGGGCAAGCTCATTTCGCTCGCCACGGAGACGGAGCGGACGCTGTTTTTCGACTTTCTGCCGGTCGACCTGGGGACGATCCGCGGCTTCAAGACCCGCTTTCACCTGTACACGGTGCCCGGACAGGTCTACTACAACGCGAGTCGCAAGCTCATCTTGAAGGGAGTGGATGGGGTGGTGTTCGTCGCCGACTCGCAGGCCGAGCGCGGCGAGGCCAACCTGGAGGCCATGCAGAACCTGTATGACAACATGGCGGCCTACGGGTACGATCTCACCCGCATGCCGTTCGTCATCCAGTACAACAAGCGCGATCTTCCCAACGCGGCGCCGCTGGCCGAATTGCAGGCCATGCTGAACCCGGGGTGGGAGGTCACGGATCCCACGCGGATGCGTCCGCTGGCGGATCCGTTCCGGCCCGGTGAGTTTCTGGTGAGCCAGTTGCCCGCCGGGGAGTGGGTGGAGCGCGTCCCGTATTTCGAAGCCGTGGCCGTGACCGGTGACGGGGTCTTCGATACGTTGAAAGCCGTGTCCAAGCTGGTGCTCAAGACGCTCGCGTAGCGCAGGCTGCGCTGGGCGAGGCGGGCACCACCGCTCCCCGCCTCCGAGACCGTCTCGTGAATCTTCCCAACGCAATCACCGTCGGCCGCATCGCCCTGACGCCGCTGATTGCGTGGTTGCCCTTCACCACGTCGTGGAGCACGCGCCTGATGGCCTTCGTGCTCTTTCTGGTGGCGGCCGTCACCGACTACTGGGACGGCCATCTGGCGCGCTCGCGCAACCTGGTCACCGACCTCGGGCGCCTGCTCGACCCGCTCGCCGACAAGCTGCTGCTGCTGGCCACGCTCGTCCCGATGTATTTCCTGCAGCGGCACTACGCCTTGTTCGTGCCCGACGGGACACTCCCCGAGCCATCGCCGTTCCTGTTCGTCACGCCCTTTGGCCGCGTGTCGCTGCCCCTGTGGATCGTGCTGGTGGTGCTCGGGCGTGAACTGTTCATGACGGTGTTCCGGCAGGTCGCGGCGCGCCGCGGGCTCGTGATTTCCGCCATCGGGCCGGCCAAGTGGAAGACCACCTTCCAGAGCATCTGGCTTGGCGCGGCCTATTTCTGGTTCTTCGCGAGCACGTTGGCGCACAGTGAGCAGTGGCTCGAGAGCGGCGCCTGGCAGGCGTTTGCGTGGTTCAATGGCTTCGTGGGGGTCACCAGCATGGCTGGGGCCGTGGTGCTGACGCTGTACAGCCTTTGGCTGTACCTCCGGCGCTATGGCCGGCAGGTGATGCAGGCGGCTTGAGCAGGCCTCCCGCGGACAGCCTGCCCCGGACAGGACCGGAACGAAAGAGCCACGGAGGTCAGGAGCTTTGGAGGATTCGCCGACAAGGTCGAGCTGCGCACTCCCCACCTCCCAGGCTCCGTGCCTTTCTCCATCAGGTCCGAGCGGCCAGCACCCTTGGGCAGCCCCCGGGACAGGACAGGACCGGAACGAAAGAGCCTCAGGGGCTGAAGAGCTTTGGAGGGCGTGCGCTGTCGGCCAGGACAACCACTGCACAGCACACAGGTCGTCACGGCACGAAGCGCTCGGTGGTGACCCGGTTGATACCGTCGATCATGCGGTCGAGACCGAAGTTCGTGACCAGGCCCACCGGTAACCGCCTGATGTGGAGATAGGTGAGCAACTGCCGAGCGTGCACGCGTGCGGGCCGTTCCGAGCACTTCACCTCGACGAGCACGCGCCCGTCCACGAGCAGGTCGATGCGGAACGCATGGTCGAGGGTGCGGCCTCGATACGTCAGCGGCAGCTCCTTCTGTCGCTCCACCGTGTGGCCCCGGCGCTGCAACTCGTCCATCAGCAGCACCTCGTAGACCGACTCGAACAGTCCCGGTCCAAGGTCGCGATGGATCTGGATGGACGCGTCCACCACGTCCGCGGTGATTCCGTCGGTCAGAGGGTCGTCGAGCATGCGAACACGAATACGCCGCCCTGTCATCCCGGCGTCACGGCGCCGGCGGCGCACCCGTGGCAGCGCCTGCCCCCACTAAGTTTCCGGCATGAACCTCGAAATCGTCACCATTGGCGACGAGCTCCTGCTCGGCTTCACCATCGACACCAACGCGGCGCATCTCGCCCGGGCATTCGCCGCCCTCGGCGTCCGCATCGTGCGGCGCTCCACCTGCGGCGACGACGCCGAGTCCATCGCCGACGCGGTGCGCAGCGCGTTGGAGCGGACCGGCGCCGTCATCACTACCGGCGGGCTTGGCCCCACGGCCGACGATCAGACCAAGCCCGCGATCGGGGGGCTGTTCGGCAAGCGCATGGTGCTCGACGAAGAGATCCTCGACGCCCTCGAGCGGCGCTGGCTCGCCCGCTTCGGTCATCCCCTCCCCACCAGCAATCGCCAGCAGGCCATGGTGCCCGAAGGCGCCACGATTCTCGAGAACCGCCATGGGTCGGCGCCCGGCATCTGGCTCGAGGATGCGCAGGGGCGATGGGTCGCCATGCTCCCCGGCGTGCCGCGCGAAATGCGGGGGATGGTGGCGGACACACTCACCCCGCGCCTGCGCGACCGTATCGCCGCGGGCGGGCCCGTCATTCGCTCGCGGACGCTGCGCACGGCCAATATCGCCGAATCGGCGCTCGCCGATCGCCTCGGCGACCTTGCGGCCGGCGTGAACGGCTTGTCGCTGGCCTATCTCCCCGGGCGCGACGGCGTCGACCTGCGGCTCACGTCGTACAGCCTCCCGGCCATGGAAACCGAGCGAGCCCTCACGGCTGCCGCGACGCTCGTGCGCGACAAGGTGGGGCGTTTCATTTACGGTGAGGGCGAAGACGATCTGGCCGCGCTCATGCTGGCTGAATGCGGGGCGCGGCAGGCCACCATCGCCGTGGCGGAAAGCTGCACCGGCGGACTGCTGGGGATGCGCCTCACGTCCGCGCCCGGCTCGAGCCAGGTGGTGCTTGGCGGCACCATCGCCTACGCCAACGACGTCAAGATCCGCGAGCTGGACGTCGCGGCGGAGGACATCGACGCCCACGGTGCCGTCAGCGAACCCGTCGCGCGGGCCATGGCGGCCGGCGTGCGTCGCCGTTTCGGCAGTACCATCGGCCTTGGCATTACCGGCATCGCCGGCCCCGGCGGTGGCACTCCCGACAAGCCGGTGGGTACCGTGTGGGTGGCGGTCGACATTGGCGGGGAGGTACACGCCGTGCGCGCCGTGCTTCCCGGCGACCGCGACGAAATCCGCTGGCGAGCCGCGCAGCTGGCCCTCGACCGGCTACGGCTGGCGTTTGCCCGCAACACCGAGGGACCGGGCTGGATGGCGCGCGGCGCTTGAGTCAGGCCCCGTTCGGCCCGAACTTTCCCGGATCCTCACAACCGCAACCTTCCGCCGTCCTGTCCGTACGGGGCGGCATGCCTGGACGCAGGACTCCACACCATGACCGACGCCATGTCTGACTCCCCGACCGAGACCTCGATCGACCCCGTCGCGACCACGGAGGCGCAGGAGACCGAAGTGGCCGCGCCCGTCGAGGCGGGCGATGAGCGGCAGCGCGAGATCGACGATCTCAAGGACAAGCATCTCCGCCTGGCCGCCGAGTACGACAACTTCCGTCGTCGGGCGGCCAAGGAGCGGCAGGAAGCCGGCTGGCGCGCCCAGGGGGAACTGGTCCGCGGCCTGCTCGACGCCCTCGACGACATCAACCGCTTCGCCAATGTCGACCCGGCCACGGTGGACGCCAAAACCGTCGTCGACGGCGTGTCGCTGGTGGAGAAGAAGCTCCTCAAGTCGCTCGCCGGGCATGGCTTCGAGGTGCTGAACCCCACTGGCCATCCGTTCGACCCGGCGCTGCACGAAGCCGTGACCACCACGCCGGCCGAACGCGCCGAAGAAGACGGCACGGTTGCGGTCTGCTTCCAGGCGGGCTACGTCATCAATGGCCTCGTGCTGCGGCCGGCGCGCGTCGTCGTCAGGCAGTGGACCGGCGCCTGAGCACCGGTCGTCCATTCCAGGGACCTTCCTCGTCATTCATGGCCAACGGCACGGATTTCTATGCGGTCCTCGGGGTCTCGTCCTCCGCTACGGCGGACGAGATCAAGAAGCAGTACCGCCGTCTTGCCAAGCAGCATCATCCGGACGCCAACCAGAACGACCCCAAGTCGGCCGAGCGCTTCAAGGAGGTTTCCGAGGCCTACAACGTCCTCGGTGACGCCGACAAGCGCAAGCAGTACGACGACATGCGGCGCCTCGGGGCGTTCGGTGGCGTCGGTGGATTCGGTGGCGGCGGCGCGCGCGCTTCGTCGCGACCCGGCGGCTTTGGCAGTACCGGTCCCGGGCAGCCCGGGGCGGGCACCTTCACCGACTTCGACGTCGGCGGCATCGGCGGACTCGGCGACCTGTTCTCGTCGATGTTCGGCGGCGGCGGCGCCTCGCGGGCGCGCCCGCGTGGACCGGAGAAGGGCCAGACCATCGAGCAGACCGTCGCCGTGCCCTTTCGCACTGCCGCCGCCGGCGGCAAGGTGCCGGTGGAACTCGAGGTGAACGAAGAGTGCGCCATCTGCCGCGGCAGCGGTGCGGCGCCCGGGGCCCAGATCAAGCCGTGCGGCGAGTGCAGCGGACGCGGCGTGATCTCGTTCGGGCAGGGCAGCTTCGCGGTGAACCGGCCGTGTCCCGTGTGCATGGGACGCGGCAATGTGCCCACCGAACGGTGCGGCACCTGCCGCGGCACCGGTGAGGCCCGCGCCAAGCGCACGGTGCTCATCAGCGTGCCCGCGGGCGCCGAGAACGGACACAAGGTTCGGCTGCGCGGGCAGGGTGGCAAGGGCGCGTCCGGCGGTCAGGCGGGCGATCTTGTCATCACCTTCGACGTACAGCCCGACCGTTTCTACAAGCGCGACGGCCTCGACCTCATCGCCACGGTGCCCATCAACGTCGCCCAGGCGACGCTGGGCTCGCGCATCAGCGTCAAGACGCTCGACGGCAAGAAGGTGGCCCTGCGCATTCCGCCCGGCACGTCGGCGGGCAAGCGCTTCAAGGTATCGGGGCAGGGCATTGCCAAGGACGGCAAGCAGGGCGATCTGTTCGTCGAGATCACCATCACCGTGCCGGAGTCACTCAACGACGCCCAGGAGAAAGCCATGCGCGACTTCGCGGAAGCGAGCGGACTCAAATTCTGATGCGCGTCCTGCGAAAGGGCCGCGTGGTGGCCGTTGCCGCGCTGACGGTGCTGGGCACGCTGCTGCCCGCGGCACTGCCCACGGCTCTGCTTGCGCAGGTAACACCGACGCCGGTCGCCGTCGTGCGTCGCGACACGGTGGCGCAGGCATCCGCCACGCGCTGGCAATTCGAGCAGTGCATGGGCGGCATCACCTACGGTGCGCCGTTCAAGTGGGCCCTCGCCTACGGCATGGGCATGGTCCGCGAGACCGACCATCTCGATCTCTGCTTCCTCGGCGCCGCCAAGGTCGGTTTGGGCGGCGCCGGCTTCTCGGTGGGCATCGCCAACTCCCTGGGGCACTTCGGCAGCGGCTCGGCACTCACCGTGGGGCTGCTGCGCACCTTCAGTGACCCCATGGGCGCGCTCCCGCGGCGCACGTACGCGGGGGCGTCGCTGCATGTGTGGCCGCTGCTCGCGCTGGGTGGCGAAATCGGTTACTACACATCGCTCGGTGCCGACGCCGATGGAGCGCCCTCGGCCAAGGGCATCGTGACCTGGTCGGCCGGCTTCGGCTTCTAGCGCCGGTCGCCAGTCCGGCGTTCGCGGTGTAGGTTCGCGCGCATGTCCGACGCCGCCACCCGCCGCTCGCCGCTTCGCTCCCAGGCTGTTCAGGTTACGCTGGGGCTTTTGCTGGGCCTCTCGCTCGGCATGGTCCTGTCGCAGGAGGCGTCTCCGTCGGCGCTCACCCAGCGGCTCACCGGTGTGCTCGATGTCATCGGTACGGCATGGATCAACGCCGTGCGCATGACCGTCATTCCGCTCGTGGTGCCGCTGCTCATCGTGGGCGTGGCGGGCGGCGGTGATGCGCGCACCACGGGCGCGATCGGCGCCAAGGCCTTCGCGTGGATGCTCGGCCTGCTCGTGGCCTGCGCGATCTTTTCGGCGCTGGCTTCACGACTCTGGTTCGACGGGTTCACGCTCGATCCGGCCGCCACCGAGCGGCTGCGCGCCACCGCGAACTTCGAGGTGCCGAGCGCCGAGGCGCTGTCGGTGCGCACGTGGATCCTGTCGCTGATTCCGCTCAACCCCGTGAAGGCAGCGGCCGATGGCACGCTGCTCCCGGTGGTGCTGTTCACGCTGCTCTATGCGTTTGCCCTCGGCCGTGTGGACGAGGGGCCGCGCACCGCGCAGCTGGCGTTCTTTCGCGGCATGGCCGACACCATGCTGATCGTGGTGCGCTGGCTGCTGACCCTGGCGCCGATCGGCATCTTTGCGTTGGCCACGGTGCTCGGGGCGCGACTCGGGACCGCCGTGCTGGGGGCGATCGGCTTCTACTTCCTGGTGCTGATCACGCTGCTGATCGTGCCCACCATCGCCATGTACGTCATCGTGGCGCTCACGCGGCGCGTGTCGCTTAGCGACTTCGCGCGGGCCACCCTGCCGGCGCAGGTGGTTGGTATCGGCTCGCGGAGTTCGCTGGCGTCGTTGCCGGCCATGGTGAAGGGCGCCACCGACGTGCTCAAGCTGCCCACCACGGCCACGGGCTTCGTGCTGCCGCTGTGTGCGTCGGTGTTCAAGCTGAACAGCGGGATCTACTGGGCGGTGGGCGCGTTCTTTACGGCGAAGCTCTACGGGCTGCCGCTCACCGACAGTCAGCTCGCCGTGGTCGCACTGGCCGGCGTGGTGCTCAGCTTCAGCACGCCGGGCATTCCGAGCGGCGGGCAACTCCTGCAGGTGCCGGTGTACACCGCCATCGGGCTGCCCGTGGAAGCGGTCGGGATCATGATCGCGCTCGACACGCTCCCCGACATGTTCAAGACGCTCCTGAACGTGACGAGCGATATGCTCGTGGCCGTGGTGACGGTGCCGACCTCCGCTGGCGAGGCGTTGGTGAACTGACGCGTCCGGTCTGCGAAGCGCGCGTGCTTGACAAGAACGCGGCCGCCTGGCTACGGTGCGGAGGGGGAAAACGAAGCCCCCTTCACGAACACCGTTCCAGAAGAATTGACCATGAGCATGCAAGTCGTCCGTGCGCACACTCGCGCACACTCGTGCACACTCGCGCACGCGAGCTCGAGAGTATTGGGGCGCGCGCTGTCTCTCTCTCTCTGCTTCCTCGCCGCGTGCGGTGAACGGGCCCCGGTCGAGGTTGAACCGGTCGTCAACCGTCTGCCTCAGGAAGCCCCCCGGCAAGGTGGCAACCTCGACGAGTCGTTTCTGGCCATAGCGACGGCTGTCCCTGCGTTCGCTGGCGCGTACTTCGGAGATGGTGGTGAGCTTGTGATTCGCCTCACCAACGTGGCTGACAGCGCGCGTGCTCTTGCTGCGATGCAGCAGCTGCTGCTGGATCGCGTCCAGGTTGATCCCGGCAAGTTGAGCGACGCGAAGAAACGCGATATCGCATTGCCGCAGCGATGGCGCATGGAGAAAGCTGAGCACTCCTTCGCTCAGCTGCATAAGGTGCGCACGGAGCTGTTCGTCAGTGCCTTTCAGGATGACGACGTGGTTTCATTGGACATCGATGAGCGGCGCGGGAAAGTTGTGATCGGGGTGACTTCCATGGCCGCCGA
>JBEILM010000052.1:0-24518 GCA_040379205.1 Gemmatimonas sp.
AAGACGGCCCCGGGGTGCTCCATGCCGCCGAAGGGGAAGGCCGGCGCCAGCAGGGCGTCGTACTTGTCGAAGGCGTACGGCACTCCGAAGTAGGTGCCCAGCCATCGCAGCGCCCGCGCGTTCATGGCCAGCAACGTGTCCGATTCCGCTTCCGCAGCGCGCGAGGCCCGCACATACAGCGACATCGGCACCGACGGCCCTCCTGCCCGCAGCGCTTCGCGGCGCATGTGCACGGCCCATGGCCCCGCCGCGAACGCGATCAGATAGCTGCTGAGCGGCTTGGTCTCCGCGAACCGATGCGTGACCGACACCCCGCTGGTGTCGCGCCGGATGGCCGCCCCGTTGGCCAGCGCCGTCCAGCTTCGCGGCGTGGTGAGCGACAGGCGCACCCGCGCCTTGAGGTCGGGCTGGTCGAATGACGGAAAGAGCAGGTTGGCATCCGATGGCACGAGCAACGTGTAGAGATAGATGCTGCTGTCGCGCGTGTCGCGGGTGCGAATGATGGCCGCGCCGGCGGAGGCGATCGGCGTGCGGAAGGCGAGGCGTACCACATTGCGCCCCGGGCGCAGCCGCGACGCCGGTACCGGGAGATGATGCCGGTTCCACTGGTCCGCGGCGCCCGGCCACGGCACGCCGTTCACCGAGACCGAGTCCAGCGCCAGCCCGCGGAAGTCGAGCACGACATCACCGGCACCGCGCCGCTCGAACGACACGCTCACCTGCCCGGTGGCCGTATCCCCGGAGGAGACCGAGAGGGCAAGGTCGTACGCGACCTGCGACAGCTGGGCGCGGCGCATTGCCGCCAGCTCGGCAGAGACGCCGGGGCCGATGAGCGGGGACTGCGCGGTCGCCCGCGCGCGAGCGACGAGTAGGGCGCTCACGAGCAGGCTGGCAAGGCGTGCGGCACGATGCCGGAATGAGGGAATCATCCCGGCAAGGTGCCGGTCATGGCAACCTGCTGTCCAGCGCACCCGGTGGCCCCGGAACGCGATGCGGTCCGCCGCACCGTGACGCCGGTGACACTCCGGTTGACGATGCCTGCCTTCCCTCGTCCCTGTCATGGCAGCAACCTTACGGGGTATCACCGAGCGCGAGGTTGCCTGCTTGCGCTGTTCAGCTCGCGAAGTTTCGCTCGCGCCGTTCCGTGTGCCGTCCCCTCTCACCCGCCGCTCATGTCCGCCGATCCTTCTCCCTGCGCCTCCTGCGCCCGCCTCGATCGCCGCCAGTTTCTCGCGTCGGCCTCGCTGCTCTCGTTGGGCGCCATGGTCACCGCCTCGTGTGGCGACGGCGTCTTGAGCGGACCCGAGGTCGTGCCCGGCTTCCCCGAGGAGACGCTGCGGCTCGATCCGCGACAGGTCACAGCGCTGCAGCAGGTCGGCGGCCGGACCGTCCTCACGCAGGGGGTGAGTTCGCCAGTGCTCGTGGAGCGGGTTACGAGCAGCCAATACCGGGCCTTGTCGCTGGTCTGCCCCCACCGCGGCACCATCGTCGCTGTGGAGCCGAACGGGTTCCTGTGCCCCAACCATGGCGCCCGCTTCGATCGCGACGGCACATGGCTGGGCGGGCAGGCGACCGCCGATCTCGCGCCGCTGGGCGTCCGGGTGAACGCCGACGGCACGCTGACCATCGGCGGCGCCCCGCTGCCTCCGGCGCTCGCGCTCGGCGCCTTGTCAGCGGCCTTCGTGACCACCCTTGGCGGCGCACAGCCGGCGCCGCGCACCATCGCCATCGGCAACGACGGCGGCGGGGTGCTGTCGGGGCTGCAGGTCTCGTTGGCCTACGCCGCCAATCAGCGCAGTGGCTGGCTCAGCGTGCAGCTCGATCAGGCCTCGGCGCCGGCCGTCCTCACCCTCACGGCGCAGCGCGGTACGCTCACGGCTGGTACGTACAACGCCACCGTCACCGTCACGGCCCCCGGCATCAGCAACGGGGCGCAGACCATCGCCGTCTCGCTGCTCGTGCAGGACCCGGAATCTCCGGCGGCGCTGCAGCTCTCGGTGGGGGCGGTCGGGTTCTCGTCGCCGGCGGGCGTCACGCCGCCGCCCCAGACGGTGCAGTGCAGCAACAGCGGAGGCGGCTCCCTCGGCGGGCTCCAGGCGCAGGTGGCGTACACGTCGGGCACGGGACGTTGGCTCACGGTGAGCCTCGATCGGACCGTAGCGCCGGCGCTGCTCACCTTGCAGGCGGATGTGACCGGCCTCGCCGCCGGCAGCTACACCGCCACCGTGACCGTATCGGCCACGGGGGTGGCGTCCCGCACCATTGCCGTGGTGCTCACTGTCACGCCGCAGGGGTTGGTGGTGACGCTGGCGGCCTGGCCGGCGCTGGCCAACGTCGGCGGAGTGGCCGGCAGCGTGGGCAACGTGAACGGTGGACCGGTGGCCGTTTCGCGTACGGGCCCCACCAGCTTCGCCGCCTTCTCCATGCGGTGCCCGCACGCCGGTACCACGATCAACGTGGTCAACGGCACCAGCTTTCGGTGTCCCAACCACGGGGCCCAGTTCAACAGCCAGGGACTCTGGCAGCCGTCCCCGCAACGGGCCGACGATCTCACGCGTCTCACGGTGACCTTCACACCGGGCGCGGCCACCCTGGTGGTGTCGTAGGCGGCGGCGCCCCGAGCCGGCCGAGGCGCGCCGCTCCCCGGGGCGGCCGTTGAATCACCTGCCCGGGGCGGCTAGCTTTGGGGGTTGTTTGACCTCAGCCAACTTTCGTAGCCATGCCGACTTACGAGTTCCGCTGCCCCGACGGTACCATCATCGAGCGGATCTTCAAAATCAGCGAAGTGCCGGACACCGTCGAATTGCCCGACGGCCGCGTGGCCACGCGCCAGATTTCGGGAGGAGCCGGCCTGCTGTTCAAGGGCTCGGGCTTCTACATCACCGACTACGGGAAGGACGGCAAGAAGGACCAGCGCACCGCCTCCACCGGCAGCGACGCTGGCGCGTCGAAGCCGGACACCAAGAGCGAGTCCAAGAGCGAGTCCAAGAGCGAGTCCAAGAGCGACGCCAAGCCGGCCGCGACGCCCGCGACCAAATCCGAGTGACCGCGGCCCGCGCGCCACGTGGCGCAATCCTTCGCCGGCTCCCGCACACTCCCTTACTACCCACGCCGTGACCCAGGCTGACGCCCTGCGTGCCGAACTGGCGCGCGCGGCGCGCACACTCGGTGCGCCCGACGACGTACTCCCCATTCTCGAGCGCCCGCGCGATCCCGCCTTCGGGGATTGGGCCACGAACCTCGCGATGACGCTCGCCAAGCCGCTCGGGCGCAAGCCGCGCGAGCTGGCCGAGGAGATCATCGCCGCTCTCGACAAGCCCAGCGTCGGCATTGTCGCCGCCGACATCGCCGGCCCCGGCTTCATCAACATCCGCCTCGATCCCGGCTTGCAGGCACGCGGCCTGCTGCAGATCCTCGCCGCCCCCGAGCGGTGGGGCCGGCACGACCTCGGCCAGGGCCGGAAGGTCTGCGTCGAGTTCGTGTCCGCCAATCCCACGGGCCCCCTGCACGTGGGGCACGGCCGCCAGGCGGCACTCGGCGACGCGATCAGCACGCTGCTCGAGTGGACCGGCTGGGACGTCGACCGCGAGTTCTACTACAACGACGCCGGCGCGCAGATCGCGAATCTCGCGCGGAGCACGCGGGCGCGCGTCCGCGAACTCGCCGGGCAGCCGCTCGAGATTCCCGAGGGCGGGTATCATGGCGCGTACATCGCGGAGATCGCCGAGCGTTACGTGCAGCAGCACCCCGACGATCGCGAGGGCAACAACCTCGATGCGCTGCGCCTCTTTGCGGTGGCGGCGCTGCGCCACGAGCAGGACCTCGACTTGCAGGCGTTCGGCGTCAAGTTCGACACCTACTATCTCGAAAGCTCGCTCTACGCCGACGGGCGCGTGGAGAAGACCGTCGAGGCGCTGAAGGCTTCCGGCCATACGTACGAGGAGGAGGGGGCGCTGTTCCTGCGCACCACCACCTTCGGCGACGACAAGGACCGCGTGATGAAGAAGAGCGCGGCCAAGGGCGGCGACTACACCTACTTCGTGCCCGACGTCGCCTACCACGTCACCAAGTGGGAGCGCGGGTACACGCGCGCCATCAATGTGCAGGGTGCCGACCACCACAGCACCACCACGCGCGTACGGGCCGGGCTGCAGGCGCTGGGGCTCGGGATTCCGCAGGGCTACCCCGACTACGTGCTGCACCAGATGGTGACGGTCATGCGGGGCGGGGAAGAGGTGAAGATCTCCAAGCGAGCCGGCTCGTACGTGACCGTCCGCGACCTGATCGACGAAGTCGGCCGCGATGCCGTGCGCTACTTCTACCTCATGCGCAAGGGCGACTCGCAGCTCATCTTCGATGTGGACCTCGCGCGCAGCCAGTCCGAGGAGAACCCGGTCTACTACATCCAGATGGCGCACGCCCGCATGTGCGGCATCTTCCGCGTCGGTGAGATCGATGCCGCCACCGTGTCGGCCGATGGCGTCGATCTCGGTGTGCTGGCCGAGCCGGCCGAGCAGGAGCTCGTCAAGCAGCTGCTCGACTTCCCGGCCATCGTGAAGGGCGCCGCCGACAACCTCGAGCCGCACCGCGTCGCCGGCTGGCTGCTCGAGACGGCCCGCGCCGCCCACACCTGGTACCACAAGCACCACGTCCTCGGCGAACCCGAGGCCATCACCCGCGCGCGCCTCGTGCTGGCGCGCGCCTCGCAGCTCGGCATCGCCGCCGGCCTGCGCATCCTTGGACTGTCTGCGCCGGAGCGCATGTGACGTCTGCTGTGAGCAGTGCCGCCAATTCGGTGCTCGTCGTCGGTTCGGTCGCCCTCGATTCGGTCGAAACACCGTTCGGCAAGGCCGACGAAGTCCTCGGTGGCTCCGGCAACTACTTCGCCTCCTCGGCGTCGCACTTCACCCCGGTGCAGCTGGTCGGCGTGGTCGGCGACGACTATCCGCTCGACAAGCTGGCGCCGCTCGCCGCGCGCGGCGTGGACCTCAGCGGCGTCGAGAAAGCCGAAGGAACGAGCTTCCGCTGGCGCGGCCGCTACCGGCACGACCTCAATTCGGCTGAGACGCTCGAGACGCATCTGGGGGTGTTCTCCCACTTCCGCCCCAAGATTCCCGAGCAGTTCAAGCGCGCGCCGTTCGTGTTCCTCGCCAACATCGACCCGCGTCTGCAGCTGCAGGTGCTCGAGCAGGTCGAGCGGCCGAAGTTGGTCGCCTGCGACACGATGAATTTCTGGATCGAGTCGCGCCGGCCGGAACTCGTGGAACTGCTCGGGCACGTCGACCTCATCACGCTCAACGATGCCGAAGCGCGGCAGCTCACCGAGCACTCCAACCTGGTGAAGGCCGCCCGCTGGATCATGGACAAGGGTCCGAAGCACGTGCTCATCAAGAAGGGCGAGCACGGGGCGTTCATGTTCACCCGCGACAGCATCTTCTTCGCCCCGGCGTACCCGCTGGAGAGCGTCTTCGACCCGACCGGGGCGGGCGATTCCTTCGCCGGCGGCTTCATCGGCTACCTCGCCGCCACGGGTGACCTCAGCGACCAGAACATGCGGCGTGCCGTGGTCGTGGGTTCGGCCATGGGATCGTTCGCCGTCGAGAAGTTCAGCAACACGCGACTGCTGGAGATCACGCGGGCCGACATCGACGCCCGCGTGCAGGAGTTCCGGCAGCTCGTGGCGTTCGACACGGAGCTCGGCGCATGAGCCAGCCCGGCGCGGCGCCTCTCGACTACCGCTCGGCCGGCGTCGACATCGACGCCGCCGACGACGCCAAGCATCGCCTGGCCAAGTTGGTGCAGAGCACCGTGACGTCGGGCGCGCGTGGCGCGTTCGGCGGCTTCGGTGGCATGTTCCGCGTGCCGGAGGGCTATCGCTCGCCGCTGCTGGTCGCCAGCGCCGACGGGGTGGGCACCAAGATCAAGATCGCCATCGAGGCCGGGCGTCACGACACCATCGGGCACTGCCTCGTCAATCACTGCACGAACGACATCCTCGTGCAGGGCGCGATTCCGCTCTACTTCCTCGACTACGTCGCGTTCGGCAAGCTCGAGCCGCCGGTGGTGGAGGGGGTGGTGGCCGGCGTCGCGGCGGGCTGCCGCGAAAACGGCTGCGCGCTCATCGGCGGCGAGACCGCCGAGATGCCCGGCGTGTACACGCCGCCGGACTACGATCTGGCCGGCTTCATCACCGGTATTGTGGAAGAGGATGCCGTGCTCGGCAGCGCACGCGTGCGGCAGGGCGATGTGCTCGTGGCCCTCGGCGGCAACGGCCTGCACACCAACGGGTACTCGCTGGCCCGTCGCATCATCAGCGAGCGGTTGCAGCTGGGCGTGCACGACACGTTCCCGAACGCCGATGGTGCCACGGTGGCCGACGTGATGCTCAAGGTCCATCGCTCCTACCTGCCGTGCCTCAAGCCGGTGCTCGGGCACGTCCATGCCATGGCGCACATCACCGGCGGCGGGCTGCCGGGCAACCTCAATCGTGCGCTGCCACACACACTCGATGCCGATGTGGACACCGCCACATGGACCATCCCCAGTGAGTTCCGGGTACTCGCCGAGGCGGGGCAGGTCGCTTCGCTCGAGATGTTCCGGGCGTTCAACATGGGGGTGGGCATGGTCGTGATCACATCGAAGGACAACGTGTCGCACATTGTGTCGCGTGCCACCGCGTGCGGTATCGCGGCCTGGGAACTCGGCAAGGTCGTGCCGGGCACCGGTCGCGTTCGCCTTGACGGTCAGGTGACGTGATGCGCGCCGTGCGCAGTGCTGGGGTTGCCGCCGCGCTCCTGGCGGTGGCCGCCCACGCAGGCGTGCGTGAGGCAGGAGCGCAAACCACCGCCGGTAACTGCACGGTCGTGAGTTTCAGCGGGTTGAGCGGGGCCGACGTCTGCACGAAGGCGCGGGACATCTTCGCGTTTGTCATGCCGCAGGTGGGCGTGGCACTGTCCGGCGGCAATCCCGTGCTCGGCGAAGGTGGGACGATGGGCGGGTGGGGCAAGCGTGCGGTGTCACTGCGGGTGACGGCGGTGGACGGCTTTGTGCCGAAGAACGCCGTCCCGCTCAGCTTGTCCGGTGTCCGGGGACCAGCTGCCAACTTTGGTGCGGCGCGGTCGCCGATTCCGGTGCCGTCGGTCGACGCCGCCATCGGTCTGTTCGCCGGTGTACCGGCTGGTTTGACGAACATTGGCGGCATCGACGTGCTCCTCGGCGCCACGTATCTGCCGGAGGTCAGCGAAAACGGGTTCTCTGCGGCCCCGCAGACATCGAGCGTCGCCGTCTCCTACGGCGTGCGCGTGGGGGCGCTGCAGGAATCGTCGCTCGTCCCCGGGCTCAGCGTGAGCTACATGCGACGCAAGCTGCCCACGACCACGCTGGGCTACGTGTCCGCCAACGACACGATCACCGTACGGAATCTCGCGGCCACCTCCAACAGTCTGCGGCTGGTGGTGAGCAAGCGTATCGCCATCTTCGGTCTCGCCGCCGGTGTGGGGCGTGACGCCATCGAGAACACGGCGGGTGTCGACGCGGTGGTGAATGAGATCACGCTCAATCAGCAGGTTCGGGCATCGGTTTCGTTGTTCGATCTGCGAAACAGCGTCACGCGAAACACTGCGTTCGTGAACGCGTCGCTCGGGTTGGGGCTCGCGCGCCTCGTGGGCGAGTTCGGGTGGTCGGCAGCGGGTGACAGGGACCCCACCACCAACTCCTTCGACGGCCGAGAGGCCAATGAAGGGTATCGTTTCGGCTCGCTTGGAATCACCGTCCGCTTCTAGTCCGGCTTCCGCCGGTGGCTTCGAAGCGCACGCGCCGGGCGTCTCGTCCGACGACGTGCGCTTCATGCGTCGGGCCCTCGCGCTGGCCGAGCAGGGCGCGGGACAGGTATGGCCCAATCCGAAGGTCGGCTGTGTCCTCGTCCGCGAGGGCCTGATCGTCGGGGAGGGCTGGCACCAGCGATACGGCGAGGCCCACGCCGAAGTGCAGGCCCTGGCCGCGGCCGGCGACGCCGCGCGCGGGGCGACGGCCTACGTGAGCCTCGAGCCCTGCAATCACCAGGGAAAGACCGGCCCCTGTACGGCGGCGCTGATCGCCGCCGGCGTGGCCGAGGTAGTGTGCGCCACGCGGGACCCCAATCCGCGGGCCGCCGGCGGCGTGGAACGGCTGCGGGAGGCCGGGATTGCCGTGCGCAGCGGAGTGTGCGAGGCCGAGGCTCGTGTGCAGAATGCCCCGTTCCTGCACCAGGCCGGTGGCAGCCCGCTCCCCTTCGTCACCCTCAAGCTGGCCCTGTCCATCGATGGCGCCCTCGCCGGCGCTTCCCGGCGCCGCGCGTGGCTCACCGGCCCGGAATCGCAGGCCGCCGTGCACGCGCTCCGGGCCGAGGTCGACGCCGTGGCGGTCGGGATCGGTACGGCGCTGGCCGATGACCCCGCGCTCACGGTGCGGCTGGCGCCGCCGCCACGCGTCGTGCCTCGCCGGGTGGTGTTCGACCGGGGCGCCCGTCTGCCGCTGAGCAGCGCCCTCGTGCAGACCGCCCGCGAGATCCCGGTGACCGTGGTGACCGATGGGCGGGCGCCCAACCAGGCAGCGCGCCTCGCGGCGGCGGGGGTGGACGTGCTGGTCGCGCCAACCTTGCCGGCGGGGTTGGAGATGTTGCGGGCCGTCGGCGTCGGGCATCTGCTGGTGGAGGGAGGGGCCGAGCTGGCGTCGGCGCTGCTCGAGGCCGGTCTCGTCCATCACCTGATTACCTTTCAGGCTCCGGTCATTCTCGGGGCAGGTGCCATCGGGGCGTTCGCTGCCATGACCGGGCGGGATGCCGATGTGGCGCCCCGTTATCGGGTGCTGGAGCGGCGCGCCTATGGCGCCGACCTGATGACCCGTTACGCTGTTTCCGGAGACTGACGACAGGATGTTCACGGGGCTCGTGGACGACGTGGGGCTCATCGAGCACGTCGCCGACACGCCGGCCGGACGCGAACTGCGCGTCCGCTGCCGCTACACCGACCTGAAGGACGGCGAGAGCATCGCCGTCAATGGCGCCTGTCTCACCGTGCGCGAGCATGGCCGGCATGCCGATGGCAGTGGCTGGTTCACGGCCGCGGCGGTCGTCACCACACTCGAGCGGACCACCATCGGCGTCTGGGTCGCTGGCGGGAACGTCAACCTCGAGCGCGCCATGCAGCTTGGCGACCGGCTCGGCGGACACCTCGTCCTCGGCCATGTCGACGGCCTCGGGCACGTGATCCGCACCGCCGAACAGGGCGATGCGTGGCTGATCGACCTCGAACTGCCGGCCGCCTTGCGACCGCTGATGGTCGACAAGGGATCGATCGCGGTCAACGGCGTCAGCCTCACGGTGAACGCGCTGCTCGACGAGGGCGTCCAGCTCTCGATCATCGAATACACCAGGCGGCACACCAGCCTCGGCGAACTCGTTGCCGGGGACAGGGTGCATGTGGAAGCCGATGTCCTGGCCAAGCATGTTGAACGATTGCTGGCGCCGTACGGCCGTGTCCGCGAGGGCGCGGTGGCATGAGCGACGGCACTGAAGGAGTGCAGGGACCGATGCAGCAGGATTCCATCCCGCCGTCCATGCCGACCAACGAGCCGGTGTTCGGCACGGTCGAGCAGGCCTTGGCCGATATCGCGGCCGGCAAGTTCGTCGTCGTCGCCGACGACGAGGATCGCGAGAACGAGGGAGACCTCGTCTGTGGGGCCGAACTCGTCACGCCCGAGATGGTGAACTTCATGCTCGAAGCCAAGGGCATGATCTGCCTCGCCATGACCAACGCCTGGGCCGATCGCCTCGGCCTCGACATGCAGGTCGACCGGAACACCGAGGCCATGTCGACCGCGTTCACGGTGAGCATCGATGCCGCCGCGCAGTACGGGGTGACCACCGGCATCAGCGCCAGCGATCGCGCCACCACCATTCGCGTGGCGGTGGCCCCCGACGCGACCCGCGCCGACCTGCGCGTCCCCGGTCACATCCATCCGCTCCGGGCCCGCGATGGTGGCGTGCTGCAGCGCGTGGGGCACACCGAGGCCGCAGTCGACCTGGCGCGCCTTGCCGGCCTGCGTCCGGCGGGCGTGATCTGCGAGATCCTGAACAAGGACGGCACCACCGCCCGTCGCCCGCAGCTCGAGGTGTACGCCCGCGAGCATGGGCTCACGTTCATCACCATCGCGCAGCTCGTGGCGTATCGCCTGCGCCACGAGCGCCTCGTGCACCGCGTGGCCGACGCACGCTTGCCCACCGAGTTCGGGGAGTGGCGCGTGGTGGGCTATCGCAACGACGTGGACAGCCGCGAGCACATCGCCATTGCCTACGGCGACGTGACCGACGGCGAGGACGTGCTCGTGCGCATGCACAGCAAGTGCCTCACCGGCGACGTGTTCCACTCGCGCCGCTGCGACTGCGGCTGGCAGCTCGAGACGGCCATGCGGATGATCCGCGCCGAGGGGCGTGGCGTGATCGTCTATCTCGACCAGGAAGGGCGGGGGATCGGCCTGCTGAACAAGCTCAAGGCCTACGAGCTGCAGGACACCGGCGCCGACACCGTCGAGGCCAATGAGCGCCTCGGGTTCGCCCCCGACCTGCGCAACTACGGGATCGGGGCGCAGATCCTGCTCGATCTCGGCGTCCGTTCCATCCGCATTCTGACCAACAACCCGCGCAAGCTCGTGGGGCTCGACGGCTACGGTCTCGTGCTCAAGGATCGGGTGCGCATCGAGGCGCCATCGACCGATGAGAACGCTACCTATCTTGAGACCAAGCGAACCAAGCTCGGTCACCTCTTCGCCATCTGATATCGCCGTGCCTGAATTTTCCGGAGAACCGCGCGGCGAGGGACGCCGTGTCGTCGTCGTGGCCAGTCGTTTCAACGAGGGTATCACCGTGCCGTTGGCCGAAGGCGCGGTGAGCACGCTCGTCGAGCGGGGCGTGCGCTTCGAGGACATCGACGTGCTCTGGGTGCCGGGCGCGTGGGAGCTGCCGGTGGCCGCGCGTCGTGCGCTCGCCACCGAGCGCTACGATGCGGTGGTGGCGGTGGGCGCGGTGATCCGCGGCGAAACCCCGCACTTCGACATCGTCGCCAACGAGGCGTCGCGCGGCCTGATGGAGGCATCCCGCGATTTCGATGTCCCGGTCACCCTCGGCCTGCTCACCACCGATACCATGGCGCAGGCCGAAGCGCGGGCGGGCGGCGAGCATGGCAACAAGGGTGCCGATGCGGCGCTGGCCGCCCTCGAGATGCTCGATCTGTTCGAGCGCGCCTTCGCCGACGCCGACTTCGATGCGGAGGAAGCGTGATGGCCGACCTGCGCGATGACGCGTTCTGGGATGCGCCCACGCAGGAGCCGCTGGCGCCCGCGCGCGGGCGCCGCTCACAGCGCCCGGTCACGAAGACCGAACGCATCGAAACCCGCGGCCGCGCGCGCGCGCTGCAGGCCTTGTACGCCGCCGACCTGCGCGACCTCGCGCAGCTGCGGCGCATCGCCACCACCGTGTTCGACGACCTGGCCATCGATCCCGACGAGCGGCAGTTCGCATCGCGTCTCGTGGCCACGGTGGCCGATCGCGGCGCGGAGCTCGACGCGGCGCTCGCCGAGGTCACGGCCAACTGGCGGCTCGAACGCCTCGGCGCCATCGAGCGGAGTGTGCTGCGCCTCGCGGCCGCCGAAATGGCGCGCAACGACACGCCGGTGAAGGTCGTGCTCCAGGAAGCGGTCCATCTCGCCGAACGGTACGGCACGTCCCGCAGCGCACGCTTCGTGAACGGCGTACTCGACGCGTACGCCCGTCGACTCGGGCTCCTGTGACGGTGACGGCGTCGCGGTGAGCACCGCCGGAACCGCGGGCGGGGCGCGACTGCGTATCGCGGTCGTCAACTGGCAGTGCCGCGAGAACCCGCTGGCCGGCGGGGCGGAGATCCACCTCCACGAGATCTTCGGCCGCCTGGCCGCCAAGGGGCACGAGGTGGTGCTGCTGTGCGGCGGCTGGCCGGGGTGCCCGCCGCACGCCACCCTCGACGGCATCGAGGTGCACCGGGTCGGGACTCGGCAGAGTTTCCCGTTCCTTGCCCGGGGGTACTGGCACAGGCATCTCGTGGGGCGCGCCTTCGACGTGCTGGTGGAGGACATCAACAAGGTCCCGCTGTATACCCCCACCTGGCGCGCGCCGAAGCTCGTGGGGCTGGTCCCGCACCTCTTCGGCGGAACCGCCTTCCAGGAGCTGTCGGTCCCGCTCGCCACTGCCGTCTGGCTCGCCGAGCGCCCCCTGCCATGGTTCTATCGCGGGCACGCCTTCGAGGCCATCAGCGAAAGCACCAAGGCCGATCTGGTGCGGCGCGGGATCGCGGCCGACCGGATTCGGGTCATCTTTCCCGGAATCGATAGCGACCATTACACGCCTGACCCCGCTTCCCGTGCGGATCGGCCCCTTTTTGCCTATTTGGGTCGCCTGAAGAAGTACAAGGGGGTAGATCTCGTACTGAAGGCCTTCGCCGCCTGCGGCGTCGCAGGGGCTACGCTCGAGATTGCCGGGGCGGGGGAGTTCCGCCCCGAGCTCGAACGGTTGGCGGGAACTCTGGGGGTGGAATCCAGGGTACGGTTTCTGGGACGTATTGACGAGACTCAGAAGTGCGCCTTGCTACGACGGGCATGGGCGACCGTTTTCGCATCACCCAAGGAGGGCTGGGGCATCACGAATCTGGAGGCAGCGGCGAGCGGGACTCCGGTGATTGCGTCGAACTCCCCGGGGATTCGCGAATCGGTGAAGCACGGCGAGACGGGCTTTCTCGTGCCTCACGGAGACATCGCTGCCATGGCTGCCTGCATGCGGCGCCTCAGCGACGAGCGGACGCTCGTCGAACACCTGGGGGTTGCAGCACGACGTTTCGCCGAGGGGTTCACCTGGGCGAACGCCGCTGATGAGACCGAAGCCCACCTCCGCGAGGTGGTGGGAGGGGAGGAAGGTCGCTGATGGAGATCATCCTGCACGCGCACCACGCCGAAGTGACGGATTCACTTCGTGCCCAGGCCGAAACGGCCATCCACCGCCTTGCCGCGCGCCTGCACAAGGTCGCCAATGCCATCGTGCGATTCGTCGGCGACGGGCGGACCCGTCGCGTCGAAATCGTGCTCCGTGGATCCCGACACAAAGAACTCTTCGCGCAGGCCGATGCGCGCGCCTTCGCGCCGGCGTTGTCCACCGCCGTGCAGCGGCTCGAGGCCCAGGTGACCCGCGTCCGCCGGTCGCGACGCGCCCCACGTGACGGAGCGCGCACCGGGTGAGTCCCCGCCTGACCGTCGGCAAGCTGGTCGAACAGCTCACCGATTCCCTCGAACTCGAGCTGCTCGGCCCTGCCACCGGTCTCGATCGTGAGATCACGAGCCCCGAGGCATCCAGCCCGGGGCTCGTCCTTGCGGGCTACATCAACCGCTTCCCGTATCAACGCATCCAGGTGCTCGGCGAAACCGAGATCACCTACCTGCAGTCGCTCGAGCCGGCGCAGCGGGATGCGAATCTCGCCCAGTTCTTCGGTTTTCCCATTCCTTGCGCGTTCGTCACCAAGGGGCTCGAGCCGCCCGATCCGCTCATGCGGCTCGCCGAAGCGGCGGGCGTCGCGGTCATACGGTCGCGCCTCAAGACGGCCGAGTTCTATCGGCTCATCAAACCGTTCCTCGCCGACCAGTTTGCCCCCACGACCACCATGCACGGCTCGCTCGCCGACGTATACGGCGTGGGGCTCTTCTTCACCGGCAAGAGCGGCATCGGCAAGTCGGAGTGCGTGCTCGATCTCGTGGAGCGTGGCCACCGGCTCGTGGCCGATGACCTCGTGTTCGTCTCGCGCCGCGGCAACGACGTGCTCATCGGGCGCGGCCACGAGCTGCAGCGGCATTTCATGGAGATTCGCGGCGTCGGGCTGCTGGACATCCCGGCCATCTTCGGCATTCACGCCGTGCGCCAGCAGAAGCGGCTGGAGGTGGTGGTGGTGCTCGAGGAGTGGGATGCCGACGCCCAGGTCGACCGGACCGGCCTCGATGTGCAGACCATGGATATTCTGGGGGTCGAGGTGCCGAAGATCACGGTGCATCTCAACCCCGGCAAGAACATCACCGTCATCGCCGAGGTGATCGCCATGAATCACCTGCTGCGCTATTACCGCGGGTACGATTCGGCGACCGCGTTCAACGAGCGCCTGATGGGACAGATGCGCCGCAAGTCCGATGTGCAGCGCTATCTGCAGGAAGATGACGAATGAGGCAGAGGCTGCCGTGAGCACGACGGCTCCGGCAATCCGGGCGATCGTTGCCGGCCACGGACAGTTCGCCACCGGGATCATCTCCGCCGTGGAGCAGATTTCGGGGCAGGGCGCGCAGTTCGTATCGATCTCCAATTCGGGGCTGTGCCTCGATGACATCCAGGGCACGCTGGCCCGAACGCTTGACGAGACGGGCGCGCGGGTGATCTTCACCGATCTGCCCGCCGGCAGCTGCACCATGGCTGTCCGGCGCATGATCCGTGAACGCCCCGGCGTACTGCTCGTCACCGGGGTCAACCTGTCGGTGCTGCTCGATTTTGCCATGCAACCCGACGTCGATCCGGAGCAGGCCGCACACACGGCGCTCGACCGGGGCCGCGCGTCCATGGTCATTCACGGTCGCTGATCCCGCTCCGTTCCTCCTCCCGCTGTCGTCCGCGACGACCTGCTCGCATGCCCATCGCGCTGTATCGCATCGATGATCGCCTCATCCACGGCCAGGTCGTGGTGGGGTGGGGACAACCGCTCGAACTCCGCTTCATTGTGCTCGTCGACGACGAGGTCGCGGGGAGCGACTGGGAGCAGGAGCTGTACCGCATGGCCGTGCCACCCGAGATGACGGTGCACTTCACGACGGTGGCCGCCGCCGGTGCCCTGCTGGCGGAGTGTGCCCGGAACCCCACGCCGGGCATCGTGCTTGTGGGTGACATCGGGACCATGGGCCGTCTCGTGGCCGCCGTGCCGGGCCGGATCGGCGCCGTGAATGTGGGCGGCGTGCACCACGCGCCCGGCCGGACCGGGCGCCTGCGCTATGTGTTCCTCACCCCGGCCGAGGAGCAGGGGCTGCGCGATCTCGCGGCGCTCGGCGTCGAGGTGACGGCGCAGGATGTGCCATCGGCGCGGCCGGTGCCGTTGGCCGAGATGCTTGCCGCCACGGCGGGCGCCTGATGGTCTGGCTGGCTCGGCTGGCGGACAGCCTGCCCATCGCCCTGCTGGCCGGGGTGGTGGGGCTCGACGTGGTGAGCTTTCCGCAGGCGATGCTGTCGCGGCCGATCGTGGCGGCCACCCTCGGCGGGGCGTTGGCCGGGTCTCCGGCCTCCGGACTGGTGTGCGGGGTCGCGCTCGAGTGCCTGGCGCTCGAGTCGCTGCCCGTTGGGGCCTCGCGCTATCCGGAATGGGGCAGTGCGTCGGTCGTGGCCGGTGCGCTGGCCACCGTGGGCGCGACGTCCGGGGCATTGCTCCCGGCCGTGGGCGCCTTCGCGGTGGCGGTGCTGGTGGGCATCGTGGCGGCGTGGATCGGCGGCTGGAGCATGGTCCAGCATCGCCAACTCATTGCGCGCGTGGCCTGGCCACGCCTCGGACAGCTGGCAGCCGGGTCGCGCAACACCGTCACCGGGCTGCAACTGTTCGGCATGACCGCCGATCTCGCCCGCGGCTCCCTGCTGGGCGGGGTGCTGTATCTGGTGGGCCACCCGCTCACGGCCACGGTTCAGGCCCGCTGGGCCATGCCCGAGGGGCTGTCGCGGGCCATCGTCGTCACCATCGTCGCCGCGGTGGCTGCCGCTGCGGTGTGGAAGGACTTTCACGCCATCAGCGGGACGCGTCGGTTGTTCGTCATCTCGCTCGCCGTGGGAACGCTGGTGGTGGTGTTCCGTGCCTGACGTGCAGGTGCAGGACGACGCCCCGGCGGCGGGCACGACGACGCAGCCGCTCACCGGGCTCGGGAACGAGCCCCGGCTGCCTGCTTCGGTGCGTGCATCCATCTTCCTGCGCTGTTTCGCGTTGCAGGGCTCGTGGAATTACGAGATCCTGATCGGCAACGGCATGGGGTTCTGCGTCGAGCCGGCGTTGCGGCGCCTTCCGGGCGGGGTCGAGGGACAGCCGTATCGTGAGGCGCTGGCCCGGCAGTCCGTGTATTTCAATGCGCACCCGTACCTGGCCGGGCTGGCGATCGGCGCCCTGGCGCGGGCCGAGATCGATCAGGTGGCGCCCACCCGCATCGAGCGATTCCGCACGGCCCTGTGCGGACCGCTGGGCAGCGTCGGCGACCGCCTCGTGTGGGCTGCCTGGTTGCCGGCCTGCTCGCTGGTGGCCATCCTGCTGTTCGGTGTCGGCTGGTCCCCGCTCGGGGTCGCGGCCGGGTTCCTGATACTGTACAACGTTGGTCATGTGGGGCTGCGGGACTGGGCGCTGCGGGCCGGATGGCGGTATGGGTTGCGCGTGGCCACCGCGCTGGGGCACCCGGTGCTTCAGCACGGGCCGCGCTACATTGGTCGGGTAGCCGCGGTGTTGGGCGGATTGGCGCTGCCGTTGGCCGTGCATCGGGCCATCGGTGGCGGGCCGCCGCTCGCTCCCATTCCGATCGGCGTGGCAGTGGGTACCCCGCTGCTGGCAGTGCTCCTCGTGCGATTGCAGGGCCGCGCCGAGGGGTGGCGCGTTGTCCTGCTGTTGCTCGCGGCCTTCGTCCTCTACTCGGTGGTCCGTTGATGGCTGAACGATCCGTCCAAATCGTGAACAAGCACGGGCTGCATGCCCGGCCGGCGGCCGAGATGGTCAAGGCGGCCTCGCGCTTCAAGAGCGACATCACCATCTCGCGCGATGACCTCGAGGTCAACGGCAAGTCCATCATGGGTGTCATGATGCTGGCGGCCGAGTTCGGGGCCACGATCACGCTGCGAGCCACCGGGCCCGACGCCGAGGATGCGCTCGCGGCCCTCACCGCGCTCGTGTCGGCGCGCTTCGGGGAGACCTAGTGCTCTCGGTGCTCCGCGGCATTCCCGCCTCGCCGGGAATCGTCGTGGGCCCCGTGCATCTGCTGCGCTGGGAGGTCCCCGAAGTCCGCCATCGTCTGATCCACGACAGTGCCATCGACGACGAGATCGCGCGCCTGCACGCGGCGTTCGAGCGTACGCGCGAGCGCCTGCGGCACATCCGCGCACGCACCGAGGCGCAGGCGGGCCCGGAGGAAGCGGCCATCTTCGATGTGCAGCTGGGCATCCTCGACGACCACGAGCTCACCGCCAACGTCACCGCGCTCATCCGGCAGAACCTCGGGGCCGAAAAGGCCTTCGACATCGTGCTGCTGGAATGGCGACAGCACTTCGGCCGCCATACCTCGCCGATGCTGCGGGAGAAGGTCGGCGACCTGACCGACGTGCACATTCGCGTGCTGTCGATCCTGCTCGACCTGCCGGATCATGACCCGGTCGATGTCCCGCGCGGCAGCAACACCATCCTGGTCACGCACGACCTGACGCCGTCGCTCACGATGCAGCTCGATCGCGAGTGCATCGCCGCCATCGCCACCGAAGCCGGCACCGCCACGGCGCATGTGGCCATTCTGGCGCGCTCGCTGGGGCTGCCGGCCGTGGTCGGCTTGCGGCAGGCGCTGTCGACGCTGCACGGGGGCGAGGTCGCCATCCTCGACGGCGGCGAGGGCACGCTGCTCATCGCGCCCAGCGACGACGAGATCGCCGAGGCCCGGCAGCGCGTGGCCGACGAAGCCGGACGCGCCGACGTGCTTCGCGAACTCGCTCACAGCGAGCCCGTCACCCGCGATGGGACCCGGATGGTCATTCGCGCCAACGTCGACATTCCTGACGAGGCCGAGCTGGCCGCCACCAGCGGGGCCGACGGCGTAGGCCTCATGCGCACCGAGTTCCTCGTGGTCGGCCGCACCACCATGCCCGACGAGGACGAGCAGTACCGCGCGTATCGGCGGGTGGTGCAGGCGTTCGGCGGACGCCCGGTCATCATCCGCACCTTCGACGTGGGCGGCGACAAGCTGCCGGTTGGCGGCTTTCCCTCCGAGGCGAATCCGTTCCTCGGCTGGCGCGCCATCCGCATGTGCCTCGACGAGCGTGATCTGTTCAAGGTGCAGCTGCGGGCGCTGCTGCGGGCCGCCGTGCACGGCGACCTGCGCATCATGCTGCCGCTGGTGGTCACCGTGGACGAGGTGCGCGAGACGCGGCAACTGATGGAGGAGGCCGTCGAGGAGCTGGCGGCACGCCATGTACCGTTCCGGGCCGAGGTGCCGCTGGGCGTCATGGTCGAGACGCCGGCCGCAGCGGTCGCCAGCGATACCCTGGTGCGGGACGTCGATTTCTTCAGCATCGGGTCGAACGACCTGGTGCAGTACACCCTGGCCGTCGATCGGGGCAACGCCAACCTGGCGCCCCGCTACACGCCGTTCCATCCGGCCGTGCTGCGCCTCATGGCGCAGGTCCAGGCCACCGGCGCGGCCAACGGCATCGACGTGTGTGTGTGCGGCGAGATGGCTTCGCAGCCGCTGGCCGTCTTCGCGCTGCTGGGACTGGGGCTGCGCCAGCTCAGCGTCGCCCCGCGTGCGGTGGCCGACGTCAAGCGCATCATCCGCGGGGTGCGCATGGAGGCGGCCCGGGAGGCCGCCCAGGCGGCGCAGGCAGCCCATACGGCGCGGGAGGCGGAAACGCTGCTCCGGCGTCGGTTGCGCGCAGAGCTCGACCGCTAATACCGTTCCCTGCAATACCCATTCACCCTTTTCCCGAGCGCACTGCGTGGCCGATCGTCATCTCTTCACGTCGGAGTCCGTCACCGAGGGACACCCGGACAAGATCGCCGACCAGATCTCCGATGCCGTCCTCGACGCCATCCTCACCGAGGACCCGGCGGCGCGTGTGGCCTGCGAGACGCTGGTCACCACCGGCCTGGCCGTCATCGCCGGTGAGATCACGACGTCGGCCTACGTGCACCTGCCGGAGATCGTGCGGCAGACGATCGACGCCATCGGCTACAACAACGCCGAATTCGGCTTCGACGCCAAGACCTGCGCCGTGATGAGCACCATCGACCGCCAGTCGCCCGACATTGCGCAGGGCGTGGACACCGGCGGTGCCGGCGACCAGGGCATGATGTTCGGCTACGCCACCGATGAGACGCCGGAGCTCATGCCGCTCCCCATCCAGCTCGCCCATGCGCTCACGCACCGTCTGTCGGTGCTGCGCAAGGACGGTACGCTGCCGTGGCTCCGTCCCGACGGCAAGGCGCAGGTGAGCGTGGTGTACGAGGGCAACATGCCGGTGGCCGTCGACACGGTGGTGATCTCCACGCAGCACGATGAGAAGGTGTCGAACACGCGGCTGCGCCGCGCCATTCTCGACGACGTCATCCACGCCGTGCTGCCGGCCGAGTACGTGGGGCGCAAGCTCAAGACGCACATCAACCCCACGGGCCGTTTCGTCATCGGCGGGCCGCAGGGGGATGCCGGGCTCACCGGCCGCAAGATCATCGTCGACACCTACGGCGGCATGGGCCGCCATGGCGGCGGCGCCTTCAGCGGCAAGGATCCCTCCAAGGTGGATCGCTCGGCCTGCTACGCGGCCCGTTGGGTGGCCAAGAACATCGTCGCCGCCAAACTCGCGCGCCGCTGCGAAGTGCAGGTGGCCTACGCCATCGGCGTCGCCGAGCCGGTGTCGGTGTACGTGCAGACCTTCGGCACCGGTGAAGTGCCGGATGCGGTGATCGAGGCCGCCGTGCGCGACGTGTTCGACCTCACGCCGCGCGGCATCAGCAAGGCGCTCGACCTGCGCAAGCCCATCTACCATGCCACCGCCGCCTACGGGCACTTCGGGCGCAAGCCGGAGACCATCGGGCGTGGCCGGACGGCGCGCACCACGTTCACGTGGGAGCGGACCGATCAGGTGGCGGCGCTCAAGCGCGCCGTTCGCTGAGCCGATGTCGGCCTCCCGGTGCGTCCCGGCACGCGTGCCGTGCGGTGCACCGGGATGCGCCGTGTCCGTCGCCCTGAGTGGCCGCTGGCGGGCGCACGCATGATGGTCGAAGTCGTGGTTGCGCGTCTCGGGCTCGACAGCACGTCCGGGGGCTACGTGGTGATCCTGCGCGAGCGCCACGGCCACCGCGTGCTGCCCATCTGGATCGGCCAGCCGGAAGCGGTGTCCATTGCCGAGCAGCTCAACCAGATCCACCGCGAGCGCCCGCTCACACACGATCTCTGCAAGGCGCTCATCACGGGGCTGGGGGGCACGCTGCGGCGCGTCTCCATCACCCGCGTCGAGAAGAGCACCTATTATGCCGAACTCCAGATCGCCGGTCCCGCCGGTGTGGTGGAGTTCGACGCCCGCCCTTCGGACAGCATCGCCATCGCGCTGCGGTTGTCGGCGCCCATTTACGCGTCGGCGTCGCTGCTGACCGAACTGGATGGAGAGGCGGACGAAGCACCCGATGTGCCCCCGACGCCTCCGGAGGGGGACCTCACCTCCGAGCAGCTCAAGGCGTATCTGGAGCGCCTGCGTCCTGAAGACTTCGGAAAGTTCTCGCCCTGATCCCGTGTCGGTCTGCTGATGTCACGTTGCATGGAAAGCGTGCGGCGGGTGCTGTGTGCCCCGCTGCTGTGGTCGGTCCTCTCGCTGAGCGTCGCCGAGGTGGCAGGCGCGCAGGCGAGTCCGCAAGCGAGTACACCAGTGGGTGCGCAAGTGGGGACGTCGCCGTCCCGCACCGTCGAAGGGCGTGTCCGGCGCCCCATGGGCGAGCGCGGCGACTCCACGGGCATGGGCCCCACGCCCGGTGTGTGGGTGACGCTGCATCGGGTGGCCCGCGAATCCGCCGGCCCCATCGATTCGGTGCGCACCGACGCGGCGGGGCGCTATCGTTTCCGCTACACCCCCTTCGGTACCAGCGACGCGGTGTACTTCGCGTCCACCACCTACGCCGGCATCGCCTACTTCACGGCGCCGCTGCGCACCCAGGATGCACGGGGAGACGACACGGAGATCACCGTGTTCGATACCACCTCGCGCACCTTCCCGCTGTCGATCAAGGGCCGCCACCTCATCGTGAGCACGTCCGACAGCACGGAGATGCGCACGGTCGTCGAAGTGTTCGAGGTCTCCAATGACAGCCTCACCACGCTGGTGGCGGCGAACGGCGAGGCACCGCCGCCCACGTGGAGCATGAGCGTGCCGGCCGCGGCCCGCGACCTGCGCGCCAACGAAGGCGAGATCTCGCCCGACGCCTTCGTGGCGCAACCCGGACGCGTCGCCGTGTTCGCGCCGATCGCGCCCGGGATCAAGCAGATCGCCTACTCGTACAAGCTGCCCAACAGCAGCTTCCCGCTGGCGCTGCGCAGCGAGGGTGGGGCCGTAGTGTTCGAGGTGCTGCTCGAAGAGGCGCAGGGCACGGTCAAGGGCGAGGGATTCACCGCCGTCGCTCCGGTCACCCTCGAAGGGCGCAACTTCCGCCGGTTCCTGGCGCAGGACATGAAGCCGGACGTGCCGCTCGTCATTGACCTGCCGTCCTCGGCCACGCCCGGGCGCAATCTCTACATCGCCGGGCTGCTCGTCGCCGTCGGCTTCTTCATGATGCTGGCGCTGACGCGCTCCATGCAGCGCGCGGCGAGCAAACGCGGCAACGCGCTGCCGACGCTCCGTCCGCAGGAACCCGAGATTCCGATCGCCGACCGGCTGGCGCAGGAAATCGCCGCGCTGGATGCGACATTCGCCAGGCAGGAATCGCCGTCGGAGGCCGTGCGCCTGGCCTACGAGCAGCGGCGCGCCGAACTCAAGACGGCGCTGTCGCAGGCGCTTGCCGGCGTACCCGTCGAACGGTAAGTTCGGACTGTCGCACACACGGTGCGATGACAACTGATTTCGAGCGCGGGACACGGAAGCCGGTGCAATGCCGGCGCGGCCCCGCCACTGTAACGGGATGCATCGGGGTGTCGGGAGGTTCTCCGTCACCACGATGACCGCATCACTCGGGACACCACTGATCTCCGGATCGGGAAGGTGAGTGATGCCGGGCGCAGGCGCGCCACCCGGAGCCAGGAGACGACCCGCGCTCTCTCTTTGACGAAGACCCTCGAGGGGGGGCTCGTGCAATCGTGGTATCGGTCGTCCCGATCGGTGCCATGTATGCCCGGGCGTCTTCTCGTGGGAGAGGACGCCCGTCGTGTTTCCTCACCCACGATTCAGACGCCGCGCATGCCGCAGGCTGCTGCCGTTTCTTGGCGGCCTGCTCGGTGCCTGCGCGGAATCGCCAGCGGCGCGCACCGACTCGACGTCGGTGCCGGCGATCGCCTCGCGTGCGCCTGCGCCGGCCGATACCGATGATTTCGGTGCCCCGCTGCCCACGGACGCCCGTCACGCCGAGCGGGTCGTGTCGCTCAATCCCACCGCCACCGAAGCCATCTTCGCGATCGGGGCCGGCGGTCGTCTCGTGGGTCGCTCCAAGTGGGATGAGTTCCCCGACGCCGCGCGTGCGGTTCCGGCCGTGGGGGACGGCGTTCGCCCCGCCGTCGAGGCGGTGCTCGCTCAGCGCCCCAGCCTGGTCATTCTGTACGCCACCGCCGAGAACCGCGGCGCGGCTGACCAACTCGCACGCGCCGGCGTGCGCACGCTGGCGGTGCGTGTCGATCGCATCGCGCACTTTCACGCGCTCCTGCGCACGCTCGGCGTGGCGTTGGGTGCACAAGCGAGCGCGCGCGCGGTCAGTGACTCCGTGCAGGCCACGCTCAACCGCGTGCAGCGTGTCACGGCCGCTCTGCCGCCGGATCTCCGGCCTCGCGTGGTGTGGCCAGTGTGGGCCACGCCCCCGATGGTCATCGGTGGCGGCAGCTATCTCGATGAACTCCTCACCATCGCCGGCGCCCGCAACGTCTTTCACGACATGGCGTCGCCGTCGCCGTCGGTGAGCATCGAGGAGATCGTGCGACGGGCGCCGCAGTTCGTGGTGACCAGTGAGCGGCAGGCCACGGCGCTCGCGGTCAACGCGTCGTGGCGTACCATTCCCGCCATCAGCGGCAAGCAGTTCATCCTCGAGGATCCGGCCCTCACCGGACGTCCGTCCGTGGTGCTCGGCATGGCGGCGGTGCATCTCGCGCGCGCGCTGCACCCCGCGCTCGCCGACTCGCTGCGATGAACGATCCGTCCGCGCGAACCGTCGGCCGTCAGGGCTGGGCGTGGGGCGGCGGCGGCGTGCTGCTGCTGCTCGTGTGCCTGCTGGGCCTCGCCGTGGGCGCGGTGCCCCTGCCGCTGTCGGCCGTGTTCGAGGCGATGCAGGGGCAGGGCGATGCCGCAACGATCTCCATCGTGCGCACGCTGCGCGCACCGCGCGTGATGCTCGCCGCGCTCATCGGGGCGGGGCTGGCCATGAGTGGTGGGGCGCTGCAGGGTACGCTGCGCAATCCGCTCGCCGAACCGTACCTGCTCGGCGTGTCGGGCGGGGCAGCCGTGGGCGCGGTGCTCGCCATGGCCCTCGGCATCGACGGACCGACGTGGGTCACCGCCAGCGCGTTCGGCGGCGCGGCGCTGGCGACACTCGTGGTGACCGGTCTGGCGCGCGTCGTGGGTGGTTCCGGCGATACGCGGCTGCTGCTCATGGCGGGCGTGGTGGTGGGCGCGTTCGCCAATGCCGCCATTCTGGTGGCGCTTGCCGATGCGCCGCCCGACCGACTGCGCGGCGCCTTGTGGTGGATGATGGGTTCGGCAGCCGATGCGTCGTGGGCGTCGGTGGCGCGCAGCGGGGCGGCCGTGGCGCTCTTCGGTGGCTTGCTCGTGTGGCAGGCGCGCGAACTCGACGTGCTCGCCCTTGGCAGCGAACCTGCCGCCGCGCTCGGCGTGGATGTCGACCGGGCGTCGCGCCGGATCTTCCTGCTCGCCAGCTGGCTCGCGGCGGCGACGGTGGCGGCGGCAGGGCTGGTCGGGTTCGTGGGGCTGGTGGTGCCCAATCTCGTGCGGGCGCTTGGGGCGCGGCGGCACCGGCCGATGATGCTGATGTCGGCGTTGTACGGCGCCACGCTGCTGGTGGCTGCCGACGTACTCGCGCGCACCGGGCGCGCGCCGGCCGAACTGCCACTGGGCGCGGTGACGGCGCTGGTGGGGGTGCCGTTCTTTCTGATGCGCCTGCGCAAGGTGGCGGCGTGAGGGGCACCGCCCTGCGCGACGCCCCCGCGCTGGCCTTCGATCAGGTCACCGTGCAGTACCCGGGGCGCGAGACGCCCGCACTGCGCGGTGTGTCGTTGCGAGCCGAGCCGGGGCGGATCACTGCCGTGGTCGGCCCCAACGGGAGCGGCAAGAGCAGCCTGGTGCGCACGCTGCTGCGGCGGGCTCCGGTACGCGTCGGTCGCATCACGCTCGACGGGCACGACATCGCGGCCATGGACTCGCGAGCGCTGGCCCGTGAGGTGGCCATCGTACCGCAGCGTGAGGAGCCGGTGCTGCCACTGTCAGTACGCGAGTTCGTGCTGCTCGGCCGTCA
>JBEILM010000053.1:0-24412 GCA_040379205.1 Gemmatimonas sp.
CCGGAATCCGCCTTGCCGCGCCCCGCCTGCCCGCGCGAAGTTGCAGCGTTCTCCGTGCATCGGCTCCGGCCGCCGATACCAAGTCGTTACACCGTCGTGGCGAACCGGACACGACCCCCCGACAGGTTGTCCATCGTGTCGTGGACGAACCGGAACATCCGCTCATGAAACCGCTGGTCATCGGCATCGCGGGCGGAACCGGCTCGGGCAAGTCCACCGTGGCCCGGAAAGTGGCAGAAGCGCTGCCCGACGCCTCGGTCGCCTTCCTCGAGATGGATGCGTACTACCGGGATTTCCGGCATCTCTCGCTCGAGCAGCTGCACGCCGTCAACTGGGATCACCCCGATGCCTTCGACGTCGATCTGCTGACCGAGCACCTCGCCGCACTCACGCGGGGCGAGCCGGTGGACATGCCGGTCTACGAGTTCGCGACGCATGCCCGCAGCGCCCTCACCCGGCGCATCGACCCGGCGGACGTGGTGGTGATCGACGGCATCCTGCTGCTCGCCGATGCGAACGTGCGGGCGCAGTGTGACGTGAAGGTGTTCGTGGACGCCGATCCCGACATCCGGCTCATTCGCCGGATCCGCCGGGACACCCGGGTGCGCGGGCGGACGCTGGAATCGGTACTCGAGCAGTACCTCACCACCGTCCAGCCGATGCACCTGCAGTTCGTGGAGCCCAGCAAGCGGTACGCCGATGTCATCGTGACACGCGGCGGCAGCAACACGGTGGCCATCGAAATGATCGTCGCCAAGATCCAACGACGACTGCACGCCCGTGCGTCGTCGCGTACGCCGCTGGCCACGGTCGCCGTGCCTGCGGACGTCGGACCTACCTGACCCGTCGATGAATCCTGCCCCGCCAGTCGCTGATCGCATCCTCGTCGTCGATGATGAGCCGGAAATCGTCGCCCTCGTCGCGTATCACCTCGCCAAGGCAGGCTATCGGGTCTCCACAGCCGCCTCGGGGCAGGACGCCCTTGAACTCGCGCGCCGGGAGCGCCCATCGCTCGTGGTGCTCGACCTCATGCTGCCGGGGATGTCCGGCTTCGACGTGCTCGAGCAGTTGCGCAGCGACGACAGTACGCGCGACATCGCCGTCCTGATGCTCACGGCCCGCCGTGAGGAGCCCGATCGCATCCGGGGCCTGTCGCTTGGCGCCGACGACTACCTCACCAAGCCCTTCTCGCCTGCCGAGCTGGTGCTGCGGGTGGCCGCCATCCTGCGGCGCACCGGCACGCCGAGCACCGCGAGCGCCGACGCCATCGTGATCGGCCCCATGCAGATCGACCGCGCCGCAATGATCGTCAAGGTGGATGGCGACGCCGTGGACCTCACGCCCACCGAGTTCAAGCTCCTGCTCACGCTGGCCGAGCGACGCGGCCGGGTGCAGGGGCGCGGGCACCTGCTGGAGACCGTGTGGGAAGCAGCGCCTGACATCCAGACGCGCACCGTGGACATGCACGTGCAGCGCCTGCGCACCAAGCTGGGCGCCGCCGGCGACCTGATCGAGACCGTGCGAGGCTTCGGCTACCGGCTGCGGACATCGGCTTCACGCGGCGCCTGACGCCGCGCGCCCGTGCGTCTCACTCAACGCCTCGTCGTCAACAGCCTCATCATCATCGCGCTGCTCATGACCATCGTGCTGGTGGTCGTGGAGTGGCGGGTGCGGCATCACGTCCGAGCCGACGGCGTCGTCGCCACCGTGGTGGACGATGCCCTGCTCTCGGGCATCCGCAGCGACATCGCGGTGGCCGGCGTGATTACCCTGGCCATCGGCGTGGTGCTGGCCCGCATGCTGGCCCTGCCGGTGGCCCGCCCCATCGAGGAGCTGCGGGACATCGCGCTGAGCTTGGCCTCGGGCGACCTGTCGCGTCGCCCGTCGCGCACCCTGGTGGGGGGAGAGGTCGGCGACCTCGCCGACGCCCTGCGCCGCATGAGCGAGCAGCTCGAGACGCGCCTCTGGGAGCTGCAGTCGGAGGAGGCGCTGCTGGTGGCCCTCACCGAGTCGCTCAACGAAGGCGTCATCGCCGTCGATGCGCGCAAGCGGGTGGTGCGCATCAACGAAACGGGGCGGCAGCTGCTGGGGCTGCGCCAGGCGCTGCCGTTTCCGGCCAGCGAATTGCCGCAACAGAGCGGCCTGCAGGACTCGCTTCAGCTGGTCCTCTCCGGCTCGTCCACCATCGTGCGCGAAGTCCGCGTGGATGACCGCACGCTCGTGCTCACCGTGCGCCCGTTGCGGGGGGGCGGCGCCGTGCTGGCTCTGCTCGATCTCACCACGATCCGGCGCCTCGAGACGGTCCGCAGCGACTTCGTGGCCAACGTCTCGCACGAACTGCGGACGCCGCTCACGATCATCAGCGGCTTCGTGGAAACGCTCCAGGACGAGGAGCTGCCCACCGACCTGCGGCGGCAGTTCCTCGGCATGGCCGAAGCCAACGTGCAGCGCATGCAGCGGATCGTGGACGACCTGCTCGACCTGTCGCGCATCGAGTCGGGCGGCTGGGTGCCGGCCCCGGACCAATTGGACCTGCGCGAAGTGGCCACCGAGGTGCTCACGCCGCTGCAGGCAATCGCCGCCGGCAAAGGGGTCCAGCTGCGCACCGACATCGGGGCGAACGCCAGCCACGTGTACTGCGACGAAACAGCGGCCCGGCAGATCCTCAGCAACCTCGCCGAGAATGCACTGCGGCACACCATCGCGGGGAAGGTGGAGCTGTTCTCCGCGGCGGACGCGGGCGGGGTGTGGATCGGGGTGCGCGACACCGGGTCGGGGATCGGCGCCGAGCACCTGCCGCGCATCTTCGAGCGCTTCTACCGGGCCGATCCCGGGCGTTCACGCGAGGCGGGGGGCACCGGCCTCGGTCTCGCCATCGTGCGTCACCTCACCGAGGCGCACGGGGGTCGCGTGACCGCCGAAAGCACCGTCGGGGTGGGCACCACGATTGCCTGCTGGCTGCCGCGCCCTCAGTCGGACTGACGACGCGGCCGACGGCCGGCAAAGGCCTCGGCGATCAGCCTCGGCAGCATCACGCCAGCGGGCCCTTCGATGGGCAGGATGCTGGGCCCCTTGCGCTGCCCGTCCATGGTGGGGTTGACCACGATCACCGTGGCCCCGTGGGTGGCGGAAATCCAGGGAAGCGAAGCAGCGGGCTCGACGATATTTGAGGTGCCCACCGACAGAAACACGTCACAGGCCACGGCCGCGTTCCTCGCGGCCTCGAACGGGCCCATGGGCATCGGCTCCCCGAACCACACCACATCGGGGCGCATCGGCGCGCCGCAGCTGTGGCAGGAGGGCACCGCGGCGTGCTGTTCGTCGGTGGAGAGCACCGTGCCCGGGCACCCGGCGCTGCAGCGGGCGTGCATCAGCGAGCCGTGCAGGCGCACGAGGTCCCGACTGCCGGCCCGCTCGTGCAGGTCATCGACGTTCTGCGTGATCAGCGTGCAGTGCGCGACACGCGATGCCAGCGTGACGAGCGCCGCATGCGCCGGATTGGGCTGCGCCCCGCGCACCATGCCGCGGCGGGCGGCATACCACTGCCACACGCGCGTCGGATTGGCCGCAAAGGCCTCCGGGGTCGCCAGCTCCTGCGGCGAATACTGCGCCCAGATCCCGGTCTGGGCCTCCCGGAAGGTCGGAATCCCACTCTCGGCCGATATGCCGGCGCCGGTGAGCACGCACACGTGCTCGGCGGAACGGAGCGCCCGAGCCGCGACGGACAAGGCCTCGGCACGCGTCTGGGGGTCGGTGGGCGGCGGCGACGCGACGCGTCGCCGGTGTAGCGTCTGATCAGGTGGCACCATACTGTCGCGACTATACAACGACGACGCCGGTCGCACCAGACGGGGGCGGCCGGAATTTCGTCATTGGCGGGACGGGGACAGGTCGCGGCCGTGACAGAGTCGTTGCACGATCGTGCGCTGTTCGAAACCTGGGTCACGGAGCTTTCGCAGCGTCAGGAGCGCCTTCCGGCTGCTCCGTTAACGATCGTTGCCCTTTCGACCCAGAGTCTCCATGCGGCCTTCCGCCCACGCGCTGTCCGGTGTCGCTCGCCGTCTGCTGCTGGCGTGCACCTTCGCCGTCGTGCCCGTGTTGCTTCCCGTTACGGCGTCGGCGCAGGGCGCCGAGGTCCCCACCGGCAAGATCTCCGGCCGCATCGTCGATGCGGCAACCGGTCAGGGGATCACCGCTGCGCAGATCCAGGTGGTCGGCACCCCCTTCGGCACCCAGTCCGGGGTCGATGGGCGTTACATCCTGCTCAAGGTGCCCGCCGGGACCACCACGCTGCAGGTCCGTCGCATCGGCTACGGCCCCAAGACCATTACCGGTATCGTCATCCCGGCCAATGGAGCCGTGGAACAGGATGTCACCCTGACCACCGCCGAGCTGCAGCTCGCTGCCGTGAGCGTGACGGCCACCAAGGAAAAGGGCACGGTGAACGAGGCGCTCAACCAGCAGCGCAACGCCACCAACGTGGTGAATGCCATCACCGCCGAGCAGATCGCGCGCAGCCCGGACAACGACGCCGCGGCCGCCGCCCAGCGCGTCAGCGGCGTGAGTGTGCAGGACGGCAAGTACCTGCAGGTGCGCGGGCTCAGCGAGCGCTATACCACCGCTTCGCTCAACGGCGCCCGCATCCCGAGCCCGGAGCCCGAGCGCAAGGTCGTGCCGCTCGACCTCTTCCCGGCCAGCCTGCTGCAGGATGTCACCACCAGCAAGACGTTCACGCCCGACCAGCCCGGCGACTTCGCCGGCGCCAATGTGAACATCCGGACGCGGGAGTTTCCCGCTCGGCGCCAGGTCAACTACTCCTCGAGCTTCGGCTTCGGCGACCGTGTCCTCGGCCAGACGCTGCCCTTCGCCCCGCGCGCCGGCGGCGAGCTGTTCGGCATGGCCGGTAACGCGCGGCGTATGCCCGACGCCATCGCCTCGGCGAACTTCCTCGGCTCCATCCCGCAGTCGCAGTTCAACCAGATGGCGCGGCAGCAACGCAACGTCTGGAGCCCGACGCCGCGCGGCGGCGGTCTCAATGGATCGTTCGGCCTGTCCACCGGCGGCAACACCATTTTCGGCAAGCGCATCGGCTACGTGGTGAGCGGCAACTACGGCTACAGCGAGGAAGTGCGGGCCGACGAGCGCTACGCCGTGGGTAACCAGGGCGCCAACAACACGGTGGTGCCTCTCACCGAAGTGCGCGGCCAGACGGGACGCAGCAGTGCCCAGTGGGGCGGCATCGCCAATCTGGCCACCCTGATCGGCAAGGCCTCGCGGCTCTCGCTCAACAGCACGGTCACCCGCAGCGCGGACAACGAGGCCCGGCAGGACCGCGGTTTCGACGAGAACCTCGGCGACAGCATTGCCCGTACAACGCTCCGGTATGTGGAGCGCGGCGTGGCCACGATGACAGGCATGGGTGAGCACCAGCTGGGCGAGCGCAACAAGACGGCGTGGTCGCTGTCGTACGGCAACACCACCCGCCGCGAGCCCGATCGTTCCGACGTGGTGTACGTGCGGACGCCGGAAGGCCCGTACCAGATTCTCTCCTCGCTCGACGGCGCGCGTCGCCTGTACTTCGACCTCGAGGAGAACAACCTTACGGGGCAGGTGGACCACACCATCAATCTCGGCTCGGTGGCCAGCCAGAACACGCTCAAGTTCGGCGCGTACCTACGCACCACCGATCGCCGCTCCGAGGCGCCCATCTTCGCCTTCATCACGCGGGCCGATGAGAGCATCGTGCGCCAGTCGGCCGACGTCATCTTCGGTGCCGAGCAGGCGTGCGAAACCTGCACCGCCATCAACGTCCAGCCCATCGGGCAGGCCGGGTCGTACACGGCCGACGACCGCACCGCGGCGGGCTACGTCATGACCGACGTGGGGCTGACGTCGCGCATCCGCATGATTGCCGGCGCCCGGCTCGAGCAGGCGCGCATCAACGTGGCGGCGTCCACGCAGGGCGGGTTCACCGCCAACGCCGCCCTGAACAACACCGACGTGCTGCCGTCGCTGCTGCTCAACACGCGCCTCACGGAAACGCAGAACCTCCGCTTCGGCATCACGCGGACACTCGCCCGCCCCGAGTACCGCGAGCTGGCACCGGTGACCTTCCGCGACGTGCTTGGCGGCGTGAGCGTGACCGGCAACGCGGCGCTCGTGCGGTCGCTCATCGACAACGTGGACCTGCGCTGGGAAGCCTTCCCGAATCCCGGGGAAGTACTGAGCGTGGGGGTGTTCGCCAAGCGGTTCGATCGGCCGATCGAGCGCCTCGAACAGGCCACCTCGGGCGCCTATCAGGCGCAGTATCAGAACGCCCTGAGCGCCACGAACCTTGGCGTGGAACTCGAGATGCGCAAGCAGCTCGGCTTCCTTGGCGCGTGGGGCGAATCGTTCACCGGCTTCAGCAACCTGACGCTCATGAACTCGTCGGTGGAGCTTGACGCCGCGGGTGGGCTCACGGTGACCGACGCCACCCGTCGCCTCGTGGGCCAGGCGCCGTATGTCGTCAATGCCGGCCTTACCTACTCGTCGATGTCGGGGAGCACCAACGCCACGATTCTCTACAACGTGGTCGGCGAGCGCATCACCGCCGCCGGTGTGGTGCCGCTCCCCAACATCGTGGAGCGCCCGCGGCACCTCGTGGACCTGTCGCTCCGCTTCCCCGTGTGGGGCAGCCTGTCGGCGCGCGTCGATGCCCGCAACCTGCTCGATGCCCGCACCAGCTTCATGCAGGGTACTCTCGAGCGCGAAGGCTTCAACTCGGGCCGCACGCTGTCGATGGGCTTCAGCTGGCGGCAGTAGGCCAACGGACGGGGGGCGCCACGGTGGCGCTCCCACGGGGATTGTGACCAAGGCCCGGCACGGTGACACAACCGTGACCGGGCCATGACGTGTCCGGCACACAGGTCCGCCTTCTTCCCAGTGTGCCGCGGTCGCGGTACCCGTGCCTCCCCCAACCTGGATTCCTGATGACGATGACTGCGCGCTTCCGCGCCCTCGCCCTCTCGTCGCTGGCCGCCCTGGCGCTTGCTGCCTGCAGCAGCAATGACGACGGCCCGACCACGCCGACCACGCCTGCGAACGGCTCGCTTGCCATCACCGTCTCCGGCCTGCCCTCGGGCGTCAGCGGCTCGGTCACGGTCACCGGCCCCAACAACTTCTCGCAGACGGTGCAGAGCAGCAGCACCATCTCGGTGGCGCCCGGCAGCTACACGGTGGCCGCCACCCAGATCCTCAACAACAACATCCGCTACAACGCCACCATCACCGGTTCGCCGGCCACGGTGGCCTCGAACGCCACCGCCAACGTGACGGTGGCCTACGCCGTGGCCGCCAACCCCACGGTGGTGCTCAGCGGCTCCATCGCGGCCAACCGCACGCTCACGCCGGACACGAACTATGTACTGCGCGGCTTCGTGTACGTGAACAGCGGCGCCACGCTCACCGTCAACGCCGGCACGCGGATCGTCGGCGACACCACCGCACTCGGGTCGGCCCTGTTCGTGCTGCGCGGCGCCCGCATCGTGGCCGACGGCACCGCGGCGGCCCCGATCGTCTTCACGTCGCAGCGCGCGCCGGGCAACCGTGCACCAGGTGACTGGGGCGGCCTGGTCATTGTGGGGAACGCCCGCGCCAACCGCACCGGCAATGTGATCGTCGAAGGCTCGAATGGTTCGGTGGTGGGCGCCAACCCGGCCGGTATCGTCTACACGGGCGGTACGGTGGACACCGACAACAGCGGCACCCTGCGCTACGTGCGTGTGGAGTTCGCCGGTTATGCGACGCTGACCGACGCCGAGCTCAACTCGGTGACGCTTGGCGCCGTCGGGAACGGAACGACCATCGAATACGTGCAGGCCCTCGCCGGCCTCGACGACCACTTCGAGTGGTTCGGTGGCACGGTCAACGGCCGCTACCTCGTGTCGTACGAGTCGGGCGACGACCACTTCGACGGCTCGGAAGGCTACCGCGGCCTCAACCAGTTCCTGATCGGCCTCCAGACCACGTTCCTCACCCCGCGTCCGGGCGCCGGTGCCGTGTCCGCCGACCCGCAGGGCTTCGAGATCGACGGCTGCAACGGCGGTGGCTGCGTGGCCCCTAGCGGGGCCAACGCGCAGAGTGCGGGCCGCGACGAAGGGCTGTACAACATGAACGTGTTCGCCAACTTCACCATGATCGGTACGCCCTCCGGCGTGACGGTGCCGGGGTCCGGCGGCGTGGGTGCGGTGCTGCGTCGCGGCACGGGCGGGTACTACATCAACGGCGTGATGGCCCGCTGGCCGCGTGGCGGTTTCTCGCTCCGCGACTCCACGTCGAACAACCGCTTCATCGTCGACTCGCTCATCGTGCGCAATGTGTACATGGCCGAGAACGGCGGCACCGACGGCGGCTTCGATGCGCCCGGCAGCACCACCAACTTCGGCACTGCGGCGGCCTTCGCCGACCGCAACTCCAACATCGTCGTGGGCGCGTCGACGGTGACGGCCGCAAGCCTGTTCACCAACCTGCCCACGGTGAGCGGCGCCACCACCGGCGCCAACTTCGATTGGTCGCCGGCGGCCAATTCACCGATCGCCACCGGTGGTCTCGCCACCTTCGCCAACGACCCGCGTATCGCGGCCCGCGTCGGCACCTTCATCACCCCGACGGCCTACCGCGGCGCCGCCGCTCCGGGCGGCACGAAGTGGTGGGAAGGCTGGACCAGCTACGCCCGCAACTGACCCGGTCCGGCGTGGCGCGGTAGCTTTTGTCAAAGCGGCCGACGCCGCGCCCCCGTCGTCCTTCTCCGGAAACGGCCGGCGTCGCACGGTGCGACGCCGGCCGTCGGATTTCCCGGCCTCCGATTCGCCCATGTCCCGACTCTTCCTGCGCTCCCGTTCGCACGCCGTCGTCGCAGCCGCACTGCTCGCCGCCTGCGGCGAGCCCGCCCCTCGCACCGCCGCCGACTCGCAAGCGGCCCATGTGGCCGAAGTCGTCGCCGCCGGCGGCGTGGTCGACTCCATCCTCCCCATCGCCGAACAGCTGCGGCGCTTCCGCGACGGCATGACCGCACCGGACACCATGCGGCACGCAGCAGCCTCCCGAGAGGCACTCGTCCGCCGTTGGCTCCAGGCAGTCTCGGCAAGTGATACCGTCGCCCTCAACAAGCTGGTGCTCGACCGCGCCGAGTTCGCGTTCCTGTACTACCCCACCTCGGCCATGAGCCAGCCCCCGTATGAGGCGCCGCCTCAGTTGCTATGGGGGCAGATCCTCGCCAGCTCCAACGAGGGGCTCCCCAAGGTGCTCGCGCGCTTCGCCGGCCAGTCCGTGGCGCTCGAGCAGCTCACCTGCCCCGATTCCGGCGCCGTCGAAGGCGACAACCGGGTCTACGGCAACTGCGCGATCACGGTGCGTGCCGGCGCCGCGGCGCCCTTCACCGGCCGGCTCTTCGGCAGCATCATCGAACGCCAGGGGCGCTTCAAGTTCCTCGGCTACGCCAACGCGCTGTGACGCACTCATCGCGCCGCGTGCGCGCGGGCCTGATACTCGCCGCGCTGGCATTCGCCGCCTGCGCTCCTGCATCAGACTCCCCCCCCGCCGATTCCGCCCGCGCAGATTCGTCCGCGCGGGCCACGCGCGTGGACCTGACCGGCGCCGGCGCCACCTTTCCGTATCCGCTCTACGCACGCTGGTTCAACAGCTACGCCCAGGAACGTGGCGTACGCATCAACTACCGCTCCATCGGCTCAGTAGCCGGAATCGAGCAGCTGCGGGCGCGCACCGTGGACTTCGGCGCCACCGACGTCTTCCTCAGCGACGCGGAACTGCAGGTATCGCCGTTTCCGATTGTTCACGTGCCCACCGCGATCGGGGCGGTGGCGCTCACCTACAACCTCCCCGGGCTCAACCGGCCGCTGCGGCTGGGCAGCGAGGTCATCGCCGACATCTTCCTCGGCCGGCTCACGCGGTGGGACGATCGCCGGATCGCCGAGCTCAATCCGGCTGTCACGCTGCCGGACGCCCCCATTCGTGTGGTGCACCGGGCCGACGCCAGCGGCACGTCGTTCATCTTCACCGACTACCTCGCCACCGTCAGTCCGGCATGGGCCACCGGTCCCGGTCGAGGCCGCAACGTGGCCTGGCCGGTTGGCGCAGCCGGCACCGGCAATGAAGGCGTGGCGGCCTCGGTCAAGGAGACCATCGGGGCCATCGGTTATGTCGAGGTTGTGTACGCGCGGCAGAATCGCATCCCGGTCGCGCATATCCGGAATCGGGCGGGGCGCTTCGTGTCACCGATGCCCTTCGAAATCGCGTCAGCCGCCTTCGCAAGGCTCGAGCAGCTTCCCGACGTTTCACCACCCGCCCAGCGCGCCATCGATCTGCGCCTCTCGCTCGTGGATGCCCCCGGCCCGCAATCGTACCCCATGGCGTCCTTCACCTGGCTGCTGCTGGCGCCGGAGAACCTCGGCCTGCGACAGACCCGGCAACTGGTGGACTTCCTCCGCTGGGCGCTGCTCGAAGCCGGTGACCTGACCTCGGCCATGGGTTACGTGCCGCTCCCCACCGAGGCCGCCGAGCGCGTCGTGGTGCGACTCGAGCAGCTCGTGCGGTCGTCGGAGACGCCGTAGCGGGGGGCCGCACCCTCCGCAGCCGGGTGGGGAGACGTATAGCTTCCGCAGGGCGCACCTGCGCGCCTCCTTGCCCGACCAGCCCGGACCTCATGACGACCCCTGTCCTGCCCGCCACCGACGTTCGCATCGCTGCCATCGACATCGGCTCGAACTCGGTCCGTCAGATCATCGCCGACGTGTCGCCGGCAGGGCAAATCCGGGTGGTCGATGAAATGAAAGCCATGCCCCGGCTCGGCGAGGGGCTGGAGACGACCGGTGCCCTGTCACCCGTGGCCATCGATGCCGCCGTCTCCGCCGTGCAGCGCATGGTCACGCTGGCGCGTCAGCTCGGTGCCGCCCGCATCGAGATCGTGGCCACCAGTGCCGTGCGTGACGCCTCCAACTCGGCCACCTTCACGGCGCAGATTCAGGCGGCCACCGGTGAATCTGTGCGCGTACTGAGTGGTGAGGAGGAAGCGCTGCTCTGCTTCCGCAGCGCGCTCGCCCACTTCGAATTGGGCGCCGGCCGCACCGTGGTGATGGACATCGGCGGCGGGTCGCTGGAGCTGGTCCTGGCCAAGGACGGTCTCATCGAACGCGTGGCGTCGCTGCCGTTCGGTGCCGTGCGCCTCACCGAGAAGTTCCTCAGTCCGCTCGTGCGTCCCCGCCGCGTGCGCGCGTTGCGCGCCCATGTGCGTGAGGGCCTCAAGAAAGCCGTGCCGGTGAAGGATTGGCGCGGCGCGCAGGTCATCGGGTCGGGTGGCACCTTCACCAACCTCGCCGGCATGGTGCTCGCCCGCCAGCACGTCTCGGTGCGCTCACCGCACGGCACGCGTATCACGCGCGTGGAGGTGGAGCACGTGCTCGACTGGCTGCAGCGTCTCGACAGCGACGAACGCCAGCTCGTGCCGGGGCTCAACCCCGCCCGCTCCGACATCATCGTGGCCGGTCTTGCCGTGGCCGCCGAGGTGCTCGCCCGCTTCGACCCCCGCGATCTGTTGGCCTCCGGCTACGGCATTCGTGAAGGGTTGCTGCTGGAAGCGGCGCGTGTCACGCCCGTGGTGGCCGACCCGGGCACCGCGCGCGAACGCTCGGTGCGTGAATTCGCGGAACGCTGCCACTACGAAGAACCGCACTCGCGGCAGGTGCAGGCCCTGTCGCTGCAGCTCTTCGATGCGCTTGCCGCACGCCTCGGTCTCACCGCCGAGGATCGGCGGGCGCTGGCCGACGCCGCCTTGCTGCACGATGTGGGCTACCACATCAACTACGAGAAGCACCACAAGCACTCGTTCCATCTCATTTCGCACGCCGAGTTGCTGGGCATGACGCCGAGTGAACAGATCGTGATTGCCCATGTGGCGCGCTATCACCGTAGCGCGCCGCCCAAGGCCAAGCACCGTGGTTTCGGCCAGCTCGATCGGGCCATGCGCGAGCGCATCGTGAAACTGTCGGCCCTGCTCCGCTTTGCCGACGGCATGGACCGCGGCCACGTGGCGGCCGTTGGTGCCATGTCCGTGAAGTGGACGGCCGACAGTGTCCGGGTGCACGTACGCGAGGCCGAAGGCGCCACCAACGTGCGACTCGAGTGCTGGGGCGCCAGTCGCAAGCGGCACCTCCTCGAGGCGGTACTCGGCCGACCCATCGTCGTGATCATGCCCGACGGCACCGAGATCAGCGCCGACGACGACGGCGAAAGCGAATAGCCGGGCGTCGGTCCCCGGCGGGGCTCAGCTCTTGCGCTTGCGCCGTGGCGCGCGTGGGGTGGCCCCTCCCCAGGGCGCCCCCATCAGGGCCGCGTGCGTGCCGCGTTCCGGCTCCCCGCCCGCCTCCCGCCGCCGATAGGTGCCATCGGCACCAAGCTCCCACGCCTGCCGGTTGTCCGCCAACCACGTGGCGAGGACCGCGTCGAGCCCCTTGTGCAGCGCCGGGTCCTCGATCGGGACCATCGTCTCCACGCGGCGGTCGAAGTTGCGGGGCATCCAGTCGGCGGAGCCGATGTAGTACTCGGGATTGCCGCCGTTGGCGAAGAAGGCCACCCGCGAATGCTCGAGGAAGCGGCCAATGATGCTGACCACCCGAATGCGCTCGCTGATGTCGCGCAGCCCCGGCACCAGGCAGCAGATGCCGCGCACGATGAGATCGATTTCCACGCCGGCCTGCGAGGCGCGGTACAGCGCCCGGATGATCTCCGGGTCGACCAGGGCGTTCATCTTGGCGATGATGCGGCCACCGCGGCCGGCCCGCGCGTGGACCGTCTCGCGGTCGATCAGCTCGAGCACCTTGGCGCGCAGCGTCACCGGCGCGACGGCCAGCCGCCGATAGAATTTCTGCCGCGATACGCCGGTGAGCGAGTTGAACAGATCCGACAGATCGGCGCCCAGCGTGGGGTTGCAGGTGAACAGCCCCATGTCGGTGTAGAGGCGCGCGGTCTTCGAGTTGTAGTTGCCGGTGCCGAGGTGCAGGTAGCGGCGGATGCCGTCGGGATCGCGCCGGACCACCAGGATGGTCTTGGCGTGCGTCTTGAGACCGGGCAGGCCATACGCCACGTGGATGCCGTAGCTCTCCATCGTGCGGGCGAAGGTGATGTTGTTCGCCTCGTCGAAGCGCGCCTGCAGTTCGATGAGCACGGCCACCTGCTTGCCCGCTTCGGCCGCCTCCGTCAGCGCCCGCACGATCGCCAGGTCGCCCGAGGTGCGGTACAACGTCATCTTGATGGCCAGCACCTGCGGATCGTTTGCGGCAGCCTCGAGAAATGCCTCGACGGACGAGCTGAACGCCTCGAACGGATGGTGCACCAGCACATCGCGTTCGCGGATCACATCAAAGATGTTGCGGGCATCGCGGAACGCCGGCGGCACCTGCGGCACATGCGGCGGATCGCGCAGCTCCGGCACCTCGAGCATGGCCAGCGACATCAGGTCACCCAGCTCCAGCAGTTCGTCGGAGTCGTGCACATCCTGCTCGCTGAGCGGGGCCACCAACTGCGTCTCGCTCTCGCCAAGTTCCTCGAGCAGCAACTGCCGGATGCTCGCCGGCATGTCGCGCTGCACCTCCAATCGCACCACTTCACCGAATCGGCGCTGGAACACCTGCTGCTCGATCGTCTCCAGCAGATCCTCGGGCTGGTCCATCTGACCGAGGTCGAGATCGGAGTAGCGGGTGATGCGGAAGACGAACCAGCGCCGCACCTCCATGCCCGGGAAGAGCGTGTCGAGATGCGCGCCGATCACCTCTTCGAGTGGCACGAAGGCGTGCCCGCGCCCCACGGGAACCCAGCGGGGCAGCGAACGCGGGACCTTCACGCGCGCGAAGTGATCCTTGCCCGTGACCGGGTCGCGGATGTCGACGGCGAGCGACAGCGAGAGGTTGCTGATGTACGGAAACGGGTGCCCCGGATCGACCGCCAGCGGCGTGAGCACCGGGAACACCTGCGCTTCGTAGAACGCCTGCACGCGCGCCCGCTCGGCGGCCGTGAGCGCATCCATGGAAACGAGGCCGATGCCGTGCGCCTCCAGCGCCGGCAGCAGATCCTTGCGGAGTGCGCGCCGGCGCAGGCCGAGCAGGTCGTTCACCCGGTCGCGAATGGCGACCAGTTGCTCCGCCGGCGCAAGCGGGTCCGGCGAGTACTGCGGGGCACCGGCCGCGACTTTCCGTCGCAGGCCGGCCACCCGCACCATGTAGAACTCGTCGAGGTTGGTGCTGAAGATGGCCAGGAACTTGAGCCGCTCCAGCAGCGGCACCCGCTCGTCGAGCGCCTCGTGCAGCACGCGCGCGTTGAAGTCCAGCCAGGACAGCTCGCGATTGAGATACGGAAACGCCAGGGACGTCATCGAGGACGGCTTCGGTGCGCCGCCCCCCGCCGAAGCCCCTGACGCGTCCATGGTCAGATCGGATTGAATGTGGCCAGCGCCCAGTACGTGAGCGCCGCCATCGCGGCGCTGGCCGGGATGGTGATGACCCACGCCCACACGATGCGGCTGGCAAGCCCCCACCGCACGGCGGACAGCCGGTTGGTGGCGCCCACGCCGACGATGGCGCCGGTGATGGTGTGCGTCGTACTGACCGGGATGCCGAGCTTGGAGGCCGCCAGGATGACCATCGCCCCGCCGGTTTCGGCACAGAAGCCACCAACCGGACGCAGCTTGGTGATGCGCGTGCCCATCGTGTGCACGATGCGCCAGCCACCGAAGAGCGTGCCCAGCGAGATCATGGTGTAGGCGCTGAGTTCGACCCAGACGGGGATCGTGTCCAGCGACGTCACGTACAGGTGGCGCAGGATGCCCGTCTCGCCGGCGAACGTGGCCTGCGACGCCACCAGCAACCCCACGATGATGCCCATCGTCTTCTGGGCATCATTGCCGCCGTGCGCCAGCGACAGCAGTGCGGAGCTGGTGAGCTGCATGACCCGGAACACCCGCTCCGCCTTGGCGTTGGCGACGTTCCGAAAGACGTTGAACACCAGCACCATGAGCAGGAAGCCCATGAGCGCGCCGAGCCCCGGCGAGAGCACGATGGCCGAGAGCGTTTCGATCCACTTCTTGCCCCACAGCAGCGCCGAGAAGCCGACCTTGGCCACCGCCGCCCCGGCGTACCCGCCGATGAGCGCGTGCGACGAGCTGGAGGGGATACCGAACCACCACGTGATGAGGTTCCAGATGATGGCGCCCATGAGGCCGCCCAGGATCACGTTGGCGTCGACGATGCTGACGTCGATGAAGCCGGCCGCGACCGACTTCGCCACGGCAGTGCCGACGAAGAAGAGCGCCGAGAAGTTGAACACGGCGGCCCAGATGACCGCCGCCAGCGGACTCAGGACGCGCGTGCCGACGATCGTGGCGATCGAGTTGGCGGAGTCGTGAAAGCCGTTGATGAAGTCGAAGGCGAGCGCGACGAGGACGATGAAGATGACGAAGGTGACCACGGAAGGAGGCCTGATTCGTCAGCTGTTCTTGAGCGCGATGCTCTCGAGGGTGTTGGACACATCCTCGCACTCGTCGATGGCATCCTCGAGGGCGTCGAAGATTTCCTTCCACTTGAGCACCTCGATGGCGGGTTCGTCCCGCTCGAACAGCGCGCCCACCGACTGGGCGTACAGCACGTCTCCCTCCTCCTCGAGCAGCTTCACCGCGCGGCCGTGTTCCATCATCAGCTGCCGCTTGGAGATGTCGCCGATCGACGCGAGGATCTCGCGGCTGGCCCGCACGAGCACGTCGGCCATCTGCACGCCGCCGTCCCGGGGCGTCTGGACACGGAACATGACCACGCGGCGGGAGGCGCCGTTGATGATGTCGATGACATTGTCGAGCCGCTTGGCGAGCAGGTGGATATCCTCGCGGTCGAGCGGCGTCACGAAGCTGGTGTCGATGCGCTGGTTGATCTGGAGGACGATGGCGTCGCCCTCGGTCTCCACCTTCTTGATCTGGACGGAAATCTGCGCCGAGTTCGCCGGATTCTCGAACATCGTGCGCAGCAGCGTGGCGGCATCCCCGATGTACACGGCGAGCTGCCGGAAGTGATCGAAGAACGTTTCGTCTTTGGAGAAGAGCTTCACAAACACCGGGTGGCTGAGGGGAGACCGTCGTCGCTCGACCGGCGCGTCCGGACGCAGGGAACCAAGCGTCTGCGAATCACTCCGTCGCAGCGAACCGTGTAACGATTGCGTCACCGATGCGTTGGCGCCACTCTCTGCCGCACTTTCGGCGGTGTTCGTGACAGAGGCGATACACGTCGCGCGTTCTGCGCCGCGCCCCGAACCGTTCAGGACCAAACCACCTTCGCATCGGACACCGCGCGACGGCGACGCACGAGATCGGGATTCTCGAAAAGGCGCGCCAGCAGCGCGCCAACCACGAAGCCGCCGATGTGCGCCCACACCGCCACGCCGCCGGAGATCTCGCGCCGCAATGGGGACAGATCGGGGAGTCCCGACACCACCTGACTGCCGAACCACAGGATCAGCACGGCCCAGGCCGGGAAGTGCAAGAGGAAGAACGGGGGGATGAAGGTGCGCACCCGTACGCGCGGGTACAGCACCAGATAGGCCCCCATGATGCCCGATATCGCCCCCGACGCCCCGACCGTCGGCACCGGGGAGCCCGGATTCACCGCGAGGTGCGCCATGGCCGCCGCCGCCCCCGTGAGCAGGTAGAAGAGCACGAACCGGCCACGCCCCATGCTGTCCTCGATATTGTTGCCGAACACCCAGAGGTACAGCGAGTTGCCGATCAGATGTCCCCAGCCGCCGTGCAGGAAGATCGAAAGGACGGGGGTCAGCCAGTTGATCGGCTGGGCGTCGATCACACACGACAGCTCCTGCCCTCCGTACCGGCCCAGCGGCACCCCGAATCCCACCGGCGCCTGCCGGCTGAATTCCCCGGGCACGAACCCGAGATCGCACACACTGACCGCCAGCGGCAGCGGACTGCCGCCCCCCTGCACCAGGAACCAGACCGCCCAGGTCACGATCAGCACCCCGATCGTCATGACCGGCGTTCGGAGGGTCGGATTGTCGTCGGAAATCGGGAACATGGCACCCCGAGAAGGTCAAAATGGCAGACTGTCGCTGCGGCAGCCTACAAAACGGGTGAATCCCCGGCAATTCCGCCGCTCCGGCAGCGGTTCTGCGGCCCATCCCTTGCCTCTCACAGAGCCGAGCGACGGCGATCCCGCCGTTTCCCGTTGGACCTCCTCTACGAGATCCCCATGGCTGACAAAGTAATCGGCATTGACCTCGGCACCACCAACTCCGTGGTGTCGGTGCTGGAAGGTGGCGATCCGGTGGTGATTCCGAACGCCGAAGGCGGCCGGACCACCCCCTCGGTGGTCGGCTTTACCAAGGACGGTGAGCGCCTCGTCGGGCAGATCGCCAAGCGGCAGGCGGTCACCAACCCGCAGAACACCATCTTCTCGATCAAGCGCTTCATGGGCCGCCGGGTGGCGGAGGCCCAGCAGGAGCAGTCGCGCGTGCCCTACCAGATCGTCGCCGGCCCGAATGACGTGGCGGCGGTCGAGGTGGCCGGCAAGCGCTACACGCCGCCCGAGATCTCGGCCATGGTGCTGCAGAAGATGAAGCAGACCGCCGAGGACTACCTGGGCCACCAGGTAACCAAGGCGGTCATCACCGTGCCGGCGTACTTCAACGATGCCCAGCGTCAGGCCACCAAGGACGCCGGCAAGATCGCCGGACTTGACGTGCTGCGCATCATCAACGAGCCCACGGCGGCCGCCCTCGCCTACGGCCTCGACAAGAACAAGAAGAAGGACGAAAAGGTCGCCGTCTTCGACCTCGGCGGCGGTACGTATGACATCTCCGTCCTCGAGCTCTACGATGTCGACGGCACACGCCAGTTCGAGGTGAAGTCCACCAACGGCGACACGCACCTTGGCGGTGACGACTTCGACCAGCGCGTCATCGACTGGCTGGTGGCCGAGTTCAAGCGCGACCAGGGCATCGACCTTGCCAAGGACCCGATGGCGCTCCAGCGCCTCAAGGAAGCCGGAGAAAAGGCCAAGATGGAGCTGTCGAGCGCCAGCACGACGGACATCAACCTGCCGTTCATCACCGCCGACCAGTCGGGCCCCAAGCACCTCAACTACACGCTCTCCCGCGCCAAGTTCGAGCAGCTGGTGGATGACCTCATCCAGCGCACGCTCGAGCCCATGAAGCAGGCGCTCAAGGACGCCGGCATGCAGCCGAGCGAGGTCGACGAGGTCATTCTCGTGGGCGGCTCGACGCGCATCCCGAAGATCCAACAGGTGGTCAAGGAGTTCTTCGGCAAGGAGCCCAACAAGGGCGTCAATCCGGACGAAGTCGTGGCCGTCGGCGCCGCCATCCAGGGTGCGGTGCTCACCGGCGAGCAGAAGGATGTGCTCCTGCTCGACGTCACCCCGCTCTCGCTCGGCATCGAGACGCTCGGCGGCGTGATGACGGTGCTCATCCCGCGCAACACCACCATCCCCACCAAGAAGGCCGAGACGTTCTCCACGGCCGACGACAACCAGACCACGGTCGAGATCCACGTGCTGCAGGGCGAGCGCGATCTCGCGGTGTACAACCGCACCATCGGCAAGTTCCAGCTCACGGGCATCCCGCCCGCTCCGCGCGGCATGCCGCAGGTCGAGGTCACCTTCGACATCGACGCCAACGGCATCCTGCATGTGACGGCGCGTGACAAGGCGTCGGGCAAGGAGCAGAAGATCCGCATCGAAGCCTCCAGCGGCCTCTCGGACAACGAGATCGACCGCATGGTGAAGGACGCCGAGAAGAACGCGGCCGAGGACAAGAAGCGGCGCGAGGAGATCGAGATCCGCAACCGTCTCGACTCGCAGACGTACGAAGTCGAGAAGAACGTGAAGGAGTGGGGCGACAAGGTGGCCGCCCCGCTCAAGGAGCGGATCGACGCGTCCATCGAGCGGGCCCGCAAGGCGCTGCGCGGTGACGATCTCAACGAGATCCGTGCCGCCCAGGAAGAGCTGAGCAAGGCCTACAGCGAGGCTGGCCAGGCGTTCTACCAGCAGCAGGCCGCCGAAGGCGCGCCGGCAGCGGAAGGCGCTGCGCCCGGTGCAGACACCGGCGCCCAGGCCAAGGCCGACGACGTGGTCGAAGCCGACTACGAGATCGTCGACGACAAGAAGTAAGGCGGGGATTTCGGACGGGATTCGCCCCGTCCGGCTTGCCGGATACCGAGCCCCGCCGGAAACTCCCGGTGGGGCTTTGGTGTCTTATCCCCTGAGGTTCGCTCCTGCACCACTTACCCATTTCGACCCATGGCTGCACGCACTTCTCGCTTTCGCTTTGCCACGGCGGCGGCGCTCAGCTTCGCCGGTGGTGTCTTCTTCGCGTCCGGGATGGACTGGACGAAGATCAGCTGGGCCCAGAGCACCACGGGTAATCGACCGTCCGCCGTGGCCGCTCGCGGGCCCATGGGCCCCGAGGGGCTCAACACGTTCGCCGACATCGCCGAGCGCGTGACGCCCGGCGTGGTCGCGGTGAACACCACGCGCATCGCGCGGCCGCGCGCCAACCTGCGCGGACGGGCCCCGCAGGGCATGGAAGACTTCCTCGAGCAGTTCGGCGGGCCGCAGCCGCGCCAGCAGCGCGGGGAAGGCTCCGGCTTCATCATGAGCAGCGACGGCTACATCGTGACCAACAATCACGTGGTGGCCGACGCCGACCAGGTGTCCATCACCCTGAGTGACGGCCGCACCTTCCGGGCCCGGATCGTCGGCACCGACTCCACCACCGACGTGGCCGTGGTGAAGATCGACGCCAAGGGGCTGCCCACGCTCACCATCGGTGACGACGAGCGCACCCGCATCGGCGAGTGGGTGCTGGCCGTGGGCAACCCGCTCGGTCTCGACTTCACCGTCACCGCCGGCATCATTTCGGCCAAGGGACGTGGTCAGGAGATCCAGCTACCCAACTCGGGCGACTTCACGATCTCCGACTTCATCCAGACCGACGCCGCCATCAACCCCGGCAACTCCGGCGGCCCGCTCATCAACCTGCGGGGCGAGGTCATCGGCCTGAACAGCGCGATCGCCAGCCAGACGGGCTTCTACTCCGGCTACGGCTTTGCCATCCCCATCACGCTGGTCAAGAACGTCACCGACGCCCTCATCAAGGACGGCCGCGTTCGCCTGCCCGTCATGGGTGTGTCGGTGGGTCGCATCGATCCGGAAGATGCCGGCATCAACGGGCTCGCGCGGGTGGCCGGCGTGAAGGTCGCCGGCTTCAATCCCCCCGATGGCGGGCCGGCCAAGGCCGCCGGCATCGAGGTGGGCGACGTGATCGTCACCGTCGACGGCAAGCCGGTCGATCGCGTGAGCTCCCTGCAGCGGGTGGTGCGCTCGCGTCAGGTAGGTGAGGTGATTCCGGTGGAAGTCATGCGCTTCGGCACCAAGAAGCTCTTCAAGGTCAAGCTGGTCGAAGCCGAGGCCCTCGGCCGCCTGGCGGAGAACACGGCCGCCCCGGAAGCGGTGGCGAGCCCGGCGTCGGGCAAGCTGGGGCTGACCGTGGAGCCGCTTCCCGAGGAGCTGGCCACCCGTCTCAAGACCAACGGCCGCGGAGTACGCGTGACGGACGTGGCCGACGACGGACCGGCGCGTGACAAGATTGCCCCCAAGAGCGATATCGTGCTCGAAGTGCTCTACCCCACGCCGCGCCGCGCCATCAAGAACGTCGGCGACCTGCAAGCCGCCGTGTCCGGGCTCAAGGATGGCGACTACATCAGCCTGCTCGTGCAGTCGCTCGATCCGCGCGGCGGCGGTCAGCGCGTGGTGAACATCCGCGTGGGCGGCTGACGCTTATCGCGAAGAAACGCCAGTCACACGGCGTGCGAAACGGGGGGACGGTCGGCCACGGTGGCCGCTGTCCCCCCGTTTGGCGTCTGCCCATGCCGTTTGAACATGTCGACGGAGCGCAGACCTTCTTTGCCCGCGTGAGGGTAGTCGTGGGCAGGGCGAAGAGGGCCAGGGCCAGCGCGATCGTCAGGGCACGTTGCATGGGAGGGAGGAGGAAGGAGGGGATGGCTGCGGCCTACATTCCCCTCGACTCCCGGCCCCCGCTACATTCCGCCGCGTGACGACTCCCCTTCAGCTGTCCCGCGCCGACATGCAGGCCCTTGGCGAGCGCGCGCTCGCCATGGTCATCGACCACTTCGAGACCAACCGCGATGCGCCGACCGCGCGTACGCTGTCGCGCGAGGACACGGTGCGCCTGCTCCATACGGCGCCACCGGAGGAGGGTACGCCGATCGACGTGCTGCTCGACACCCTCGCGCAGCACGTGTTTCCCAACACGTTCAAGGCCGACCACCCGCGCTTCTACGCGTTCGTGCCCAGTCCCACGAACTTCGTGAGCGTGGTGGGCGATTTCCTCATGAGTGGCCACAACGTGTTCGCCGGGCACTGGCTGGCCTCGTCGGCGGCCTCGCAGATCGAGCTCACGGTCATTGACTGGCTGCGCCAGGCGTGCGGGCTCCGCGAGGGCGCGGGTGGCATTCTGGTGAGCGGCGGCTCCATGGCCAACCTCTCGGCCATCGTGGCGGCACGCGAGGCCCGTTTGGGCGGTCACGACATGCGCGCCGTGGTGTACTGCTCCGACCAGACGCACTCCAGCATGTTCAAGGGGCTGCGCATTCTGGGCTTCGGTCGCGACCAGCGGCGCGCGGTGGCTACCGACGAACAGTTCCGGCTGTCGGTGCCGGCGCTCGAAGCCGCCATAGCCGCCGACCGGGCGGCTGGGCGCCTGCCCTTCTGCGTGGTGGCCAATGCGGGTACCACCAACACCGGCGCCGTGGACCCGCTCGAGGAGCTGGCGGCGCTGTGCGCGCGTGAAGGGCTGTGGCTGCATGTGGACGGCGCGTACGGCGCGGCGGCAGCGCTCACCGAACGCGGCAAGGCGGCCATGCCGGGGCTTGGCCTTGCCGACTCCATCACGCTCGATCCGCACAAGTGGCTCTTCCAGCCGTACGAACTGGGGTGCCTGCTGGTGCGCGATGCGCGGCATCTGCAGCAGGCGTTCCGCATCGACGACGACGATCATGCCGACTATCTGGCCGACGTGTCGCGGCACATTCAGCAGGATGTGAACTTCTACGACCGCGGGGTGCAGCTCACGCGGTCGTTCAAGGCGCTCAAGCTGTGGCTCTCCATGCGGGCGTTCGGGCTGGCTGAGTTCCGCCGGGCGATCCTGGTGGGCTTCGAGATGGCCGACGCCGCCGAGGCGATGTTGCGTGAGGACCCGCGCTGGGAGATCGTGACGCCGGCGCAGATGGGGATCGTGACGTTCCGGTGGCGCGACGACGCGCTGACGGCCGAGGAGCTGGATGCACGGCAACAGCAGGTGGTGGACCTGATGCGGGCCGACGGTTACGCGCTGGTAATGTCGACGATGCTGAAGGGGCGGCCGGCGTTGCGGCTGTGTCCCATTCACCCCGGCACGAACGAGGGGGAGATTCGGGAGACGATTGCGCGGCTGGTGCGGTGCTGGGAGGCGGTGGCCGGGGCGACCGCGCTGGAGAGCAGCGGGTCGTTATAATTGGGGGCGGCGGCGAGTGGCCGTCGCAGTCGCGGACGTGGCGAAATTGGTAGACGCACCAGCCTTAGGAGCTGGCGGGGCAACCCATCCCGGTTCGAGTCCGGGCGTTCGCATGGCGTGTCAGTACCCCGAGTTATCCGGGCCTCGCGCGCACCATCAGTCGTTGCGCTACCCGACCTTCGCGAACTGCTCCACGAGTTGCGCCTGTTGCGCGGCGAACTTCGCTGGATTCTCGCGCCGCAGCGTCTCCAGATTCCGCACCTTCCACTGCACCGCCGGCAGCTGCGCGAGGTGCGGGACGCCCAGCAGGTCCCACTCCGGATTACCGGCGACGAGCGACAGCAGAAATCGGCGCTCAGCCGCATCGAGTCCGGTCTGCAACTCGTGCATCATGCGCGCACGGGCCTGCAGCAGGTCATCCAACGGCACCGGATCGGTGGTCATGCCCGCGAAGGCCCCCTGATACTCCAGCGTGATGTCCTTGGCACGTGGACAGAGCAGTTCATGCACCGGTCGGTTGTGACTGGCCACGTAGACCACGAAGGCACGCCGGATGGCAGGTGTGATGCCTTCGTGGGCGAACAGCTCCCGCACGTCGAACAGGTCCCGCGGGTGCTGACGGTCCATCGCAGCGGCAAGCTTGCCGCCGTATGTATCCGCCAGCGAGGTCACGGGTAGCTCGAGGTCGGCCTGCAGGATGTCGCTTGCCCGCTCCGTCAACTCCGCCATTCGCACGGGGTGCACCGTCCCTCGCATGACGGTGTTCACCTCGACTTTCACCGTGAGGTCGTCGCGCTGCACCACGAGCTTGGTTTCGCCCTGAACCGTGGTCGGCGCGGTACACGCGAAACCACGCGCCCGCAGTCGACTGGCCATGGCTTTGACGCGTGCCGTGATCTGTGTGTGCGCCTCCTCACGCGGCTGGGTGTGATCGCAGAACACGAGATCAAGATCGACCGACAGCCGCGGGAGATTGCGATAGTAGAAGTTGATCGCGGTCCCGCCCTTGAGCGCAAATGTGTCATCGACGAAAACGCTCGGCGCCACCTGCGTCAGCAGGCGGGCCGTCCGGAGGTACGCGCCGTTCACGGGGGGAGTACCAGCAGCCCATCACGCGTGCGCGCGACCCATGGCTTGTCGCTGCCGGTGGGGAGCGACGCGGGATCGAGCTTGGCGACCCATGGTGCCCGCGCCTCGCGCCCAAGCTGGAGACACAGCCGAACGGTCTTCACGCTGAGGCACCGGAGGAGGAGCGCGCGCAAGACGCGTACGCGCAGAGTCTGCAGACTTTCCGCGAGATCACGCGCTTCACTGAGCGGCTGGCGGACGCCGACTTCGCTGAGCAGTTCGAGCCAGGCGCGTTCCGGCTCGGAGACGAGGGGCATGGCGGCCTCTCCCTGCCAGCGACTCACATGCAGCAGCGAATGGGACGATTCGTCGAACAGGCGCTTCTGATGGTATGCCGCCGGAAAACGCGACGTGAACCACGCCGGCAGGCGTTTGGACTGCCAGCCATAGAGATGCAGGAGCGGCCGCTGCTCGACGAAGTGGCGAACGCCCGCCCAGTCGAGCGCGGACTTGCCGCCCACATGCAGACCTTCGTACATCGCCTCCAAGGCCACCACACTCGGATGCAGCGCCAGTTCGTCGTCCGGGCTGGCATAGACGCCTCGTGCCAGCCGACGCAGCCACCCCGACCGGACGTAGTGCACGGCCAGCGAGGGCGAGATGCCCACAGCCGCCAAGTCGGCCGACGTGACTGGTCGGCCAGCTCGGAGCA
>JBEILM010000054.1:0-24323 GCA_040379205.1 Gemmatimonas sp.
AGGAAGAGGCGCGTGGGGTTGGCGACGAAGCTCACCTGCAGGACCGGTGTCTCCATCCACGGTTCGTCGGGGCCGCGATTGAGCTGGGCGTGCATGTCCACCACGAAGTTGCGCACGCGCGGCCGGCCAACCACGCCCACACGGCGCAGCCAACGGCCGACCGGTGCGGGGAGGGGGGTGAGGTCGGCCTCGGTGACGACCGCCGGCGGGGTGGCGGGCTGATTCGCCGCCGCGGTGGCCACCGCCTCGTCGAAGCGGTCGGTGAGCGGCGTGCAGCCGATGGTGAGCCCGAGCATGGCGGTAGCGGCGAAGCGGGGACGGAGGCGGAGCAATGAGGACACCCCGTGAAGATGCCGGAACTCCGGCGCCCGCCCATCGGGGTTCACCTGATCGCGATGTCGGGCGGGCCGTGGATCGTGGCGCGTAGGACGCCTGGGTTCATGCGTCGGGAAACCCCTGCACGGACACGCCGCCGTTGATCATGCCTTGCATGAGCGGCTCGAAGAAGGAATACGGGTGGGCGGCGGGCAGGGCACTGACTGCGTCGAGTCGGTGCACGTGCTCGGCCGTCAACGTCAGAGACAGCGCCGCCAGGTTGTCCTCGAGCTGCTCGACCCGGGTGGCGCCAACCAGCACCGATGACACACCGGGACGGGCGAGCACCCACGCGAGGGCGACGCGGGCCGGCGTCGTGCCCACCTCGGAGGCCACGGCGCGCACGGTGTCGAGAATGGCCCAATTGCGGTCGGTGAACTTCTCGAAGGCGGGATTGCCCGAGCCCTTGGTGGTCTCGAGTCGGCCCGCGCTCGCGACGCCCCGCGCGTACTTGCCCGTGAGGAAGCCGCTCGCCAGCGGGCTCCAGGGCGTGATGCCGATACCCAGCGCACGGGCCGCGGGCACATGCTCGCGCTCGATGGTGCGTTCCACCAGCGAGTATTCCGGCTGCAGCGCAATGATGCGTTCGAGTTGATGGGCGTCGGCGAGCGTCTGCAGGCGCGTCATGTACCACGCCGGTACATCGCTGAGCCCCACGTAGCGCACGCGCCCGCTGCGCACGAGGGCGTCGAAAGCCCGCAGCACCTCCTCCACCGGCGTGTGCAGATCCCACGCATGCAGCCAGAGCAGATCCACGTAGTCGGTCTGCAGGCGACGCAGCGAGCCGTCGAGGGCGCGCAGCATGTTCTTGCGGCCATTCCCACCCGCGTTGGGGTTCCCGGGATCGGCGTTGTACGAGAATTTCGTGGCCAGCACGATACGGTCTCGAAGCTGGCGGTCGGCGATGAAGCGGCCGAGCATCTCTTCCGAGCGGCCACTCACGTACAGGTCGGCGGTATCCACGAAGTTGCCGCCGGCCTCGACGTAGCGGTCGAAGAGGCTCCGACTGGTGGCCTCATCGGCGCCCCATCCCCAGTCGGTGCCGAAGGTCATGGTGCCGAGACAAACGGGGGACACCTTGAGGCCGGAGCGGCCAAGTGTACGGTAGTGGTCGAGAGCGAGCGGCATGACCGGGGTCGGAAGCAGGGTTCGAGGGGGGCGTGGGAGGGAGTATGTGCCGGGACGGGAGCGGAGGCTGGAACGATCGTGCGGCGAGTGGAACGATTCGCGCGCCGGGCGGCGGCGGATGCCCATGAGTGATGCGGCGCCCAGTGCGGTGGCGTTCCGCGCGGCCTCGAGCCGGCGTCGGATCGAGGCGCTTGCCGGCGCGCGCATGCTGGTGACCAGTCGGGCGCTCGACTGGCCGGGACTGCTCGTGGAGCGTGGCGTCAACACCGGGTGGGACGTGGACGGCGTCACGGTCGATGCGCATTACTTCGCGCTCAATCTGGACCCGACGCCGTTGCCGGTGCTGGTGCGTGATCCGGGACACACGCGGGTGGAAACGCTGCGCCCGGGCGCCGGCTGGTTCTGTCCGGCCGGCGAACGGTTCTCACACAAGGTCGACGTGTCGTGTCACTTCGTGCTGTGCACGATGTCACCGCCCGCGTTTGCGCGTTGGCTCGGGCTGGGGGAGGGAGAGCCGCCGCCGCCGCTGGCGCGCCGCTACAATGTGCGCGTCACGGCCCTGGGCGCCATGCTGCGCGTCCTCGAGGCGGAGGCCGCCAACGGGGGGGCCGGCGGGCTGGAGTTCATCGACGCGGTGGGGCGCGCGCTGGCGCTCCAGTTCGTGCAGCAGTTCGGGGTCGGGGAAACGCCGGTGCGCGGCGGACTCTCGGCCGCAGCGCGCCGCACGGTGCTCGCGCAGGTGCAGGCCCATCTTGCCGATCCGCCCTCGGTCCCGGCGCTTGCGCACGCTGTGGGACTCAGCGTGGGACATTTCCAACGGGCGTTTCGAGCGAGCTTCGGTCGCAGTCCCGTGCAACAGATGCTGGCGTGGCGACTCGAGGCGGCGCGGCGCGCATTGCTCGACGCGCCGTCGGTGTCGACGGTGGCGGCTACGTTCGGCTTTGCCGACCACAGCCATTTCACGCGGCTCTTCCGACGGCAGTTCGGCGTCACGCCAGGCGCCGTACTCGACCACGCGCGTGGCAGTCCCCGTGGCGACACCCGTGCCGGCGCCCGTGACGGCCCGGCTGGTGGTGGCAGGCGGCATCGCTAGTCGTGTCCCGTCACGCGCGGCATCTTCGACCACGTGATCCAGTCGGTACGCCAAGGGGACGGCGTGGTAGAGATCGTGCGCTGCCGGACCCATGGGAGGTTGCGCACCGGTGGTGCGTCGGCACGGAAGTCCGTGGTGTCGAAGCTGCTGCATGCGCACGGCGACGCCCGCATTCGCTGCGTTTCCTACCCGACCGACCGGACACCGGCGCCCTCCGCCCGGCACGCCTCGAGGTAGCCGAGGGCGGCGCGGAGCACGCGCGGCCGGATGCGCTCGCGCGGAACACCAGTGGCCCCGGCGTGATCCACCATGGACCGGACCAGCAGGTGGAGGTCGTCGGCCGCCTCGTCTACCGCCTCGGGGGCGAGTCCGTGCAGGGACGGCCGGATGGTGTCCGCCACCGCCCGGCGGATGCGCCGCTGCTCCGCCGCGAATTCGATGTGCAGCGCGAGCCGCTGCTCCTCGTGGTCGAGCGCGACCGCCAGAGTGCTGCGGTCGTACTGAGCGTGCAGCGCGAGGTCCACGAACGCCGCGATCGCCGCGGGCAGCGGTGCGTCGCGCGCCTGCGCCGCGACCGCCTCGACCGCCTCGGCCACGCCGCGCTGGGTGCGCTCGACGAGCGCGACCACGATCGCGTCCTTGTTGGGAGAGTACTGGTACAGCGACCCCACGCTGATGCCGGCCACCGCCGCGACGCGGTTCGTGGTGAGCCCGGCAAGTCCTTCGGCTGCGAGAATGCGAGTCGCCGCCTCGAGGATCCACCCGACCAATTCGCGCGAGCGGTCCTGACGTGGGGCTTTCCGAGGGAGGATGGGGGGAGAGTTGCGGCGACCGCGCATGGCCGGAGAATGCGAGTAGTACGCGAGTAATTGCTCGCAAATATTGCCGGTGTCGGGCGGCGTGCAACCCCGGGGTCGGGCAAGCGCACTGCCCCCCACCTAGACGACCATGCGATCCCTCGTCCGCGCGTGCCCGCTCGCGCTTCTCGTCACCGCCCTCCCGTCGGCCGCAGTCCGGGCCGGTGCGCAGGCCCCAACCCCGCCGCCGTCCGTTGCCGAGTCGAGGCGGACCGGTACGGTAAGCGGTCGCGTCGTCGACCGCGTCTCGCAGCGGCCGATCCCGGACGTCCGGGTCACGATCGCCGATACGGACCTCGAGGCCCGCAGCGACGCCAACGGGGGGTTCACGCTCCGCGGCGTCCCCGTCGGGACGCATCGCGTGCGGGCCGTTCTCGTCGGGTACCGGCCCGGGCTCGCGCCCGATGTCTCGGTGAGCGCGGGGTATCCGGCGCAGGTGCGCTTCGAGCTGCAACGACTCGAGACGACCCTCGCGGCGGTCCGCGTGGGCAGCGACGCCGCCGCACTCGCGCCGCCGCCCGATGCCCCGGTCACGACGATCACGCTGACAGCCGACCTCGTGCGGCGCGCCCCGGGCGCGCTGGCCGATGTGAGTCGCCTCGTGCAGTCGCTGCCGGGCGTGGCCGCCGGCAACGACCAGCGCAACGACATCATCGCCCGGGGTGGGGCGCCGAGCGAGAACCTGTTCCTGATTGACGGCTTCGAGGTGCCCGGTATCAACCACTTCGGCGCGCAGGGGACGTCCGGCGGCGGGATCGGGATGTTTCACAACGAGCTCCTCGCGCAGGCCACGTTCCATGCGGGCGCCTTCCCCTCGCAGTACGGCAACCGGCTGTCGGCGGTACTCGACCTCCGGCAGCGGGACGGCGATCGCGAGCGCTGGCGGAGCCAGGCCGACATGAGCCTCGCCGGGGTGGGGCTGATCGTCGAGGGACCAATCGGCCGGCGTGCCTCGGTCATCGCCTCGGTGCGCGAAGGGTACTTCGGCCTGCTGGCCGGCCCGTTCGGACTCACCGCCGTGCCGCACACCACCAACGGCCAGTTCCGGGCGTCGTGGGAGCCCGGTGCCGGGCATCGCGTCTGGCTCTCGGCCATCGCCGGCCGCGACCGCATCGACTTCGAGAGCCTCGCGACCGACGTCGAGAATCTCGACCCGACCGGTTCGGAGATCGTGCGCGGTGACCGCCACATGGCGGGCCTTGGCTGGCAGCATCCCCTCGGCGGGCGTGGCGTCGGCCGGTTCACCGTGAGCCGCTCCGGGCTGGGGTATGGCGAGGATGTCCGCGAGGCGCGGCTCGGCGGCGCGCGGGCGTGGTTCAACCGCTCGCGCGAATCGGAGGTCACGGCAAGGTATGACCTGACCATGCAGCTTCCGGGGTTGGGCGAGCTCAACGCCGGGGCGGTGCGGCGGCGGCTGGCGACCCGGACGCGCATGGAGGCCCCGTTCGGCAGCTTCCTGCCGCTGGCGCCGTCGGGGCGCGTGAACCCGTTCGCCAGCGACGCGACCACGCGCGGCGACGTTGACGGCCTGCACCTGCAGCTGAGCCGGGCAGTGGGGCCCGCGCAGGTGACGGCCGGCGTGCGGGCCGACCGCTTCGGGCTGTCCGATGCCGTGCGTGTCGGCCCGAGGGTCGCCGCGGCGTTCCGCGTCGCGCCGACCCTCGAGCTCACCGGCGGGGCGGGGCGCTATCACCAGCAGGTGCCGTTGGTCTACGTCGCCGCGATCCCCCGCAACCGCGCGCTGCCGCCCATGCGTGCCGACCACGCGGTCGTCGGCCTGGCGTGGACGCCCGCCCCGGCGCTGCGCGTGACGCTCGAGGCCTACGAGAAGCGCTACGCCGACTACCCGGTCTCCACCGACCTTCCGCAGTTCACCCTCGCGAATGCCGGCGACAGCTACGACGTGGTCGGCGCGCTGGTGCCGCTGACCGCCCGTGGGGTGGGCCGCGTGCGCGGCCTCGAGCTCTTCGCACAGCGCCAGCTGGTGCAGGGGACGTACTGGCAGGCGGCGTTCTCCACCACGCGCTCGCGGCAGGCCGCGCTCGACGGCGTGTTGCGCCGCGGGGCGTACGACGCACCGTTTTCGGCGACGGTCATCGCCGGTCGGCGCGTCCGCGAGCGCTGGGACCTGTCGACCCGCGCCTCGTGGGCCTCTGGACGGCCGACGACGCCCGTGCGCACCGACCTGTCGACGGCGCAGCAGCGCCTCGTGCTCGACGCGATGCGGCTCAACGAAGACCGGTCGGCCGACTACCTGCGCGTCGATGTGCGCGCCGAGCGGCGGGTCGCCCTCGGCGGGCGGACGCTGGCGGTGTACCTCGACGTGCAGAACGTGACCAACCGCCGGAACGTGGCCGGATTCGACTGGAACTCGAAGACCAACCGGCTCGCCTTCACCGAACAGGCGGGGTTGCTGCCGGTGCTGGGCCTCAACCTGAAGTTCTGAACCGGGGTCGCGCACCAGCGGCGGGGGTGATCATCGTGGCAGATCGCGTGGCCAGTGCTGCGGCACGCCGTCGCGTTCGAGTTCCCGCTGAAAATCCCGGAGCAGGCGCTCCTGCCCACGCACGGCGCGCGGCAGGCAGCGGCGGGCCAGGCAGAACGCCACCAGGCTCCCCACGCTCTCCCCGATGTTCCATTCGATCGGATGCAGCCGGTAGCAGCCGTTGGTGAGGTGGGTGACGCCAAGGTTCTTGCACGCCGGCAGCAGGTTCTCCATGCGCGTCGGCAGCAGTGCACCCAACGGAATCTGAAAGGGCAGGGTGGTGCCGTAGCGTCCGTAGTCACCACGGGTGGTGCGGTGCAGGTCCATGCTGTAGTGCCCGATCCCCACACTGTCGGGGAAGGCCGCCGCGTGCGTGGCGTCGGGACGGGCCGCGGCGGTGACGTGCTGTTCGCGCACGGTGAACTCGGCGGCAACGCGACGGCTTTCGCGGATGTACGGATACTTCGCGAACCCGTCGTCGGTGCCCATGATGTCCGGCCGCAGTCGCAGTCCCGGCCAGCCGGCACCGCCATCGGGGCGCGGGGCCTCCGTCTGCAGCCAGTACAACAGCGCAAGGCCCTGTTCCTTCGCGCGGGCGATCTGCAGCTGTGCCGTCGCCGGCGCCACGTCGATGAGTGACCCGAACGAATAGTCGTTCAGCCCCCAGTTGATGATGCTGACATCGTGCCGGTACCGCGCATCGACGGTCGGTTGCGGAGAAAAGAGGTCGCGGTCGATCACGCGACGGTACGACCAATAGCCGGTGCGCCGCTCGGGATCGAAGCCGATGCGCCGGTTGGCTGGCTCGTCGAAGCTGAGCAGCCGATACGTTACCCCGTCGGCGGCAGGAATCGCCAGGTCGCGCCAGTGTGCATAGTCACTCGGCCGGTCGATCACGTGGTGCTCCCCCGGGCGATACTCGAGGGCGAAGCACATCGTGAACGCCTGCACGTTGTCAGGCTCCGCGTCGCGCTTGGCATGGGGCTCGCCGGTCTGGGCGACTGACTCGGCGCCCGTGACGTACTCCGTGCGCGTCAGCGGCAGCAGATCGCCGAGTTCGGTGGCGTCGGCGAAGTAGGGCGCATGGAGCACGACATCGCGTGCGGTGTCACCATGCCGCACGCGCACCGCCTGTACGTGGTCACGGTGCACGTCGGCGGCCACGGCGGTGTGCTCGCGCAGGATGCGCAGCTGCCCGCTGTGCACGTAGGGGGCGAGCATCGCTTCGATCACGGCCAGTGCGACGCGCGGTTCGCAGCCAATGCGCGACACCCAGCAGTTGCCGGGATTGAGACGGACGTTCGCCCTGGCCCGCGCGGTGAGCGGGGTTTGCGTGCGATAGCAATCGCGCATGCCGGAGCGCAGCGTCAGGTAACTGCGGGTACCTCCGATGGTTTCGATCCACGCATTCTCGTCGGGCGGCACCGCCTGCTGGGTGAGTTGTCCGCCGATCCAATCGGTCTGCTCGGTCATGATCACCCGGAGCCCACGCCGCGCGGCGGCCAGCGCGGCGGCACAGCCGCCAAGGCCGCCGCCAATGATCACGAGATCGGCAGCCAGTTCACCGGCCATGCCGGGGGGGTCGCCGCCAGGCCACGTGCGCCGGGTTGGAGCAAGACACCCGGGGACGGCCAGCATCACTGGCGCGGCCACGGCCAATCGCTGGAGAAAGTCGCGTCGGCCCACGTTGCCGGTCGACTGGCCGTGACGGGTCATGTGCTCGCGGGTGCCTGCGCGGATGCGGTCATGAATGGGTTCGGGGCGACCGCCAGCGGCGTACGCCCCGGGCGATCGTCCGCAGGAGTCTACGCGGTTTCACGATGGACGGGGGATTTCGAAGGCTCGCGTCGCCCCGGATGTCGCCGTGGCCGGATTGCCGGCGCCCAATCCGCGCCCGGCTCGGCCGCCGCCGCTCCGTTCCGCACCCCCGGCCGCGGTACATGACGATAGGTTGTTGATCATGACGCCGATCGTCTGGACCGATCATAAGCGGTATCTCTGGGCCATGGCGCTGGCCATGCCGCTCCTGCCGTTTCTGGCCTTGGGGCTCCACGCGGTCACCGGTGCGAGCCTCTGGCTCTGGCTTGGCCCGCTGGTCGTGCTTGGCGTGGTCCCGCTGGTCGACCTCGTCGTGGGCCTCGACCGGGCCAACCCGCCGGCAGAGATGACCGCCGCGCTCGAGGGAGACCGCTACTACCGGTGGGTTACGTATCTCTTTCTGCCGTTGCAGTACGCCGGCTTCGTCGTTGCCTTCCGCGCCATCGCCAGCGGCGACCTCTCGGTCGCCGAATGCCTCGGCCTCTCCGTCACGGTGGGTTGCATCGGCGGCCTCGGCATCAACACCGCCCACGAACTCGGCCACAAAAAGGAAGGTGTGGAGCGCTGGCTGTCCAAGATCGCCCTCGCCCAGTGCTGGTACGGCCACTTCTACATCGAACACAACCGCGGCCATCACGTGCGCGTCGCCACACCGGACGACCCGGCCAGCAGCCGACTGGGGGAGTCGTTCTACCGGTTCTGGCCACGCACCGTGGCGGGCTCCCTGCGCAGTGCGTGGCAGCTCGAAGCGCGACGCCATGCGCGCCTGGGCCAGCACCCGTTTCGGCCGGGGAACCACGTGCTGAACGCGTGGCTGTTCTCCGCCGCGCTCTGGACGGCCATGATCCTCTGGCTGGGCGTCGGGGTGCTGCCGTACCTCCTACTGCAGGGCGTGATCGGGTTCACCCTGCTCGAGGCGGTGAACTACCTCGAGCACTACGGCCTGCTGCGCCAGCGCGTCGGGGCACCGGGACGCGAGCGGTACGAGCAGGTGGCTCCGCGTCACTCGTGGAATGCCAATCACCTCACGACCAACCTGCTGCTGTATCACCTGCAGCGGCACAGCGACCACCATGCCCACCCCACCCGGCGCTATCAGGCGCTGCGCGATCACGCGGAGGCGCCGGTGCTCCCCGCCGGCTACGCCGGCATGATCCTGCTGGCCCTGATCCCGCCGCTGTGGTTTCGCGTCGTCGATCTGCGGGTACTCGCGCACTATGGCGGTGACGTACGTCTCGCCAACCTTGCGCCACACGCCAGGGCGCGACTGCTGGCGCGCTACCCGTCGTCGTCCGGCACGGCGCCGTCACCGCGCGACCTCGGGGCACGAGCTGCCGGCGGCGCGGAGCACATGACGTCGCCCACATCGTCGCCCACGGTGTCACACGCGCCGCCGCACACGGAAGAATACGGCTGCCCGGGATGCGGCTATGTGTACGCCCCACGGCGCGGTGCCCCGCGCGAAGGGTACCCGGTCGGTACGCCGTGGGCCGCCCTGCCCGCCGATTGGCCCTGTCCCGACTGCGGGGTGCGCGAGAAGGCGGACTTCGTGCCGCTGGCGTCAGTCGCACCACATGTGGAGACTGGACCCGCCTGACCATGGCGCACCTGGCCGACGAGGCGGGCACCCCGGTGCATCCGGCGGGTACGAGCCATACTCACCCACGGACCACCACATCTCCCATACACGCTCCCCGTACACCATCCCGATGAAGCGACAACTCGTCATGGCCGCCACTCCCCGCTTCAGCATGGTCACCTGGGGGCTGGGCATCGTGCTCCTGGCGCTCGTGGCCACCGTCGCCCTGGCCGCACCGCCGGTCGAGCGGCGGGCCGTTGAGCTGACCTTCCTGAAATCGAAGCCAGGGCAGCGGGAGCAGCTGAAGACGTTCATCATCCGGAACTGGTTCGCCATGGACCGGATCGCCAAGGAACAGGGGCTGCTCAGCACCTTCACCGTCATGGACACCGGCACCGACGAGGGTGCGTGGAACGTCCTCGTCTCGGTGACCTACATGAACGACAAGGGCTACGACGGGATCGCCGGCGCGTTCGAGCGGATTCGTCGCGCCCATGCCCCGGTACGTATCGACGGGAAGGATCTGCGAGACCTCGGCTCAATCGTCGACTCGAAGCGCCTGTTCGAGTACCCGGCATCGACCACGCCGTGATACCCGGCGAAGGGCTCGACTTCCTACCGGCGCCGCATCTCCTGCCGCCACCGTTGCGCGAACAGCACCACCGCGGCGCCCAGCACGAGCCAGGCCGTCAGCCGGCACCACGCAGCCATCTGCGCTTCCCCTGTCAGGAGCCCCGCGTGCGCCAGCAGGTAGTTCCAGTCGTGGATGACCTCCGCACCATCACCGATCGACACGAGCGGCAGCTCGAGCGTGCGGGCATCGGCGATGTAGGCGGCGACATTGCCCAGACTCGATGCCAGCCAGAACAGTGGGAAGATGGCCCCCAGCACATCGCCCTGACGGCGGAGTACCAGGCATGCGGCGATCGGCACCAGCAGCTGTGTGACGCTCCCACCGGCAACGGCGAACCACTCGCCGAGCGGACTCCAGAGCACATGCCCCAGCTCATGAAACGCCAGCGTGATGCCACCGAACAGCCCGGCGGCCTCGGGGGCCACCCGAATGACGCGCTGGGCGTCGTAGACGAGTGCCAGCGCGAGGCCGGCGTAGAGCGTCGGGCGGGCGCGGGTCACGATGGCACGACGAGGCGAGGCCGACGGGCCCGCTGGACGGGGCGTCCGCAGTATGTTGCAGTGGAGGGGGCGCACTCGCCGTGAACGGGCCCCCGAAACCCTGCCCACCGGAGGTGCCCGTGCGACTGACGCCGACACTCGAGCGGCTGTACCTGGCGAATGCCGTGGTCCTGCTCGTCCACCAGATGGACGCAGCCTACTGGCAGGAGTGGCAGCTTTTCCATCTGCCTGGCGGCCTCCCGCTCTACCTTGCGCTCAACCTGCCGATCGTGCTGGTGGTGCTGGTCGGCTACGGCGCCATCGCGGCCCGTCGGCCGTCGGCGGCGGCCTACTCGTGGGGGCTGGTCGCGGCCGGGGTGTTCGCCGTGGTGTTCCACGCGGCCCATCTGCTGGCCGGGGATGCGGCGTTCCGCACCCCGGCGTCGCTCGCCCTGCTTGCCGATACGGCGCTCCTGTCCGGGGCGCAGGCCGTGCTGCTGCTCCGGGCGCGGCGCCGCGCCATGGCCGCCTCCGAGACGTCCTCGCCGCCGCACGCGAGCGCCCGACGCAACGCCTGACGCAACGCCTGACGCAACGCCTGACGCAACGCCTGACACCACGGGACGCGCCGCGCGCCCGGACCGCCGGGCGCTGCCTTTGCCGCTACCGCAGCGATACCGTGCGCGTGCCATCGGCTCGCCAGTCGCCGAGCTGCGCGAGCCAAGCGTCGGGGCGCACTCCCACCGGTACCAACCGGGCGTGCACGGCGGCGAGGTTGCGCGGCTCGTAGAGCCAGATCGCCGGCGCATCGGCCACGAGGAGGGCGTGGGCGCGCCGGAACAGCGTCGTGCGCGTGGCCGGCTCGAAGGTCGCGATCGCGCTGTCGATGGTGGCGTCGAACGCCGCACTCGCATACCGCCCGAAGTTGGCTCCGACATCCTCGCCCTTGGGGGCGCCCCAGGCCTGCCGGAGCCCCGAGGGGCTGGGATCGTTCCGCCACACGTTGAGCGCGGCCTCGAAGTCGCCCTGCTGCAGCCGGCTGGCGAACACGCCCGCGTCCACCGGCTCGATCTCCACACCCACGCCTGCCGCTGCAAGCTGGCCCTGCAGCAGCACCCCCAGCTTCTTGCGGGTGCCGCTCGACGCGGGCACCAGAATGGCGAAGCGCAGCGGGCGGCCGTTCTTCATCCGCACCGGATTCCCGGCCACCCGACGCCACCCGAGCGAATCGAGCGCCCGCCCCGCGGCTGCGGTGTCGAAGGCGATGCCGCGGGCCGTCGTGTCGACGGTCACGTCGGCGCGCGTGAACGGGCCCAGCGCCACCCGCCCCAGCGAATCCAGCGCATTCTGCACCACGGCGCCACGATCGATGGCCTGCGTCAGCGCGAGCCGCAACGCCCGATCGGCGAACAGCGATGCGCGTCCGCGCAGGGCCCGATGGTTGAGCGCGAGATAGCCGTAATCGAGGCTCCCGTATTCGACCGCCTTGAGCGTCGGCGTCGCCGCCACCTTGCCAACCGCATCGCCACGCAGCACTTCGAGCACGTCGGCCTGACCGGTGAGTACTGCCATCGTGGCGGTGTTGGGATCGGGAGCCACCGACCAGATCACCCGATCGAATCGTGGGCGCCCGCGATAGTTGACGCTGTCGGCCACCAGCACCAGCCGCTGCTTGCGCTCCCACGAGCCGAACCGGTAGCGCCCGCTCCCCACCGGGGCGCTTGCGTACGCCGACGCCAGCAGGCTGTCGCGCGGCACGGTGTCGAGCAGGTGCTTCGGCATGATGGCGAGATTGTAGACGAGCTGAAAGAACTGCTCGGGGTGCCGCCCGTGCCACCACGCCACCGCGGTGCGGGCGTCCCGCACGGTCACGGAATCGATGCTGTCGAAGCCGCGCGCATGCATCGACCCCACGGCGGGGTCGGTATACAGCGCGAACGAGAACTGCACATCGGCCGCGGTGACCGGGCGTCCGTCGTGCCAGCGCGCCGCCGCATCGAGCTCGAAGGCGATCGACAGCGAGTCGGCCGACCACTGCCAGCGGTGGGCGAGGCGCGGCGCGAAGCCGGCGTCGCCATCGGTCCGCACGCGGGTCGACGTTGGCTCGGCGAGATGATCGAAGAGCAGATCGACGACCTGCTTGCCCGCCGTCGTGGCGACGAGCGGCGGCACCAGGGCATCGGCATCGGCGGCGGTGGCGATCACGATGCCGGCCGTGTGGGCCGGATCGGCGGCCGCGTCGTCCGCGGCGGGCTCTCCGCACGCACCGGCGAGCAGGAGGCCCAGCAGGAGCGAGTGGGGGGCGCGGACCGCGTACACGCGGCGCGTGCGAACGGACGTCTTCATGGCGAGGTCGGGGAATCAGGAGCGGTGATGGTCTGGGGCGGGGGGGGCGGACACGTGCCCTTTGCTGAAGTATCGGTCGCACCCGGTCGAGACCTTTCCCCATGCGCGTGTCGATCATCCGGCGACTGGGCCGGTCGGTGCTGGTCGTCCTGCTGGCGACGACCGCCAGCTTCGCGCTGCTGCGTCTCGCCCCGGGGGACGCCACGACCGGGTCGGTGGAGGGGCTCGGGCGCACGGCGACCGAGCGGGCGGCGCTGGCCGGGCAATTGGGGCTGCAGCAGCCGCTGCCGGTGCAGCTCGCCAGGTACGTCGGCGACGTGCTGCGCGGCCGGCTGGGCGTCTCCAGCAGCGAGGGCCGGCCCGTCGTCGCCGTCATGGGCGACGCGCTGCCGGCCACGGTCCTGCTCTCCGGCACCGCCCTGCTGCTCGCGGCCCTTCTTGGCGTAAGCGTCGGCACGGTACAGGGGTGGCGGCCGGAGAGTCGCGCCGCCCGGGTGGCCGCCTCGGTGCTGACTGCCGGCTATGCCGTGCCCGAGGTCGTACTCGGCACCGCGCTCCTGGCCGTCTTCGCCCTGCACACCGGTCTCTTTCCCGCCGGTGGACTCGACGATCCGCTGGTGGCACTCACCGGGTCCCGTCTCGCCCGCTGGCGCGATCGGGGCTGGCATCTGGTGCTGCCGGCCGCCGCCCTCGCGCTGTCGTGGAGCGCGGTGATCGTGCGGCAGCAGCGCCAGGCGGTGCGCGCCGCCGCAGGAGAGCCGTATGTGCAGGCGGCGCGGGCGCGCGGGGTTGCCCCGTTGGGGTTGCTGCTGCGGCACGTGCTGCGCCCGTCGCTGGCAGGGAGCGTGGCGCTGCTGGGTACGATGCTCCCGGCCGTGGCCGGCGGCACCATCGTCGTGGAAGCGCTCTTCTCCTGGCCCGGCATGGGCTTACTGCTGGTGCGGGCGGTGACGCTGCGCGACGCGCCGCTGGTGGCCGGCATCGTGATTCTCGTGTCGGCAGTGGTGGCTACGGGCTCGCTGCTCACCGAAGCGCTGGTGTCGCGACTCGATCCGCGGCTGCGCTCCGCCGAGGCGCGTCAATCATGAACATCGTGCTGCGTGCCCGGTTCGTGCCGCCGCTGGCGCGGGCGCGATGGCGGGCGCCGCACCTCCCGCTGTCGACGGTACTGCTGGCGCTGATCGTGCTCTCGGCGCTTGCGGCCCCGTGGATCGCTCCCTACGACCCCACGCAGCAGCTGGACATCGTGGCGCTCAAGAACGCCCCGCCCAGCGCCGCGCACCTGCTGGGAACCGACCCCTACTCGCGAGATCTGCTGAGCCGTCTCCTTCACGGCGGGCGCGTGTCGCTCGCGGTGAGCGGGCTGGCCACGGTGGTCGCCGCGCTCCTCGCCACACTCTGGGGGGGGATGGCTGCCGTGAGCGGGCCCGTCGTCGGCGGGATCCTCATGGACGTCGCCGATGCACTGCGGGCGGTGCCGCGTAAGCTGCTGCTGCTGGCCATCATGCTGGTGGTCGCGCACCCGTCGGTGCCACTGCTGGCGCTGCTGCTGGGCGCCGGCAGCTGGACGGCGCTGGCCCAGGTGGTCTACACCGAAGCGCGCGCAGTGCGCGCCCGCGAATTCGTGTGCGCCGCCGAGGCGCTGGGCGTGCCACCGCGGCGACTGCTGGTGCACCATGTGGCGCCACATCTGACGCGGGTGGTGGGCGCCGCCAGCGCCACGCTGCTGGCCGACCTGCTGGCGGTGGAGGCGGGGGTGTCGTTCCTCGGTCTCGGGGTGCGTCCGCCCACGCCCTGCTGGGGCACGATCTTGCAGGACGGTGTGGCCTACCTGGGGAGCGCGTGGTGGGTCGCGCTGGCGCCGGCGCTGCTGCTGGTCCTCACCGTGCTCGGGGTGGCCCGCCTGGCCGATCGGCTGACCGCCCCCCAGGCGTCGCGCCACCGTGGCGCGTTGCGGTAGCGCGACGCCAGACGGGTCCCCGTCGCGCGCTGCCACCCGGAGGCTACGCGGCGACGCGCCCCGTCGGCGTCCCGCCATCCCCCAGGCCACCCTCTTGCACCCGCTCATCCGGCGGTGTCCCCACCAATCGGTCCTGGAGCGGCGCATACCCCAGCGCCCGCGCGTGCACGGTGTACCGGGTATTGATCTCCTGCCACCGGTCCGGAGGCGTGCCACCGCTTCGCACGGCTGCGGCGCACTCGGCAGCGAGCCAGACGGCGGCGTACGAATCGATGCGATCGGCCACCGCCAGCGTGTCACACAGCGTCCGCAGCGCGTCATCGGTCGCTCCCGCCGCGAGCTGAAGCCGCACCCCGAGGGCCACGAACAGTTCGCGCCCCTGGAACCACTGCTGCTTCCCGTCGAGAATCGCCTGCGCGGCCTGCAGCTGCGCACGGGCCGAGGGGAGGTTCCCGAGGTCCAGATCGGCCAGCCCGATGCCGCAGGTCGCCCCCGCATGGATGTCGAGCTGCCCGAGCTGGCGCGCGAGCTGGATCGCCGCACCGTACAGCTCGGTGGCGCCGGCCGGGTCGCCGCGCTCGCGCGCCAGGTGCGCGAGATTGTACAGCGCCCCCAGCCGGTGCGGTTCGTGGTGCGCCGCGCTCGCGCTCCGTAACGTCTCCTCAAAGCGGTGCGTCGCCTCGCCGAAGCGACCCAGCTTCCTGAGCAGCACCCCGAGGTTCATGGACGCCAGCGCCGTGAGGTCTGCAGCCTTTACCTCGCGGCCGATCTCGAGTGCAGTGGCGTAGGCCAACTCGGCTGCCGGGTGATTCCCCGCCCGGTCACAGGCGACCCCGATGTTGATCTGGCAGCGCAGCTGGCCACGCCGGTCGTGACGCTCCGTGAACAGGTCGAGCGCCTGACGATAGTGGCGCACGGTGTCGGCCGGCGCCGTGGTCAGCACGGCCGAGCCCTCGCGCATGATGGCGTCGGCCAGCAGGCCGGTATCGCCCAGTGACCGGGCCACGTTCACCGCCGTGTTGGCTGTCCGCTCGGCCTCGGTATCGTTCCCCAGCCGGCTGTGCACCTGCGACAGCATCATCAGCAGCGCGACCGACTCCGCGTGATCATCAGCAGCGAGCGCCGCCTCGTACAGCTGCTGGCAGCTGGCGCACACCTCGGCCGCCGGGGCACCGCGCAGCAGCCGCAGCCGCTGCACCATGCGGCGGGCTTTCCGGGTCACGCCGATCTCCTCGGCGCCCGCGCCGTGGTCGGTGAGCAGCGCCTGGCAGTGCCGCTCGGCCTCCTCGTAGCGGCCCACCGTTTCGGCGAGCGCGGCCTGGCGCCAGGCCACCTCGGCGTGTTCCACCGAGGTCACCGTGTGCCGTGCCGCGAGCGTCAGGCAGGTCGCTGCCGCATCGTAGGCGTATACCGCTATGGCCCGATCGGCGGCACGCACGGCATGACTGAGCGCCTCGGGCCCGCACCCGGCCTGGTCGAAGTGGGCCGCGATGTCGGCGGGGGCCGACGTCGGGCGCGAGGCGAGCAGTCGCGCCACGCGCTCGTGGATGCGTCGCATGCGCAGCGGATTCCCCAAGCGGCGGAGCACATCCGCCAGCAGCCCGTGCGTGAACTCGTACGTGGTCGGACCGTCCGGGCCGCACGCGGTGAGCACCTGGGCCCGAACGCCCTCGTCCAGCGCATCGAGCACCGTCTCCTCGTCGCGCGTGGTCGTCGCGAGCAGCAGGTCGGCATCGAACCGGCAACCCACAAGGGAGGCGGTGGTGAGCACCTCCCGCGTGGCGTCGGACAACCGGGCGAGCCGCCTGGTGAGCAGCTCGCGGACGGCCGTCGGCATGGGCTGTTCCGACTGGGGGTGATACCGCCATCCCCCGTCGTCGAACGACAGCCCCCCTTCCTCCAGCAGCATCTGGAGCGACTGGACCGCAAAGAGCGGATTCCCCTCGGTGTGCTCCGCCACATGCTCGAGCAGCGCCGAGTCGAGCGGGCGGCCGCCGAGGGCAGAGCGCAGCCAGTGCTCGAGCTCCTCGCGTGACAGGCGACCCAGCGTCAGTTCGCTTACGCACTCCTGGCGCGACAGGCGGGACATCCGTTGGGCCACCTCCGCCGGGACATCCTCGCGACGCAGGGCGACGCAGATGAGCAGGCGCTGGCCGGTGAGGCGCGGCACCAGCAGCTCGAGCACGTCCCACGTCTCGCGGTCGCCCCAGTGCATGTCGTCGAGCACGATCACCAGCGGCCGCTCGGCGGCCGCGAGGGTGAGATACTCCTCGATCTCCTGCATGAGCGTGTAGCGGGCGGCGGTCGACGCCGCGGGGGTCTCCGGCCGATCGGCCGCGGCGCTCAGCGCCGGCACCAGCCGACCGAGCTCGCGCCACGGGCGTGCGGGCACGAGGCCAAGGGCGTGGATGGCCCCGATCACGTCGGCCCACGGCCCGTACGGCGGCCGCACATCGGCCTCGAGACAGCGCCCCACCAGCAGCGCGCCGGCGCGCACGCCGATCTCGGGGCCGAGCTGGCGCAACAGCGTCGACTTGCCGATGCCGGCTTCGCCCACGACCGAGACCACGCGGGGCGCGCCGTTGGCGGCCGCGTCCAGCAACCGGCGCAGCCGCTGCCGTTCCGCGTGGCGGCCAACGAAGCCGTCGAGCAGCAGCGCCGCGTCGCGCGTGCCGGTCACGGAGCTGGCCACGGCCACCGCGTTGCGACCGCGGCGCTTCGCACTGTAGAGCGCCCCGTCGGCCGCCGCGAACAACTCATCGAGCGACTGCCCGTGGGCCGGGGCCGAGGCCACGCCGACGGACAGCGTCACCCGCACCGGATCCGGCGCCCCGTCCCGTCGGGCGCAGGGCGCGCACTCCACGGCGGCCCGCAGCTGTTCCGCCAGACGGACCGCCTCCTCGAGCGTGCTGCCCGGGAGCAGCGCCACCATCTCGTCACCGGCATAGCGGGCAACGAAGTCGCCGGCGCGCGCGACCTGCCGCAGCAGCGCCGCAACCATCCGCAGCGCATCATCGCCCTGCAGGTGCCCGAAGGCGTCGTTCACGAGCTTGAAGTGATCGATGTCCATGACCAGCAGCGACACCGGGCGCTCGGTCGTCCGCCGGGCGTCGAGCACCCGCTCGGCCGCTTCGCGGAAGGCCCGGCGCAACGGCAGCGCGGTCAGGTCGTCCAGTTCCGCCACCGGTTTCGGCACCGGGACCACCGGGGACGCGGGAGGCACCGGTGCCGCGACCTCGGGCTCCGCGCGCGACGTCCAGTCCGCAACCACTCGCTGGAACGAGGCGAAGACGGCCGGATCGAACATCACGCCGACATCGCGCTGCATGATGTCGACCGCGTCCGCGCGGCTGAACGCCCGCTTGTAGCTGCGTATGCTGGTCAGGGCGTCGTAGACGTCGGCGACACACAGGATGCGGGCGACGAGCGGGATGGCTTCTCCGCGGAGCCGATCGGGATAGCCGGTGCCGTCCCACTTTTCATGATGTGAGCGGATGATCGGCATCACATCCCAGGGGAATTCCACGCCGGCCAGGATCTCCTCCCCCGCCGTGGTGTGACTCCGCATGAGCGCCCACTCGTCGTCGGTCAGCTTCCCCGCCTTGTTCAACACCTCCTCAGGAATGACGAGCTTGCCGACGTCGTGCAGGAGTGCGCCAATGCGGAACCAGAAGAGGTCCTGATTCGCCATCCCCAGATCTGCGGCCATCGCGCAGGCCAAGTCAGCCACGCGCACGCAATGCCCCTGCGTGTAGCGGTCCTTGGCTTCGATGGATTCACCCCAGCGCCGCGCCACCTGCAGGAACTCGGCCTCGAGCAGGCCGGTGCGCCGGTCGATGTCGGCCAGATCCCGCCGGGCGCGCAGCTGTCCGAACAGGCGGTGCGCGCGATTGAGGTGACGCAGGACATCCCGGTTCTGCCCCCGGCGCCGGGCGAGTTCACCGGCCTCGCGGGCCACCTCGGCCTGCAGCAGCACGTCCTGCCGCGTTTCGGCGATCTCGCCGGCGCGACGGAAGTGCTCCTCGGCGTCGGCGGGGTCTCCCGTTTCCCGGGCGATGACCCCCAGCAGCTTGCTCGCCTGCCCGACGGAGCTGCCGTCGCCGGAGCGTACGGAGAGGTCCATCGCGTGCCGTACGGCAACTTGGGCGCGCCCGAAGTCCTGCCGTGCCACCCACATCTCCGCGAGGTTCACCTCGAGCAGCATCCGCGTGCTCACGTCGTGTTCGAGCTCGCTGATGCGGATGGCCTCCCCGAAGGCATACTCGGCCGCGGCCCAGTCCTGCGCGTGGGTGTGCAAGAGCCCCAGGTTGTTGAGGACGCCCATCATGTTCTTCGCCGATCCGAGCGCGCGATACTCCCTGAGACACGCTTCGTAATGCCGGCGCGCCTCCGAGAGGTCACCACGCACGTTGGCGATGATCCCGAGATTCTGCGCCGTCATTGCGGCCAGCTTCGCATCGCCGGCCCGGAGCGCGCGCGTCCGGGCGGTGAGATACAAGCGCTCAGCCTCGTCGAGGTCGCCCAACTGCCAGTGGACCACCGCCTGAATGTTGATGGCACTGCCGGCAGCGGCGTCGTCGCCACTGGCTTCGGCGATCGTGACGGCGGCGTTCAGGCATTCGAGCGCCGCGTCCAGCTGTGCGTCGCCCACATGCGTACGGGCGATCCAACGGAGGATCATGGAGGCCCGTCGTCCGTCGGCTTCGGTGCGGACCGACGCCAGCGCCTGTTCGTACAGGGCCCGGGCCTCTGCGCGCTGCCCGCGGCGTTCGGCGGCCTGCCCTTCCTCGAGCAGGGCCTCGCATGGGTCTGCGGTGACCGGTGCCGGGGGCGCGTCGGCCAACAGGGCCAGCTTCGGGCGTCGCACGTTCACCGGGCGGCTCCTGGCGTCTCACTCCGGGCGCCAACCGCGCACGGCTGGTCGCGGTGGCCACCGGGCCGCAGAGCGAGCAGAGCGGGTGTGGAGCGAGGGGGCATGGCAGGGATTGTCGGCACGACGGCGTGGAACCTTCGCTCATCAGGACGCCGAGGTGCCGTGGGACGTCACGTACCACCGGTCATCGCATCAACGGCAACCGCACCGACCGCGCGGCGAGAACACTCGCTGGCCATCGGTGCGGCGTTGGGCGCGGTGCGCACCGTGCTCGCCGAGTCGGCGAGCACGGTGTACCCGGCGAGCACGGCGTGGCCGTCAACGTGGCGCCACCCGGCGAGCCGCGCCAGAGCCGTATGCCCAGCGTCGGCCGCACCGTCCGGCGCGAGCGGGAACGACTCCGGCGCCGCCATCATGGTCGCGGCCACCAGCGCCAATCCGCCGAAGGCGAACTGGCTACGGGGGGGCGACGAAGTGCGAAAGTGCATGGGTGTTGGGAGAAAGGGAAGATCGGCGACGATCGCCGCTCAATCCATCGCCACGATGTACCCGGAGAAGTGATCGATCGAGAAGCGAATCCACTTCTTGTCGATCGAAAGCACCGTCGGGCGGAACTCGTCGACCTTGGCCTTGCCACGCGCATGGTCGAGCTGCCGCACGTCCTTGAAGTAGGCGCCACGTACGACGGGATTCGTGAAGCGATCGAAATTCGTGCCGTTGATCGGCTGCTCGAGCGTCAGCGGCACCGCGAAGGTGATGCCGTGCGGCTCGAAGTCGTAGGCCACGATTGAGCCGGCGACCTCCGTGACGCGGAACGTGACGTTGGCGCTGACGGCACCAGCGGGTACGACCAGACGCGCGCCGCTCGGGATGCGGAGCACGCCGCCGGCCCTGCCAATGACCGCCGACGCCGTCCGTGCTGCAACCGGCTTGGTCCAGGTCAGTGTGGTGACTTCCGTAGCCAAGCCGACGTTGCCGCCCGCCGCCTTGGCAAAGCTGGCCGTCTGCTCAGACAGGGCCGTCGGCCCGTCGGTGGTGCACGCGGCGGTCCCCAGGGCCAGTCCGGCAGCGCCAACGAACGCCAGCGTGCGGGCCAGGCGCGGGGTGAGGCGCGCGCGAAGCGAAGTGAACATCGAATACTCCGTGGATGGTGTGGTGCGCCGATTCGGAGCAGACGCCTCCGTAAGCAGCAATCCACCACGGAGCTGCCTATAGCGCGAAGGAATGGTGGAACACTCCACGCGCGCGGACCGTCATGCACCGAGCATCGATCCGGACATTCTGCAGCTCTTGGCCGCCAGTGAATTACTCCGTCACACCGGCGGCGCGTCTCGTGCGGCCGCGGGCCACACACGCGGCGACGGAACAGTACGACACTGGCGCGGTGGCGCAATCCCTCCGGTGTCGCCGCTACGACGGGCGCAGCCCCGACGTACGCTGGTGCACTTCGTCGAGCAGCGCGTCGACGGTGAGCGTGCCCTGCCGCGCGGCGTTCGGCGTGAGCCGCGCCCAGGGCGCTGATACCTTTCGACCGCCCCTGCCGTGGGGCGCCCGGCACCGTCGGCGCCCCATGCGAATCACCGTCCCACGGCGTCCGCATGTGCTACTACGTCACGGCGATCCTCCCGCGAGACGTCTCCCTGGCATCGCGGGGTCCGATCGCCACGCAGTTCGGGCGTCAGCTGACGCCGCTCGCCGGCCCCGGACTCGGCGCCTACCTCGCGCCGGGCGAACAGTACGTACTGACCACCGCCAGTCCCTGCGACTGCGACACGGCGCTAGGGCACCAGGGGCGGGCGTCCCGACGGAGCGAGGGCCCGCAGGATGACGCGGCCCGAAGGCTGGCCGCCAAGGGCTGGAGCAACGCCAGGATCACCCGTTCACTGGCCCAGCGCGAGAAGGCCCAAGCGCGCCATACCGCCAAAGCCGACACGGACCTGGCCCGCTGGGAAGGCTTCCTTCGGGCCGTGTTGGACACCGGCATGGCATATGTCGGACCCGGGCTGCACTGCTATGAGGGGCCCGTCGCGGCCGGGGTTGCCCTCACCGGTCGTCAGATCGTTCCCGTGTGTCGAGAGACACCGCCGCTGCGCGCCGCCATGGCCTCGCTGCGTGAAGACTGCCGTTACGACTTCCGCGCACACCGCGATCGCGCGGTCGCGGCGGCGGCTTGCTCGCCGGCGCTGCACGTCATCTCGCGCACCACGGCCATGCAGTACAAGGGCTCCACGCAGGCGCTGCGCGACGTCGGTGCGGCGCTGGGGGGCGGTGGGCGCTCACCGGCAGCGTACGGCGTGTGGGGCAGCAGCTGCACATCACCGCGCAGTTGGTGGATGTGCGCTCCGATGCGCCGCGGTGGCCGAGAAGTACAGCGGCACCCTCGACGACGTGTTCGACGTGCAGGAGCGGGTGTCGCGCGCCATCGTGGATGCGCCGGACGTGGCGCTCTCGCCACAGGAGAGCGCCCAACTGGCCGCACGTCCGTTGCAGGATGTGCGAGCGTTCGCGTTCGACCTCGCACTCATCGCGTCTGTCGAGCGCGAGGCACGGGCGCTCATCGCCGAGGCCCCCGGCTTCGCGCAGGGGCACGCCCTGCTGGGCTACCGGGCTAAGAGATCAACGACCAGATCACGGCAACGCTGTCCCTGCGCCGCGCCTTCGCCCGCGACTCCTCCGACGCCGATATCCGCTTCCTCCTCGGCATCTCGGCGCAGGCGGGGGGACATCCCGACGTGCGCGCCGGCCTGGCGTGGCAGGCGCTCGACCCGCTCTCGCCGCTGGCGCATATCCTCGTCGCCGCCAACACCTGGTGGACCGGCCGCTGCACCGACGGCACCGGTGCCATGGAGGCGGCCGTCCGCCTCGCGCTCGCGGGGTTGATCTTCCGTTGGGGGCTCGGCAACCACTACGCCCAGCTGGGGCGGTTCGATGACGCGATGCGGCAGGCGAACTGGCCGCAGGACAATGCACCGCACTTCCCGTACTCCCAGACCCTGCGCGGGCTCGTGCTGGGCGCGACCGGCCGGACCGACGAGGCGATCTCCCTGCTCGACACCATCGACGCGGCGAGCCTCGACCATCTTTACCTGTTCCACCTCGTGGAGTCGTACTCGGCGGCCGGCGCGGAGGACCACGCCATCAAGCTGACCGACCGCGCCGTGGGGATGGGGTTCACCGGCATCGCGGATTACTGCGAGCGCTGGTCGCCGTTCCATGTGGGCCTGCGTGGGCGTATCGACTTCGCCCCAGTCATCGCCCGGGCCCGTGCGCTCGCGGCGGCGTTCACCACCGCCACCAGCTGACCGTCGCCGTCGACACGAGCGGCGGGATTCTAACGTCAGGCATTCGATTTCCGCTTTGCCTCCAAGCGCGAGAATACGACGTCATTACGTTAGAAGTATTGATGTTATCAACATAAGCGGTAATGTTCGTGTCATGTCGAGGCCCATGTCCACCGCCGAGGCCGGCCGCCTGGGCGGCATCAAGAGCCGCCGGACCCTCACGCCGCAGCAGGCCCGCGCCATGGTGTGCGTGCGCGAAGCGCGCCGCCTCTTTCGCGCGAATCACCTGACTTCCTTCTGGTGGGTGCGCCCCGACCTCCCCATCGCACTCGGCGACGTCCCGTGGGTGGCCGATCAGCTGCGCAAGCATGGTGGACGCGACGCATGGCAGCAGGCGGCGCGCCTCGATCGCCTGCATCGCGCCGCCTCGTAGCTCCAGCGCCCCCATGCCGCTGACGCCACTACAGGCCGAGATCCTCGCGATGCTCGCCCCCAATCGCTCCGACGACTCGTACCTCGCCGGTGGCTCGGCCCTGCATATCGGCGCCACGGGCCAGCGCTACAGCAACGACCTCGACCTCTTCCACGCCACCGCCGACGCCGCCAATCAGGCATTCACGGCCGACCGAGCCATCCTCGAAGCCGCGGGGCTCCGCGTCGAGACGCTGGCCGAGCATCGTGGCTTCGTGAGCGCACGTATCTCGCGGGGCAACGATGCGACCATCATCGACTGGGCCCACGAATCGGCCTGGCGCTTTCTCCCGCTGGTCCGCGTGGAGGGCGGCGGGCTCATGCTGCATCCCATCGACCTGGCCATCAACAAGCTGGTGGCGTTGGCCAACCGACGCGAACCCCGCGACCTCGTCGATGCCATCTATGCCGACCGGCACGTCCTCCCCTTCCCGGCGCTCGTCTGGGCTGTGGTAGACAAGAACCCGGGGCTGAATCCCGCCTCGTACCTCGAGCAGTTCCGTCGCCGCACGCTCACCCCCGAGGATGCCGCGTACCTTCGCCTGGTGGGCCCCTACGCCGTCGAAGAGGCGGCGCAACGCTTCCGCGGCATGGTCGAGGCGACCGACCGTTTCATCGCTGCCAACCTCGATCGCGTGCCGGGCGCTCTGCTTCAGGACCGACGAACCGGCGCCTTCTTCCTCCCCGAGAGCGTCGACGACTGGGCCCACACCCGCGAACATCGTGGCGCCCTCGGCGGCGTGATTCCCCAGCCAGCGGACGGCCCATGATCGGGTGCACATTCCCCAAGGGATAGTTGGTAGGAAGCGGCGGCTGGACCTTCACGGTACCGTGGAGAGACCCGCTGCTCCACCACTCGCCACGCGCTCACCGTCTGCCGACGGGGCGCATACCGGGAGGCCAGTCACCATGGAGGTCAGAGGCCTGGATCTGCCCAAGCGCGA
>JBEILM010000055.1:0-23686 GCA_040379205.1 Gemmatimonas sp.
GCGCGCCGAGGCGTTTCGCGAGTCGGCCCGCCGCTTTGCCCACGAACTGAAAAACCCGCTCACCCCCATCCGCTTCGCCGTGGACCGGCTCCGGCGCAACGCGCCCGACGAACTGCGCGATACGGTCGAGGTGCTGGCCGAGGAGGCCAGCCGCCTCGAGGTCATGGCCAAGAGCTTCGCCCAGTTCGGGCGCCTGCCCGATGGCCCGGCCGCCGATGTGGATGTGGCGGAAATGGTCAGCCGCGTGGCGGAAACGACCGTCCCGGAGTGGATCACCCTGACCCTCGACTGCGCCCCCGACCTCCCGCTGGTATCCGGCTACTACGAGCCGCTGGTGCGGGCGGTGACGAATGTCCTGCTGAACGCCGTGGATGCCACGCCGGCCGGGGGACGCATCGCCGTGCGGGTGTGGGCGGAGACAACGCCGGGACCAGCCGACGGCACCAGTTTGTCGCCAACTGACACCAAACAGGTGGTCATCTCCGTACGGGATACCGGGTGTGGCATCGCCCCGGAGGACCGCGCCCGCATTTTCGACCCGTACGTGACCACCAAGCCCGGCGGCACCGGGCTGGGGTTGGCCATCGCCCTGCAGACCCTGCAGGCGCACCGCGGGTCGATCGACGTGGAGAGCGAGATCGGGCGCGGAACCACCATCACACTTCGACTGCCGGTGACGGCATGAGGACCACATGACAGGGCAGCAGGACGACGCCACCTTGCAGAGCCAGCCGCAGGACGGTGGTGGCAAGTCCATCGTCATCACCAAGCAGAGCGACGGGACGGTCCAGCGCATCGAGCTGTCGAACGCGGGTGATGTCACGACGTCGACGGTGCAGGGCGCCGCGGGGACGATGGTACCGCCGCCCATCCCGGCTCCCGTACGCCGCAAGGAGCTGCCTGGCGGCCTGGTGGAGCTGGTGGCGATCGGCTGCATCACGGTGGCCGTCACCTCGATCTTCACCCCCATCGCCAAGGCATGGGCGCGCCGCTTCGAACGGCGCCACGAAGTGCAGCAGCAGGCGCAGATCGAACAGCGCCTGGCCGCCATCGAGCAGGCCATCGAAACGGTGGCCGTCGAGGTGGAGCGCATCAGTGAAGGGCAGCGCTTCACGACGAAACTGCTGGCCGAGCGCGCGCCGGAAGAGCTGGGACGGCCACGATGAGCCCGCGCATCGTGATCGGGGTGCACTTTGGGCAGTCGGCCGACCAGGCCGCCAGCGCGGCGCGTGCGGCCCAGATTGCGGAGCAGGCGCGCGCCAACGCCGACCGCCTCATCGAGAACGCCATCCAGGATGCCGAGCGTGCCGTGGGCGCCAGCCCCACCGGCCAGGCGCCACCACCGCCCGCTGCCCCCGCTGCGCCACCGCCGCCGGGAGGGCCCATCGTCTTCACCAGTGACGGAGGGCGTCCGGTGAGCATCTCCATGGAAAACGGCAGCCTCGTGCTCACGCAGGAGGGCAATACGCAGGTCATTCCCTTCCGCGACGTGATTCCGCGAGAGGCGACGCAGATCGTCTGGGCCATTCCGGCCACGCTCTCCATCTTCCTCATCTGGTGGCCCATCTCGCGCGCCGTCGTGCGCTGGCTCAACCGGAAGCACACGGCTCAGAACGACACCGCGGCGCTGGAAGCGCGCCTGCGCGACCGCTTCGAGACGCTCGAACGCAATCTCGACACCGTGGCCGTGGAGATGGAACGGCTCTCTGAAGCGCAGCGCTTCACCACCAGGCTCCTTGCGGAACGTCAGGCCCCCGCCCCATTGGCCGTTGCCGTGGAGATCCCGGCGGGTGTGCCACGGGACGTGGCCAACAAGGCCTCCGTTGGCCGCGAGCGCGCGTAAGCGGCAGGAACCAGTTCATGCCCAGCGTCCTCATCGTCGACGACGAACCGAACATCCGGCGCATGGTCGGCGCCCTGCTGAGCGCCGAGGGCTACGACGTGCGCGACGCCGCCGATGGCACCACCGGCCTCGCGATCGCCGAAGCGAGCGAGCCCGACATCGCGCTCGTCGATCTCATGATGCCCGGCGATCTCGATGGCCTGGCACTGCTCGAGAAGCTGCGCGAGCGACGCCCCGATGTGCCGGTGGTGATGATGAGTGGGCGCGCCGCGCTCGCCGATGCGGTGCGGGCCACCAAGCTGGGTGCCTTCACTTTTCTCGAGAAGCCGCTCACCCCCGAGGGGGTGCTGCTGGCCCTCGCCTCGGCGTTCGAACTGCGACAGGCGCGACGCGCCGCCGCCGCGCTGCGCGAGGATCTGGGCATTTCGGGCGAGATGATCGGTGACTCGCCGGTGCTGCGCGACGTGCGCGCGCTCATCGCGCGCGTGGGCCCCACCGACGCGCGTGTGCTCATCACCGGCGAGTCGGGCACCGGCAAGGAGCTGGTGGCGGCGGCGCTGCATCTGGCCAGCCCGCGGCGCGACCGGCCCTTCGTGCGCGTGAACTGCGCCGCGATTCCCCGCGACCTCGTGGAGAGCGAGATGTTCGGCCACGAGCGCGGCGCCTTCACCGGCGCTTCCGAGCGGCGCATCGGGCGCTTCGAACTGGCGCACACCGGCACGCTGTTCCTCGACGAGGTGGGCGACCTCGGTGCAGAAGCGCAGGCTAAGCTGCTGCGCGCCATCGAGGCCCGCGAGATCGAGCGCGTGGGTGGCGGCAAGCCCATCAAGATCGACGTCCGCATTCTCGCCGCGACCAACAAGGATCTCGCCCGCGCCGTGGCCGACGGGTCGTTCCGCGAAGACCTCTTCTTCCGTCTCAACGTCATTCCCATCCAGCTGCCAGCGCTGCGCGATCGCCCGGGTGACCTGCCGTCGCTGGTGCGGCACTTCTCGGCGCGGCACCGCACACGGACGGGACGGCCGCTGGTGTCGTGGCACCCGGACGCCCTCGCGGCCCTGAGTGCGTACCGGTGGCCGGGCAATGTGCGCGAACTGGCCAACGTGGTCGAACGCCTGGCGATTCTGCACGCCGGCAGCGAGGTCACACGCGCCGATGTCCGGCAGGTCATCCCGGCAGCCGCCCTCGGGGTGGAGCTGGCCACGGCCACGCCGCCACAGGGCAACGGGGCGATCGCCCCGAGCGCCGACGCGCTGCCGCTGAGCGAGGCGCTCGATGCCTACGAGCGCCAGTTGATCTCGGCGGCCCTGGCGAGCAGTGACGGCAACGTGGCCGAGGCGGCGCGACGACTGCAGACCGATCGTCCGAATCTCTACCGCCGCATGCGGCGGCTGGGGTTGGCGAGCGCGGGGGAGTAACGGCACTTGCCCGGCGTCGGTTCTCGGATGTGGGGGCACCAGGTTTCCTGTTGCGCGATCTCCCGGTCTGATTCAAACCCTTGCCCGGTGTTTCACTGTCGCGCCGCGGGCGAGCGTCGCACTCCGACACAGCGGTGTCCTGCATCACGAACCGTCCAGACCCAGGCCTGCGCCCCCACCGGAGTTGGGGGCAGCCCCGGATCTGTAGATATTGGTGCGACTTGCGCTGTCGCCCGGGCCGGTGGCCCCGCTGGCCTGGCACCCGGAACCGCATGGTACGCGATGTGCGATGCCGGGGCGCGAACCCCTGCAGGAGTCTCTTCATGAGTGCTGCCATGCCCCGCCATGGTCAGATAGGACGATCGCGAACGGCCCTCCTGGCCGCCGCGGCGGTCTTCCTGCTGTCGCCGCCGTCCACCGTGCACGCCCAGCGGGACCGCGACCGCCACATCGGCGGTGTCCCGCGCGACGTCACGCTCGACGTGACCCGCATCTTCAACGCCCCGACCACCCGCCGGGTCCGCGGGGACTTCACGCTGGCCGCGACCGACACGGTGAGGGGCGATCTGGCCGTCCTCAACGGCAACGCCCGGCTGAGCGGCGTCGTGAGCGGCGACGTGGTCGTGCTCAACGGTAATGCGGTGCTCGACGGCAGTGCCCGCATCGAGCGCTCCCTCACGGTGCTCGGAGGCACCTTCGAATCGCCTGACCGTCCGGATGTGGGCGGCGAGATTCGCGTGTGGAGCTCGCGCTACCGCTATCGCGAGGAGGCCGACTCGCTGGTGGCCGAGACCGACTTCTTCACCCGCTGGTCGCAGTGGATGCGCGAGGACGACGGCGACGGCACCGAAAGCCAACTGTTTGTGACCACCGCGCACAGCTACAACCGCGTCGAGGGGCTGCCCATCTATATCGGACCGCGACTGCGGGCGCGGTCGGGCGATACACGCGTACGCGCGGAGCTGTTCGGCATCTTCCGGACCGGCGACGACCTGGCGTGGCGCCGCGAGAACCTGGGCCACCGGGCGCTGCTGGAGGTGCGGCAGGGGAGCAACGTCGGCGTGGCCATCGGCGGGCGCCTGTTCGACGAAGTCGACGCCATGGAACGCTGGCAGCTCACCGACACCGAGGTCGGGCTCAACAGCTTCCTCTTCACGCGCGACTATCGCGACTTCTGGCAGCGCCACGGAGGACACGGCTATGTGTCGCTCTTTGCCGGCCGCGGAAGCGAACTGAAGGTGTCGTACGGGGAGGAGCGCTGGAGTGCGCGCCGGGCCCGTGATGTCTTTTCGCTGTTCAACAACGATATCCGGTGGCGTACCAATCCCGTCGCAGATGAAGGGGTGCTCAAGCTCCTCACCGTCAGCGGCACGCTCGACACCCGTACCAACGCCAGCAACCCACGCTCCGGCTGGTTCCTGCGCGGCGAGTTCGAGCGCGGCGAGGGGCGCATCGACAATTTCGGGCTGCTCACCGACGGCATCCGTCCCGCCTCCTCCGTGACCGGCACCCCGATCAACGAGGGGCTGGTGTACTCCCGCGCCCTCCTCGACCTGCGCCGCTACAACCGCCTCGGCCCGAATGCGCAGATCAACCTGCGCGCCGTATTCGGCGGCTGGCTCAACGGCGACCCGCTGCCGGTGCAGCGGCGCTTCGCCGTGAGCGGGATCGACGCCCTGCCCGGCTTCGACTTCCGCCGCATGCTTGGCACGGCCGATGTGGGCACCTGCGCCCTCGGCAGCGAATCGGTATACGAAGCCCTCGGGCGGCCGGCGCAGTGCGAACGCATGGCCCTGGTCCAGGTGGAGTGGAAGGGAGACTTTCGCGTGAACCTCTTCGGGGACGACGACTACGGTGACCGGCGCTGGGGCGTGGGCCGCATGCGCGCCGACGGCACCTGGGTACTGTTCGCGAACAGTGGCCGCGGCTGGCTGATCAACCGGCCGGGCGCCGCCGGCACGCCGACCGCCGACTACCTGGCGCTGGCCTACGGCAAGAACCGCGTGCCCGACCTCGGCACGTGGCGCACCGACCTCGGCGGCGGGTTCGACTTCGGTAGCTTCGGGGTGTACGTGGCCCAGGCGGTCTCGCAGAGCGGGCTGTCGCCCAACGTGTACATGCGCCTGTCGCGGCGGTTCTGACCCTCGACCTGCCCATTCACCCGGTGCCCATCGTCCGACTCGGTCTGCGTCTCGTGGCCCTGCTGCTGCTGTGCGTCGGCAGCACGGCCACGGCGCGCGCCCAATCGCGTCCGGAGATCGACATCCGCATGACCGCCTCGGCGTTTCCGCCGGCAGTGAGCGTGCGCGACGTCCTGACGGAACGCGAGTTCGACGAACTGCTGCGCAGCGGCTTCCCGGCGCGGCTGCACGTGCGCGCCGAAGTGTGGACTCAGGGGCGGTGGTTCGACGAAGTGCGCGGACGGGCCGAATGGGACGTGATCGTGCAGTACAATGTCATCGACCGCACCTACGACGTGGCCCGGCTGGTGGGCACGCGGGTCACGCCACTCGGCAGCTATCTGCGCTTTGCCGACGCCCGGGCAGCCAGCGAACTGCCGCACCAGCCGGCGCTGCCGGCACCGCGGCGCGGCCAGAAAGCCTACGTGCTGGTGCAGGCGGAGCTGCAGACGCTCGACGTGAGCGATCTCGACGAACTCGAGCGCTGGCTTCGCGGCGAGGCCACCCCCGCCGTCCGGGGCAAACGCAGCCCGGCGTCGGCGCTCACGCGCGGGGTGCGCACACTCGCGAGCCGGCTGCTGGGGGGCGAAGTCCGGCGCCTCGAGGCGCGCTCGCCCACCATGCCGTTCTGACTACGCCTCCTCGATCTTTTCCAGCTCGCGCAGCGTGTCTTCGCCGTAGAAGGTGCGGATGTACTTGGCCTGAATGGGCGTGAGCCGACGTACCGCCCACGAGAGGTGCACGAAGTGCGGCTCCGAAGGCACATGCAGCGGGTGCATGCCGATTTCGTTGGGCATGCGATTGGCCTTTTTCGTGTTGCAGGGGCTGCACGCCGTGACCACATTGGCCCATTCGTTGGTACCGCCGCGCGACATGGGAATGAGGTGGTCGCGCGTGAGCGATTCCCGCGGCTTGAGTTCGTTTGCGCGCCGGCCGCAGTACTGACACTGGTAATCGTCGCGCGCGAACAGGAACGTGTTGGTGACCTGGCGCCGGAAGCGCCGCGGCACGTGCACGTAGCGCGTGAGACGAATGACCGCCGGGCGCGGAAACTGCTGCCGTTCGGAGCGAACGGGGGCGCCACGATCGGCCTCGACGATCTCCGCCTTGCCGTCGATGACCAGACGCAGGGCGCGCCGCAGCGGCACCATCGTCAGCGGTTCGTACGATGCATTCAGTGCGAGACATCCAGCGATCACGCCCTACCCTCCGCGGAAGTGCTGCCGTGGACCAGCTGTGAACGAGACGCGGGACTCCTGACAACCGAAACCCCGCGGATGCGTCGACACGAGGGCCGACCGGCATCCAGCGGGGCAAAGGGTGGTGTCAGCAGCGCACGCCCAGGTCGACGACCGGGTGCTCCCCGCGTATCCGTCGGGGACTGCTACACCAGAAGGCGGTTGCGAGTTGCAATACGCGCATGCCGAAGCATATCACGCGGGGACACGTTGCCGCCACTCCCGCAGGCGGGCCCCGGTGGCCGCCGCCCGCTGCGCCCACTGTGGGTCGTCGTCGGTCACGATCCCGTCACGTACGCGCTCGCGGCCGGCGACGGTGACCAGCCGCGCCACGGCGCGGCCGGCCAGCGCGTGCACGAGGGTCACGGCCGGATCGTGCACCGGCTGCAGTTCGGGCCCCTCGAGCGAAAACGCGGCGAGATCGGCGGCTTTCCCGGCTTCGAGCGTGCCCACCACCGACGACAGGCCGAGGGCCGCCGCGCCCCCGCGTGTGGCCAGCTCGAGGGCCGCGTGGGCCGTGAGTGAGTCGGGCTCCCCGGCTCGGATGGCGTGCAGCAGCGCCGCGTGACGCGCCTCCTCGAGCAGGTGCATGCGGTCGTTGCTGGCCACCGAGTCCGAACCGAGCCCGGTGGCGATACCGTGGGCCAGCATGCGGTCGAGCGGGGCGATGCCATGCCCCAGCTTGGCGTTCGAGATCGGACAGTGCACGATCGTGGCGCCATGGGCCGCAATGCGGGCCAGGTCTTCGTCATCGGCACGCACCACGTGGATGAGCAGCGGCCGGGCCGCCAGCACCCCGGTGGCGTCGAGCAGCGCGATCGGTGACCGGGCCTGCGGCGCCACTGCGATGTCGCGGGCGCGCAGTCCGTCGGCGAATGGCCCGGCGCCTTCGCACACGAACGCCGTTTCGGCGGCGCTTTCCGCAACGTGCACCGCGATGGGCAGCTGTTCGGCGCGGGCGTAATCGGCGGTGGCGGCAAAGAGCGGGGCCGACACGGTGTACGGCGCATGCGGAGACACCCCGGTGCGCACGAGCGCCGTGTTGTGCGCGCGGAGCGCCTCCACGCGTTCGCGCAGGCGCGCGAGGGATGCGTCCCGCTGCGCCGGATCGGGACCGAACACCTCCACATACCCGATGCCGCGCACCCCCAGTTCACGCATGGCGGTGAGCGAGACGGCGGAGTCGGTGGTGTCGGCCACGGTGGTGATGCCGTGGCGCAGCGCCTCCACGAGTCCCAGCCGTGCGGCGTCGAGCAGATCCGCCTCGGAGAGCAGGTCGCGCCGCACGATGGTGAGCGTCCGCAGCCACGACCGGAAGTCGAGCCCCTCGAGAAAGCCGCGCAGGCTCGTGAGCTCGAGGTGCGTGTGGGCATTCACGAGACCGGGGAGCAGCGCCGCCGCGCCCAGCGGCACGATCCGCGCGGACTCCGCCGTCACGGGCGCCATGACCGCCGGCCCCACCCACACGATACGCTCCCCCTCGACGAGCACCGCGCCGTCTTCGATGGGTGCGGTCGACATGGGCAGCACCCACGCCGACGTGTACAGCGTGCGCGCCGGCGCCATGGTCACAGCGGCGGCAGGCGGAACGGGTTGGTCGTGTCCGTCCTGGCCCGCAGGCGCGTGCTGTCCATGGAGAACAGCGACGGGCTCGCGTCGTCGGTGCAGGTCTTCGTGGGTTCGTAGCCCTGCACGAAGAACTCGGTCACCACGTTGCCCATGCAACTGCTGTTGGCGAGTCGCCCGGTGGCGGCGTCGATCTCGCGCACCACCACCCCGTCGGGACGCGGCCAGTCGGGCGGCTGCGGCTTGCGGCGATACACCTCGGTCATGAACGCGGCCCAGGCCGGGGAGGCGAGTTCGCCGCCCTGCGCATTGGCCTTGATCTTCTGCGGCTTGTCGAATCCCATCCAGACGCCGGCCACGAGGTCGGCGGTGTAGCCGATGAACCACACGTCGGCCCCGTCGTTGGTGGTGCCCGTCTTGCCGCCCGCCGGTACGCGGAATCCGCTGCTCCAGATGCGCGCCCCGGTACCGCGCACCACCACGTCCTTCATCATGCTCACCATCAGCCACGACTCTTCCGGCGACAGCACGGCTTCGCGCTCGACCTTGGGCTGCCAGACCACCTTGCCCGACGCGTCCTCCACCTTGACGATCGCGTGCGGGTCGGTGTGCAGGCCGAGGTTGGCGAACACCGAGTAGGCGCCGATCATCTGGATGGGGTACACATCGGCGGACCCGATGTAGATCGACGGATATGGCGGGATGGGCGTGGAGATACCGAAGCGGCGCGCCATGGCGATGACGCCGTTGGGACCGACCGCCATGCCGGTGCGGATGGCGGCGAGGTTGCGCGACTGGTACAGCGCCTTTCGCATGGGCATGGTGCCCTGGAACTTCATGTCATAGTTCTGCGGCGTCCACGTTTCGCCGCTCAGCTGCTCGAGGGAGATGGGGGAGTCGTCGACCACCTGCCCCGGGCCGAAGCCTTCGTGCACCGCCGCCGCGTACACGATGGGCTTGAACGTCGAGCCGGGCTGCCGCAGCGCCTGCACGGCGCGGTTGAACTTGGAGTCGCCGAAGTCACGCCCCCCGACGAGCGCGCGCACCGAACCGCTACGCGGATCAATCGCCACGAAGGCCCCCTGCAGATACGGCGAGTTGGCGGCCCCCGTCTGCCCACCCTCGGCGCTGCGCGCGAGGTAGGCCTCGTACGAGAGGTGCGTGTACTTGCCGTGCCGGCCTGCCTCGATGGCCTGCAACTGGTTCTCGAGCGCCCGCTCGGCCGCCGTCTGCATGTCCACGTCGAGCGACGTGTACACCTTGAAGCCTTCATCGTAGAGACGCTTGCCGAAGTGCGCCTCGAGGTCACGCCGCACCCACTCCATGAAATACGGCGCGATGTCCCCCGACTCGGTGCGCTCGGCCAGCTGCAGCGGATACGCCTTGGCCAGCGACGCGTCGGCCGCGGTGATGGCGCCGGCCCGGCGCATGAGTTCGAGCACCGTGTTGCGGCGCAGGATGGCCCGGTCGGCGAAGCGCCGCGGGTTGTAGCGCTCCGGCCCCTTGAGCAGCCCCGCCAGCACCGCGGCTTCCGCCACGGTGACGTCGCGCACCGACTTGCCGAAATAGCGCTGCGACGCCGTCTCCACGCCGTAGGCGCCGTTCCCGAGGTACACCTGGTTGAGGTACAGCTCGAGGATCTTGTCCTTGCTGTAGCGCCGCTCGATGGCCCGGGAGACCTTCGCCTCCTTGAGCTTGCGGAGCAGCGTCTTCTCGCGGGAGATGCGATCGGAGAAGACGTTGCGGGCGAGCTGCATGGTGATGGTGGAGAAGCCCTGCACGTAGCTGCCCGCCTTCACGTTGCGGGCGAGGGCGCCGAAGATGCGCCAGTAGTCGATGCCGGCGTGACGATAGAACCGCTTGTCTTCGGTGATGATGACGGCGTCCCGCACATGCTTCGGGATGTCCTGCAGCCGCACGAGGGTGCGGCGCTCGAGCCCCAGCTCGGTGATGAAGCGGCCGTCGGCGGCGTAGACCTTGGAGGTCTGGCGGGGCACGTAGGCCTCGAGGGCGGCGATCGACGGGCAGCGCCCGTCGCGGCAGATGACGGCCCACGCACCGGCGAGTACCCCGGCACCGAGCGCGCCCCCGAACAGCCCGATGACCAGCAGCCACCCCACCCAGGGGCGGCGCGAAAGCGCGGAAAAGAGACCCATAAGCACCCACAAAGTACACCGCCCCCGAGGGATCGGTACCGCTGCCCGCCCCGCTTATCTTTTCGCCATGTCCGCGCATCCGGCCCCGATCTCCGAGCTCGCCTGGCGCGAGCTGCTCTTTCAGCACACCGACGGTCTCCCCGCGGCCTTCGCGGCCGGAACGGTGTCCGGCTACTGTGGCTTCGACCCCACCGCGTCGAGCCTGCACGTGGGGAACCTCATCCCGGTCATGGGGCTGGTGCACCTGCAGCGCGCCGGCCACCGCCCCATCGCGCTCGTGGGTGGCGGGACCGGCATGATCGGCGACCCGAGCGGGCGCAGCAGCGAGCGGAGTCTCCAGGATCTCGACACCATTCGCGCCAACGCCGACGCCATTCGCGGACAGCTCGTGAAGTTCCTCGACTTCGAGGGACCGGCAGGGGCGAAGCTGGTGAACAACGCCGACTGGCTGACCGAGCTGTCGCTGCTGGACTTCCTGCGCGACACCGGCAAGCACTTCTCGGTGAACTACATGCTGGCCAAGGACTCGGTGAAGTCGCGCCTCGAAGGCGGCATCTCGTTCACCGAGTTCTCGTACATGCTGCTGCAGGCGCACGACTACCTCGAGCTGCACAAGCGCGAAGGGGTGACGCTGCAGATCGGCGGCAGCGACCAGTGGGGGAACATCACCGCCGGGCTCGAACTCATTCGCCGCACCACCGGTGGCGAGGCGCACGCCCTCACCTTCCCGCTCATCACCAACGCCGACGGCACCAAGTTCGGCAAGAGCACCGGCGGCGGTTCGGTGTGGCTCGATCCCGAACGCACGTCACCGTACCAGTTCTACCAGTTCTGGATCGGCGCCGACGACCGCGACGTGTCGCGCTACCTGCGCTTCTTCACGCTGCTGCCGCAGGCAGAGATCGAGGCACTCGACGAGGCGGTGCGCACGGCACCCGAACGGCGCGCCGCCCAACGCGCGCTGGCCGCCGACGTCACCGCCCGCGTGCACGGGGCGGACGCGGCCCGCGTGGCCCGGGAAGTCTCGGCGCTGCTGTTCGAGAAGGCCGACCCGCAGGGGCTCTCCGAGGCGGCACTCACGGCGCTGCGGGCGGAGATCCCGTTCGCCAAGTACGAAGCCCCGGCCGAGGGTGCCCCGGCCGAGGGCATCGACGTGTACCAGTGCCTCACCCTGCTCGGCATCGCCGCCAGCCGCGGCGCTGCCAAGCGCCTGCTGGAGCAGGGCGGCATCAGCGTGAACGGCGCCAAGCTCTCGGCGGCCGACCGGGTGGTGGGGGAGGATCGCCTGCTGCGCGGCCGGCACCTGCTGCTGCGAAAGGGGCAGCGGGAGTTCGGGCTGGTGCGCGTGCCCTGACGGCCCCCCCGCCGGCCTCGGCCGGCGGGCACCGCCGCTTCAGGCGAACGAGGGGGACACGCCCATGGCGCTCAACTGCCGCGCCAGCGTCACGAAGCCCGTGCGGGTGGCCAGCGCCCGCGCACTGAGGTCGTGGGCGGCCATACGGGCGTAGGGGAGCAGCCCGTCGTAGAGCATCCGGGTGGCCAGGCGATGCAACACGAGGTGCCCGAGGCCGCGCTGCCGGAACGGCGGCGCCACCAGTACCCGAATGCGGGCCAGATGGCCCTCAGGGAAATCCATGGAGGCCAGCGCGATGAGGTCACCGCCGCGCAGCGCACCAATACGGCAGACGGCGGCCCCGCCCGCCTGATTCTCCCAGTCGTCGGCGCCAACATCGTGACGCAACGACGACAGTGCCTGGTCAGCGGGGTCGACGACCAGCATGGCGGCCGCCGGCGGCTCGGGCTGCAAGGTGCGTTCGTCGGCAAGCACGAGCACCGAGCGGTCGGCCGGCGGCTCGGGTGCGGCGGCGATGCGCACCACGCGCGATTCGAGCCGCGTGGCCGAGGACGCGAAGACGCGCAGCGCTTCGGTAACGGAACGCTCGGCGAGGGCGAGCCGGGAACGGAGTCTGGGGCGGAATGCCATGAATGACCTGGAGGGGTACCCTCATTCAAGATGGCAAGTCTGGACCGGAGGTCCAGTGTCATTCATCACAACATTATCACTCCATCATTCGTCCAGTAGAGCCAGCACGGCGTCGACCTCCTCCCGCGTGTTGTAGATGTGCGGCGACAGGCGGATCGCGCCCTCGCGCACCGTGTGGATGACATGGCTGGCGCGCAGCCGCGCTGCCATCTCGTCGAGGTCATCGGGGGCGAACGAGAGGACGCCGGCGCGTCGGGCCGGATCGGCCGGCGTGACCAGCCGCACGTCGCTTCGCGCCTGCGCCCATTCCACAATGCGGGAGCCGAGTGCGTCGAGATGCGCCGCCACCTGCGCGACGCCGAGGTCGAGCAGCAGCGCGGTGGCGGCGTTCGCCACCGCGAAATCGTGGTAGGCCAGCGTCACCACCTCGAAGCGCCGCGCGTCGTCGAAGAAGTCGAACTCGTAGTCGGTCAGGCGGGTGTAGTCGGTGCTGCCCTTCATGCATGCCCAGCCCACGTCGAGCGGCTCGAGCGCCGTGACCAGTGCCCGGCGCACGTACACGAAGCCGGTCCCCCACGGCCCGAGCAGCCACTTCTGGGCGCCGCTCGCGAACACGTCGACGGGCAGTGCGTGCAGGTCGATGGGACGCACGCCGCACCCCTGAATGCCGTCGACGATGAAGAACACCCCCCTCGCCCGGCACGCGGCACCGATGCGGGCGAGGTCGGCCACGAAACCGGTCGCGAACTGCACCCAGCTCACCACCACGGCCACCACGTCGGCACGCTGCTCAATGGCCGCCACCAGCGCGTCTTCATCGGGCAGGCCGTCGCGGCGCGGAATCAGATCGAGCGTGATGCCACGGGTGCCGAGGGCCTGAAACGGGTAGACGCAGCTCGGGAACTCGCCATCGAAGGTGAGGATCGTGCCCGGACGCAGCGGCAGCGCGCGCGCGGCGAGATTGAGGCCGTACGTGGTGTTCGCCATCAACGCGATCTCCTCGGCATCGGCGCCGACGAGCGCCGCGAACTGACGGCGCGCGGTGGCCGCGGCGTCGAGCATGCGGCCGAACGGGATGTGATGCGGCCGTGCGCGCAGCGCGCCCCATTCATCGGCCACCGCGACGGCGGCGTGCGGCATCGGCCCCACCGACGCCGCGTTGAGGTAGATCGCCGGGTCGTCGGCCATCCAGGCGTATTCGCGTTGCCGCAGCGCGTGCGTGTCCAGCATGGTCCCGACTCCTCTAGGAAGAACGCAGGGCGAGGCGCGAGCCCGCCACGCGGCCAAGGCGGGCAGCGGCGGCGTCCACGAAGCCATCCCACCCGAAGTCCCGCGTCGCTCGCACGGCAGCGGCCTCACCCATGGTATGCTGCATTGCCGGATCACCGATGACGCGGGCCACATCGGCCACCACGGTGGAGGCGAACGCCGACTGCCAGTGGAATCCGGTGACGGCCGGGACCACCAGTGGCGCATAGGGCGCATCGGCCGCGACGACCACCGGCACCCGTTGCTGCATTGCGGCGAGTACGCCGAGCGCGCCCGCATCGCCTTCGGCGGCACTCCACACCACCAGCGGCGCCGGCCGGCCGTAGGTCACCACGTCGTCGGTGGCCACCAGGTCGAGGGCGGGTGTCAGCCCGAGCGACGCCGCATGCACCCGCGTGGCCTGCGGGGTGCCGGCCTCGCTGGCGAGGGTGACCCGCAGCGACGGATGCCGCTGGCGCAGCGCGGCCGCTGCGCGCAACGCCGCGGCGACCGCGTCGTCATGCTGGTCGCCGGCGAGGACGAGCATCTCCGGCGGCTGATCGCCGACCCGTGGCAGCACCGCCACCGCACGGTCGGCGGGCAGGGGCGTGGGCGGCAGCCAGCTGATGGCAAGTTCGTCGGTGCCCCACGTGTCCACCACCGTACGCGACAGCCCCCATGGCGCCCGCGGCGAGACCTCCCGTTCCTCGAGCGCCACGCGTCGCACGATGCCACCGCGGCGTCCCATGGCCAGCGCCGCCAACTGCGCATCGGCGGCGGTGCCCACCAGTACCGCGTCGGGGCGCAGCGCCGAGGTGAGCCCGTGCACTGCGGCGAACTGCGAGACACGATTGCTGCCCAGCACGGGCCGCAGCGACAGGCGTGGCCAGCACGCACCGACGGCGCCAGCCACCACCCCCTCGCGTGAACACACGACCGCCACCACATCCCCGCGCTCGGCGAGCGAGGCCGCCAGAGCGACCAGCAGCCGCACACCAGCCGTCCATTCGTCGTGGGCGGTCAGCACGAGGAGGCGCATGCGTCAGTCCGCCGCGGTGGTCGCGACCGTGGGTTCACCGCCGGCCACGGCCGACGCGTCGTCGTCCGCGTTGGTCGCGTCGGCGGGGCGGCGATCGAACTGCAGCGCATGCAGCCGGGCATAGGCCCCACCACGCGCCAGCAGTTCGGCGTGCGAACCATCCTCCACGAGGCGGCCGCCGTCGAGCACGAGAATGCGGTCGGCGTGCTGAATGGTGGCCAACCGATGTGCGATCACGAACACCGTGCGCCCGACCAGCAGCCGGTCGATGGCTTCCTGTACGAGTCGCTCGCTCTCCACGTCGAGTGCCGAGGTGGCTTCGTCGAGGATGAGGATGGGTGGGTCGGACACGAGCGCCCGGGCGATGGCCAACCGTTGACGCTGGCCGCCGGAGAGTCGGGTTCCGCGCTCGCCGAGGTTGGTGTCCCACCCCTGCGGGAGCGCTTCGATGAATGCCAGCGCGTTGGCGGCCTGCGCGGCGGCCGCGAGTTGGGCAGGCGTGGCATCGGGGCGGCCGAAGGCGACATTGGCGCGGACGGTGTCGTTGAAGAGCACCGTGTCCTGGCTCACGATGCCGGTGAGCGACCGCAACGCATCGAGACGGATGTCCCGCAGGTCGACACCGTCCAGCAGGATGCGGCCGTGCGTGGGATCGAGGAAGCGCGGTATGAGGTCCACCAGCGTGCTCTTGCCAGCTCCGCTCGCGCCCACGAGCGCCACGACCTCTCCCTTGCGCGCGCAGAAGGTCACGTCCGTCAGGGCCGCGGTGCCCCCATCGTACTGGAAGCCGACCCCCTCGAACGCGAGCGACTGGGCGAACACCGCCGCGGTGCGGGTACCCCGATCATTCGCGGTCTCCGACGGTGCATCGAGCACGTCGAAGATGCGTTCCGCGCTCGCGAGCGACTGCTGCGCCGCCGACGGCACCTGCGAGAGCTGCTTGAGCGGCTGCAGCAGCCGCATGACCTGCACGAGGAACACCAGCAGCTCGGCGCCGGTGAGTGCGCCCTCCTCGAGCACGAGCTGCGCGCCGTACCAGAGGATGATGACCGCGGTGAACGTTCCAAGGGTCTCGGTGACCGGCCCCGACAGCAGGGCGAGGCGGCCGACGCGCACGAACCCTTTGGCGTACGCCTCATTCCGTGCGGTGAACTTGGCGTCCTCGCGCGCTTCGGCCCGATAGGACTTCACGAGGCGCACACCGCTCACCACTTCCTGCACGAGGCTGGTCATCTCGCCCTGTTCGTTGCCGAGGCGACGGTAGCCCTTGCGCAGCTTGCGCAGCACCGGCTGGATGGCGCCAATGGTCACCGGGGCGATGACGAGCGCGGCCAGCGACAGCCGCCACGAGGTGGTGAACATGGCGACGAGCGTGGCGATCACCTGGGCGCCGCTCCAGAGCGAGCGGGTCACCAGCTCGGTGACGACCGTATTGGCGGTGGCGGTGTCGTTGAGCACGCGGGCGATGACCTGCCCCACCTTGTTGCGCGTGAACCACGGCAGCGGCAGCCGCAGCAGATGGGCATAGAGCGCGTTGCGCAGATCGCGCACGACGAACTCCTGGAGCTTCACCCCCACCTGCCCCGCCAGCCACACGAGCGTGTTCTTGAGCGTCACCGCCGCGATCACGATGAGCAGCACGTTGCGCAGCGAGGCCTTGCGGTTGTCCTCGTCCAGCAGGAAGCCGATGGTCGCGGTCAGGACCCGCCCGATGGTGCCGCTCTGCGGCAGCAGTGAATCGGCCTTGAAGAACGCGTTGAAGAACGGGACCAGCAGCGTGAAGGAGAACACATCGGCGACCGCGGCGGCCGCGTTGAGTACGACCACCGCAACCAGCTTGCCCTTGTGCGGCCCCACGAAGCGCCAGAGCCGGCGCCAGAGCTGCGCCGTCGGCGTCCGGTGGGTGCCCGTCGTCGCCGTTGCGCTCATTGCCTGGGTGTGAGCAGCGAGACCGGCAGGATGCACTCCTCCGGCGTGACGCCGCCGTGCAGGAACGAACCGCGATACCGCCCCTGATATTCGCGCAGCCGGGTGGGATACACGAAGAACGTGTCGCCCGCCGCCAGCAGCGTGTTGCTCCCCGGGCCACGGTGCGGCAGCCGCAGCGCGTCGGGATCGCTGAAGAGCAGCGCCTGTTCGGCCCGCTCGGCGCGGATATCCTCGCCGAACTTGTAGCGCAGGTTGGCCGTGGCATCCCGCTTGGCGAACACCGTGGCCGGGGTGTTGCAGTGCAGGGCACCATGGTCACTCGTGACCACCACCGACACCTTGCGCCGTGATGCTTCCGTGAGCAGCGCGAGCAGGGCCGAGCGCTCGAACCATTGCTTCGTGAGCGCCCGCAGCGCGATCTCGTCGCGGGCCACCTCGTAGAGGATCATCGACTCCGAGCGCCCATGCGTGAGCATGTCCACGAAGTTGAACACGAAGGCATGCACCCCCTCGCCGGCAATGGCTGCCGGCAAGTGCCGGGTCAGGTCGTCCGAGTCGGTCGCCGTCGTGATCTTCTGGTAGCGCACCGGCGCCACCACCTCGAGCTCCTCGAGGTGCGCGGCGAGCAGCTCCTTCTCGTGCGCGTTCAGCGACTCGTCGTCGCGCTCCCCCCACCAGTCGGGAAAACGGGCCGCGATCTCGCCAGGAAACAGCCCGCTGAACAGCGCGTTCCGCGCGTAGGGCGTGGCCGTGGGGAGGATGGAGTAGTAGTGCGTGGTCTCCACATCGAAGAGGGGCGCGAGCAGCGGCTCCAGCACACGCCACTGGTCGAGGCGCAGGCAGTCGATCACGACGAAAACCACCTTGCGGTCGCGCGCCAGCACCGGCAGCACGAACTCCGCGAACACATCCACCGACAACGGCGGCCGATCGCCGTCGAGTTCGCGCAGCCAGCGCGGGTACTCGGTGCGCATGAACTCGGCGAACTGGCGGTGCATGCCGGGATAGAGGCCGCGTAGCGACTCGTGCAACCCGAGTTCGCCCGCTTCCGCCAGGTCGACATCCCACTGCATCAGCTCGGCGAAGCGCTCCACCCATCCGCGCCAGTCGAGCCCGGCATAGCGCTCGGCCTCGATGGCCCGGAAGCGCTCGACGAAGGCGCGCGCCATGGCCTGCGACCGGATGAGGGGCCCCTCGAGGATCCTGGTGATGACCGACAGGACCTGCCGCGGCGTGACCGGCTTGACGAGGTAATCGCGGATGTTGGCGCCGATGGCCTCCTTGAGCGTCGCATCCTCCTCGCTCTTGGTGACCATCACCACCGGCAGATTGGGCAGCAGTTCGCGGATGTCCCGGTACGCATCCAGGCCGCGCGTGCCGGGCATCTGCTCGTCGAGCAGGACCAGATCGTAGGGGTGGCGCCGCAACAGCTCCAGCGCATCGTCGGCATTGGTCGCCGTCTGCACCTGGTAGCCCTTGTTGCCGAGGAGCAGGCGATGCGGCTCGAGGAGCTCCGCCTCGTCGTCCACCCAGAGGATCGATTTCATGCCGTAAGGTACCACGCCGACCCACGGTCATTGCAGCGACTTGCGGCACGTTTCCGCACGTTTGGGGCACCGCGAGCGCCGCGCGCTTGTCTCTCACCTGCCGGACGGTACTTTTCCGCCGTGAGTCTCCCCTTCGCTCTCGAGCCCCTGCGCTTTCCGTTTCCCGCCCTCGCGGCCCTCGCCGGTCGACTGCCCCTGGGCGGCGGACGCGAGGTCGCGCTGGCGGCGCTGATGACGGCACGACTGGCGCAGGGGGCGGCCGCCGGTGATGCCCTGCATCCGGCCGACCGGGCATCGCGCGCGACGGCGGCCAAGGTGTGGCTGGCCTCGCTGGCGCTCCCGGCCGCCACGCGCGTCCCCTTCGCCCGCTGCATCGACGCCACGACCGGCCCCGCGTCGCCCTTGTCCGGGGCGCTGCGCAGCCTGGTGGCCGCCGCCGGCGCGCATCTCGACGGTCCGTCGGTGCAGGAGCTCGAGCGGCTCGCCCGGCAGCTCGCCGGCGCCTGACGGCCGCCGCGCTTCGACTCGCCCCATGCACGAGAGCGACATCTCTCCCCTCACCCGTGTGGTGGACCGGCTCGACCGAGCCACCACCGGTGACACCGCATCGGGTGTCCTGCCGTCGGGTTTCCCGTCACTCGACCGCTCCCTCGGCGGCGGCTTCCGTCGGGGCGACCTGATCGTCGTCGGCGGCGACGACAGTGCCGGCACGTCGGCCCTGCTGCTGGCCATCGCGCTGCGGCTGCACACTCGCGGGTTGCTGCTCAGCACCGAACTGCACGCCGAACGGGTCTACGAGCGCGCCCTCGCGATGTCGGCACGAGTGCCGCTCGACTCGCTGCGCCTGGGCGTGGTCTCCGAGGAGGAGCGCACGCGCCTCGCCGCCGCCGCCCTCATGCTGCGGAACCAGGCCCCGGTGGTGGAAACGCTCACCGAGGGCGGCGTCGCCCCGGTGGAACGGGCGTTCGATGCCACGCCGGCGGTTTCGGTGGTGCTGGTGGATGCCCTCGAAGGGCTGCTCGACCGGCCCGAGGCGCACGCCGAGGCGTTGGCCTACACGGTGCTCGGTCTCAAGCGGCTGGCGCTGCGGCGCGACGTGGTGGTGGTGCTGGGCGCACACCTGCCCGCCCTCGGTCGCGATCGTCTCGACCGGCGCCCGCGTCTCACCGACTTCGGGCTCGGCGGGGCGATCGGGGCGCACGCCGATATCGTGCTGGGGCTGTACCGCGACGAACTCTACGAAGCAGACCTCGGGGTATCCGGGGCGGCGGAACTCCTCGTGCTCAAGCACCGCGAGGGGCCACGCGGATACGTCGACCTGTACTTCGACAGTCGCTACGGGCGGTTCGAAGACGTCCTCGAGGAGTAGTCGCGAGGGGATCGGCGTTCGGACGGTGAGAGAACCAGCCGGGACGGCGTTCTCCACAGCTCCCCAGCTCCGTGGCTCCCTCGCTCAGGTCCGCGGACGCGTTGGGCGCCGAGGCCCAAGCGGTCCGGGCGGGCACGATCGAAGGAGCTGTGGAGGTGGGGAGCTTCGGAGGATTCGTTGGGCGACCGGTACTTTCTTCTCCCCAGCTCCCATGCTCCGTGTCTCCCGATCTCGGGGTACGCATTCCGTGTCACCCCCACCCGGTTCACCCCGCAACCGGCAATCGGCATATTTGTGGAGTCAGTTTCACCCCCCGCACGAGGTAGGCAGGCGATGGCCGGTCATAGCAAATGGAAGCAGATCAAGCACTACAAGGCTGCGACGGACAAGAAGCGCGGGGCCTTGTTTACCCGCCTGATCCGCGAAATCACGATGGCCGCCAAGCTGGGCGGCGGTGATCCGTCGGGCAACCCGCGACTCCGGACCGCGATCGACAACGCCAAGGCCAGCTCGATGCCCAAGGACAACATCGAGCGCGCCATCAAGAAGGGGACCGGCGAACTCGAGGGCGTCGACTACACCGAAGTGCTGTACGAGGCGTACGGTCCCGGGGGCGTGGCCATCATGATCGCCGCCGTGACCGACAATCCCACGCGCACCGTCGCCGATGTGCGCCACAAGCTTTCGCGCAACCACGGCAACATGGGCACCTCCAACTCGGTCGCCTTCATGTTCGACCGCAAGGGACAGATGACGGTGCCGGCGGACGGGGTGGTGGAGGACGCTCTCATCGAAACGGCCCTGGAAGCCGGCGCCGACGATGTCGCCAACGAAGGCGAGGTCTTCGTCATCACCACCGAACCCGCGGCGCTGCACGCCGTCAAGGAAGGTCTCGAGTCCAAGCAGTACAAGGTCGAGGACGCCGAACTCGCATGGGTGCCCAAGAACACCGTGAAGGTCGACGGCGAGAACGCCACCAACCTGCTCAAGCTGCTCGAGGCGCTCGAGGAGCTCGATGACGTGCAGAAGGTGGACGCGAACTTCGAGATGGACGAAAGCGCGATGGCCGGCGCGTGACCCGTCCGTCGCTCGTGCTCGGGATCGACCCCGGCACGGCGGTGACGGGCTTCGGGGTGGTGGCGTTCGACGGACGGGCCCCCACCCTCGTGGAGTGCGGCGTGATCCGCACCACCGCACGCGATCCGCTGCCGCGGCGATTGGCGGAGGTGCACGAGGGCGTGCAGGAACTCATCGCGCGGCATCGCCCCGAAACGCTCGCCATCGAGGACGTGTTCTTCGCCCGCAACGTGCGCACCACGGTGGTGCTCGGCCACGCACGCGGGGTCATCCTGCTGGCGGCGCAGTTGGCGGCGCTCACCATTCACGAGTATCCGCCCGCCGAGATCAAGAAAGCCATCACGGGCAAGGGCGGCGCCACGAAGGCGCAGGTGCAGTTCATGGTGGCGCGCCTGCTGCGGCTCAAGACTGCTCCGCAGCCGGCCGACGCCGCCGACGGCGTGGCGGCGGCGCTCTGTGCCTGCGTCTCCGCCACGCTTCCGAAACTCCCCGAACTGAAACTGCCGACCATGAAAACCGTGAAGGCCGTCACCGCGGTGCGGCGCCGATGATCGCCCAGGTCACGGGCACCCTTGTGGTACGTGAACTCGATCGGGTGGAGATCCTGACCGCCGGCGGCGTGGCGTACGAGTGCCTCATCCCGCTCTCGGTGTACGAAGCACTCCCGCGCGAGGGGGCCCAGGTCACGCTGCAGACGCATCTCGTGGTGCGCGAGGACGCGTGGCTGCTCTATGGCTTCCTGCAGCCGTACGAGCGCGCCGTCTTTCAGAAGCTGCTCGGCGCCAAGGGCGTGGGGCCGGCGCTCGCGCTCGGCATTCTGTCGGCGCTCACCCCCGATCGGGTAGTGCGCTCGCTGCGCGAGAAGGACATCACCACGCTCATGCGGGTGCCGCGCGTGGGGCGCAAGAAGGCCGAGCAGATCATTCTCGACCTCGCCGACAAGATCGACAGTGTTGGCAGTGCGCCCGCGGCCGGCGGGACGTCGAGCCCCGTGGCCGACGACGCCATTCGGGCGCTGCTGGCGCTGGGCTACAATCAGGGCGAGGCCGACCGCGCCGTGCGCGCGGTACTGGAGCGCACGCCCGGCGGCGATGTCAGTGTCGTGGTGCGCGCCGCGTTGGCAGGGCTGACCGGCCGATAGCAGAAGGGTGGTCGCCTCGTCCCGGCGACCACCCATCCGTTCCCCCCGTCAGTGCATTCGGTGCCGGCCGCGTCAGCGGCGGAAGCCGGTGGACTCGCGCAGCGGCTTGCCGCAGCTCGGAATCGTGATCGGCTGCCCATTCGGGCCGTTCGGGAGCGGGTTCATGAGTGTGCGCGAGCTGCGCTGCGGGTCCTCGCTGGCGAGGTAGGCGAACATCGCTGTCAGGGTCGCGTTGTGCTTGAGATCATCGAGCATGACCTTGTCGAACGAATCGCGGTTGGTGTGCCACGTGCTGTTGCTGTAGTCCCACGACAGCGCGCCCAGGCTGGCGGCCGGCGCGCCGTAGCAGAGGAACGACGCATGATCGGATCCGCCGCCGATCCCCGACGGGCCCGAGAGCCGCACGTACTGCGTGAGCGGCGACGGCATCTGGCTCATGTACTGCGCGAGACGCGGCCCGTTCTCCGGCAGGATGCTCGGCCCGGCGCCCACGATGCGCCCCGTGCCGTTGTCCTGGTTGAACGCGAACTGCAGCCCCTTCACCACCTCGGGGTGATCGGCCGCCCACGCGCCGGAACCGTTAAGCCCCTGCTCTTCGCCACTCCAGTGCCCCACCACGATGGTGCGGCTCGGGGCGGGCAGGACCGTCTTCAGGATACGCAGCGCCTCGAGCATAATCACGGTGCCCGTGCCGTTGTCGGTGGCGCCGCTGTGCCCTTCCCAGCTGTCGAAGTGTGCCGAGAGCACGACGTACTCGTCGGGCTTCGAGGCGCCCTTGATCTCGGCGATGACGTTGAACACGGGCTGCTCGCCGAGCGCCTCGCTTTCGGCCATCAGCTTCACCTTCGGCCCCTGCGCATTCTTCGCGAGGCGGAAGAGCATCCCGTAGTCTTCGCAGCCGATATCGAACGTCGGCAGCGCGCTGTTGCGCGGCGAACCGAAGATCTTGTCGACGCCCGGGAAGTTCGACCAGTTGGACTCGAACACCGCCACGGCACCGGCGGCCTTGAGGTCGGCGTAGAAGGTGGGCACACGCTGCGTAAGCCCCTGGTAGGTGGCCGACAGGTCACGCTGCGCCGAGTCGAGTGCCGCGGCCGACGCCGGCGTCGCGAACTCCGCCACCTGCTGCGGCATGCGGCAGGTGAGGCGCGGCGCACTGGCCAGCACGATCTTGCCCTTCACGGTGGGCAGCCACGCCTTGAATTCCTCGGGCGTGCGATACGGCGTCACGGTCACGACGTCGCCGTCGACCCATTTGCCGGCCGTATTGCCGCTCCACGAGAGCATCGTGGCTTCGAGCGGCTTGACGCGCGGCGCCGTGAGCTGTGCGAAGGCCGCGCCGCGCTTCCACGAGTTCCAGGTGCCGTAGCGTTCCTTCTTTGCGCTGACACCAAGCTGCTTGTAGGTGGCGAGCAGCCAGTCCTGGCCGCGCGTCATGTTCGGCGAGCCGGTGAGGCGCGGACCGATCGAGTCGAGCAGCGTCTGCGCGAAGCGCCCGGCCTGCGAGCGCTGCATCCCTTCCTCCCAGAGCTTCACGATGTTCGGGTCGGTGGGCTCGCTGGTGCGCACGTAGTCGGGGGCCGGCGACATGGGCAGCCCCTGCGGATTGGGCGGCGTGCGCGATGGGCCAGGGCCACCTGGGCGCTGGGCATGGGCGAGCGGCGCACCGACAGCCAACGAAAGCGCGAGAAGCGGGGAAAGACGGAGCATTGGCGTGGTGTTGAAGAGCATGGAACGGACACGAATCGACCGCCGGATGTCGCCGGAAACCGGGTGCGGCTCGAGCCGACGGTTGCGCAACACGATGGTTAGTCTACGGGCACCAGCGGCCAAACGCTTCCTGATTTGCGCGTATCATTACGCGTCTCAGGCGCGCGGCGAGAGCCCATCCACCAGACTGGTGCGATAGGCCTTCCACGCCGGCACGAACCCGATGAGCATGCCGCTCACC
>JBEILM010000056.1:0-23454 GCA_040379205.1 Gemmatimonas sp.
ACTGGCGGGCGGACTCCGCGTCCTCGGCGTCGGCAACGGCGTCGCGTGTGTCGGCGCTGCGGCAGGCCATGGCCAGCAGGGCAATGATCAGCAGACGATGGGGCATGGGGGACTGGGGGCGTTGCGCGGAGTGGTAACGCTAGCTTCTGCAGCGGGCGATCAAATCAAACGCGAGCGAAGCGAGCCACCGCATCGCCCGTCTGCAGCAAGCATCGTTAACTGGCGGCCGCGTAGACGGCGACCTCGACACCGAGACGCAGGCCTAACCGGTCGCTTTCGACCTCAAGGTCATAGCGCGTCTGCAGGTTTAACCAGAACTGCGCCGAGGTGCCGAAGTATCGACCGAGTCGCAGCGCCGTGTCGGCTGTGATACCACGCTTGCCGTGCACGATCTCATTGATACGGCGCGGCGGCACGGACAGGTCGTGGGCCAGTCGGTACTGGGAGAGCGCCAACGGCTCAAGGAACTCCGCCAGCAGGATCTCGCCGGGATGAATGGGCGCGAGTTTGGTTGCCATGATCCGCTCAGTGATAGTCTACGATTTCGACCGCGAACGCCGCGCCGTCCCGCCAGCGAAAACAGACGCGCCATTGCTGGTTGACGCGGATGCTGTGCTGGCCCGCCCGATCGCCACGCAACTTCTCCAGCCGATTCCCTGGCGGCACACGGAGTTCCTCGAGGGCAAGTGCCGCGTCGAGGAGCAGGAGCTTACGACGCATGACGCCGTGGAGCGTTGACGGAAAACGCCGAACCCGCTCGCGATTGAAGAGCCGCTCCGTATCGCGCTCGGCAAAGCTGGCGATCATGAACCAATAATAACGCTCACCGTTATTACCGTCAAGTCACCCGAGAATTGCGGCCTGTTAACGCGGATTCGCCTGCAGGCGATCACTGCACCGCACGCGTTAGGCTGCGGATTTCTGCAGTCTAATCAGAATGCACGACACCGCGCCAAACGTCGCGCCAAAGACGAGGCGGTGCCCATGGCCGCCGCGAATACGTCTCGTCCCATCGAGCCCGCGCCCCCGCCCCTTCTGGCCCACCCGCCCTCCGCACGGTATGGTACCCTGCCGATGGGCCGCGCCGGCCGGTCGACCCTCCGTCCCCCCACCCGTCGGAGTCCCCGTGAGCCACCCGCACATCATCACGAGCCCGTACCCCGACGTCGCCATTCCGGATATGGCGCTCGTGCCGTTCCTCTTCGAGCACGCGGCACGCTGGGGCGACCAGACGGCCATCGTCTGCGGCGTCACCGGGCGCAGCTACACCTATGCGGCGCTCACCGACGCCATTCGTCGCGTGGCCGCGGGACTCACTGCCCATGGCATCCAGAAGGGCGATGTCGTGGGGCTTGTGAGCCCCAACATCCCCGAGTTCCCCGTGGTGTTCATGGCGGTGGCCTCCATCGGGGCCATCTGTTCCACCGTGAACCCGATCGCCACCGCCGAGGAGATCGGAGCCCAGTTCGCCGACAGCGAAGCGGTGATGCTGGTGACCATCCCCGACCTCTTCGACAAGTGCGCGGCAGCCGCCCGCCTGGCCAGCACGGTGCGCGACATCGTGGTGATCGGCGAACAGGAGGGTGCCATTCCGCTGACGGAGCTGTTCACCTACGGCGACGCGGTGCCGCCGGTTCACATCGACCCGGCGCAGGACGTCGCGGCGCTGCCGTACTCCAGCGGCACCTCGGGCATTCCCAAGGGCGTGATGCTCACGCACCGCAACATCGTGGCCAATCTCTGCCAGATCGAGCGCATCACCGAGGTGTTCGGCACAGGCGACCGCGTACTCGGTGTGCTGCCGTTGTTCCACATCTACGGCATGGTGGTGGTGATGGGCGGCGCCCTCCGCCGCGGCGCCTGCATCGTGACGCTGCCGCGCTTTGATCTCGAGCAGGTACTGGGTGTGCTGCAGCGGCACGAGATCCGCATGGCCAACATCGTGCCGCCCATCATCCTCGCCTTGGCCAAGCATCCAGTGGTGGCCAACTACGACCTGTCCAAGCTCAGGTACCTGTTCAGCGGCGCGGCGCCACTGGGGGGCGAGCTGGCCACGGCGTGTCAGGAGCGGCTCCATGTCACGGTGCGCCAGGGCTATGGGCTCACGGAGACGAGCCCGGTGACGCACTTCCACCCCATGACCGAGGAGCGGGTGCAGCACGGCTCGGTTGGCCCGTGCGCGCCGCGCACGGAGTGCCGGCTCATCGATCCGGACACCGGCGAGGACGTGGCCACTGGTGAAAAGGGCGAGCTGTGGATTCGCGGCCCGCAGGTGATGAAGGGCTACTTCAACAAGCCCGAGGCCACCGCGGCCTGCATGACCGACGAGGGGTGGTTCAAGACGGGCGATGTGGCCGTGGCCGACGAGCATGGCTGGTTCCGCATCGTCGATCGCGTGAAGGAACTGATCAAGTACAAGGGGTTGCAGGTGGCGCCCGCCGAGCTCGAGGCGCTGCTGCTGGGGCATCCGTCCATCGCCGACGCCGCGGTCATTCCGGTACCCGACCCCGAGGCGGGCGAGGTACCCAAGGCGTTCCTCGTGTTGCGCGCCCCGATGACCGCCGAGGAGGTCATGCAGTTCATCGCAGAACGCGTGTCGCCGTATAAGAAGGTGCGACAGGTGGAGTTCGTGGACGCGATTCCGAAGTCCCCCTCGGGCAAGATCCTGCGCCGGCTGCTGGTGGAGAAGGAGCGGGCAAAGGCCGCCGCGATGTAACTTCTGCCGTCGTCTGCACAACTCCCCACGCACGCTCCCTACTCACGTTCACTACGACATGTCAGCTTCTCGCCTCGGCGTCGGATTCATCGGGTCCGGATTCAACACCCGCTTCCACATGCAGGCCTTCCGCTACGTGCGCGACGCGGACGTGCTCGGGGTGTGGAGTCCCAACAGTAAGAATGCGGCGTCGGCCGCACGCTGTGCCCGCGAGCTCGACGTGGGCGAGGCAAAGGCGTACAAGAGCATCGGCGACATGGTGGCCGATCCGGCGATCGACGCGATCTGGATCAATGGCCCGAATCATGCGCGCATCGAGAACGTCGAGGAGATCGTCGACGCGATGACGAGCGGCCGCGGCACCCTCAAGGGCATTGCCTGCGAAAAGCCGCTCGGCCGCACCGTGGCCGAGGCCAAGCACATCCTGAAGCTGGTGGAGAAGGCCGGCATCAAACACGGCTACCTCGAGAACCAGTTCTTCACGCCGCAGGTGGCCACAGGACACCACCTCATCTGGAAGCGCGGCGCGGCCGCCACCGGGCGTCCGTATCTCGCCCGCGCCGCCGAGGAGCACAGCGGCCCGCACGGCCCGTGGTTCTGGAACGGGGTGCAGCAGGGCGGCGGGGTACTCAACGACATGATGTGTCACTCCGCACTCGTGGTGCGGCAGCTGCTCACCGAACCGGGGCGCCCGCTCTCCGACCTCAAGGTCAAGCGCATTACCGCCCACATCGCGTCGCTCAAGTGGACGCGCAAGGAGTACGCCGCCCAGCTCAAGAAGGAGATGGGCGTAGACTACCTCAAGGCGCCGTCAGAAGACTTCGCCAGTGTGCACATCGAGTTCGAGACGCCCGAGGGACGTATGGCCATCGGTGAGGCCACCACCAGCTGGAGCTTCGTGGGCCCCGGCCTGCGACTCAGCGCCGAGCTGCTCGGCCCCGAGTACTCCATGAAGTGGAGCACGCTCGAATCGGGGCTCGACCTCTTCTTCTCACGCGCCGTACGGGGAAAGACCGGCGAGGACATCGTGGAGAAGCAGATGGCCGAACAGGGGCAGATGCCGGTGGTGGTGAACGAGGCCATTGCCTATGGCTACGAGGCCGAGGATCGGCATTTCGTGCGCGCGTTCCTCGGCAAGGAGGAGCCGCTGCTCACGTGGCACGACGGGCTCGACGTGGTGCGCGTACTGATGCACGCGTACAAGAGCGCGGAGCTGGGCCGGACGCTCGAGTACAAGGAGAACGGGGTAGACAAGTTTGTGCCGCAGGTGGGGCAGGGGACGTGGCGGCCGTGACGCTCGCGTGAAGGCCGTGATGGTGGTGTCAAGGTCAGATCGAAACCCTAGGGAACAGGGGGGAGGGTGTCAGTGTGGAGTGTGCAGCTGTTGCTGCTCCCTCCTTCTTGATGCCCTCCCCCCTGTTCCCTAGGGTTTGGCCGTCCGCACAAATCCAGCAGTCCCTTACTGAATCCGCCCTTGCTCCGGCCGCCGGTAATTCACATCCAGCGCGTCCAGCCGCCGCAGGTGCACCGGCAACCGCTGCAGAAAGTCGGCGTAATCGCGGCGTGAAGCCGGGCTCCACAGCACTTCGGTGAGCGCCACCAGCCGCGGGTAGGCCATGTACTCCACATGCTTGGGATTGGGCATGTACTCCGTCCACAGCTGCGCCTGAGCGCCGAGGATGTGCTTCGCTTCGGCGGGGGTGAGCTCGGTGGGCACGGGCTCGAAGCCGTACACCTTCTCCACGTTGGTGAAACCGCCAATGGCGAGCGGTTCGCGGGTCTTGTCCTGCGACTGGTAGTGATCGAAGTACGTGTGACTGCCCGGCGCCATGACCACATCGTGGCCGGCCTTGGCGGCGGCGATGCCACCGGCCATGCCGCGCCAGCTCATCACGGTCGCGTTCTCGGCCAGACCGCCCTCGAGGATCTCATCCCACCCGATCAGCCGGCGCCCACGTTGGGTGAGAAATGTGTCCATCTGCCGGATGAACCAGCTCTGCATCGCGTGCTCGTCCTTGAGGCCGAGCGCCCCGATACGCGCCTGCACGTCGGGGCTGGCCTTCCACTGGTCCTTGATGGCTTCGTCACCACCGATGTGGATCCACGGCGACGGGAACAGCTCCAGCACCTCGGTGAGCACGTCCTGCATGAACGCCACGCTGCGATCGCTCGGATTGAGAATCCACGGGCTCACCCCCCACACCTGCATCACGCCGGGAGTGGGCACGGAATCGCGGAGGCTCGAGAGGAACGGATAGGCGTGAATGGCGGCCTGGGCGTGACCGGGCATCTCGATTTCCGGCACCACGGTGATGTGCCGTTCGGCGGCGTAGGCCACGATCTCGCGCACGTCCTCCTGCGTGTAGAAGCCGCAGTGCCGCTTGCCGTCGAAGACCTGCTTCGCGGGATCGGACACATACGGGCCCACGAGCGTCTGCTCACGACACGCGCCCACCTCGGTGAGGCGCGGGTACTTCCGGATGGCGATGCGCCACCCCTGATCTTCGGTGAGGTGCCAGTGGAAGCGATTGAACTTGTGGCGCGCGAGCAGGTCGATGTGCTTCTTGACGTACTCCTTGGGCATGAAGTGCCGGGCCACGTCGAGATGCGATCCGCGCCACGAGAAGCGCGGGGCATCCTCGATGTGCACCGCCGGCACGCGCCACACGACACCGGCCAGCGGGGCGTCGCGATAGATGGCGGGAGGCAACAGCTGCTTGACCGTTTCGAGCGCGTAGAAGGCCCCGGCGGCCGTGCTGGCGCGCACCTCGACGCCGCGCGCCGTCACGTCGAGCTGGTAGGCCTCGTCGGCAAGCCCCGGCATCTGACGCAATCGGATGCCGCCGGCCGCGCCGAGCGGGGCCACGCGCAGGTCGAAGCCGGTGGGGTTGGCGATGTCACGCACGAAGCGGCGGGCCACCGCGCGGAAGGCCGGACTCGCCTGCACCGCCGTGGTGGCGTTCAGCGTGAAGGCGCCGGCCGTCGGCGTGAGCACCACCGGGCGCGGAATCACCGCGTAGCGTTCGGCGGTGGTGACATCCTGCGCGGTGGCGGTCGAGGCCGCGCAGCACAGCGCGAGGGCGGACAGGAAACGCATGGTCATGACAGGCAAGGGAAGGGCGGAGAACGCGAAAGCTGAACCGGGCCGAACGAACGGTCAGCCGGCGTTACGCACCGCGTGAACCACATCGCGTACGACGCGCGGATCGGTGCCGCGCACGTGCACCTCGCGCACACCGGTGCGCGCGAGCAGCGGGTGTACCGTGGCGGCGCGCACCGAGCCGCCGGCCAGCACCACCAGGCGATCGGCGGCCTGCGTGTACAGTGCCCGCAGCGTGTCGGCGCCCTCGAGGGCGGTGGGGGCATGGCCGGAGGTGAGCACGAGGTCCACGCCCGCGTCCAGCAGCGGCTGCAGCGACGACTCGGCGCTGGTACTGGTGCGGTCGAAGGCGCGGTGGAAGGCCACGCGCATGGGGCGGGCGCAGGCCACGAGCACCTGCAGCGCCTCCGTATCGATCTGGCCGTCGGGGCGCAGCGGACCCAGCACGACGCCGTCGGCGCCGAGCACGCGCGCAGCCACGATGTCGTTGGCCATCACGTCGAGATCGGCGGTGTCGTACACGAAGCTGTGCGTGTGCGGGCGGATCATGATGTGCAGCGGCAGCGTGACCAGATCGCGGCACCGGGCCAGCAGCCCAAGCGACGGTGTGGTGCCACCGTCGCCCGGTCCGCACAGTTCGATGCGGCCCGCGCCGGCGTCCTGCGCCGCGCGGGCCGTCTGCACCGAGTCGCAGCAGGCCTCGACGAGGACGGCGGGACTCGGGCTGGTCATGAACTCGGGAGCGGTCAGTGCGCCGCGGCGGGGCGGCTGCCCCCCGCCGACGGCCGGAAGAGCAGCAGGAACACCACGAACACGCCCACGGCGCCGAGCGCGGCCAGCTGCCACACCTGGAGCCAGTCGTGCGAGGCGGCACCGGCGGCGTTGGTGGTGGCGTAGCGGTTCACCACGCTGCCCGACACGTACGCCCCGACAAAGTACCCGACACCGTTCGTGACGAGGTTGAGGAACCCCTGCGCTGCCGCGCGAATGCGGGGACCGGCAACTTCGTCGGTGTAGATCTGGCCCGCGACGAAGAAGAAGTCGTAGCACACACCGTGCAGCAGGATGCCGACGTAGATGAGCGCCATGCCGCCACCGGCGTCACCACGGCTGAAGGCGAAGTAGCGGAGCCCCCACGCCAGCATGCCCACCAGCATGATCCACTTGATGCCGAGTTTGCGCAGGGCAAAGGGGAGCAGCAGCATGAAGCCCACTTCCGACGCCTGCCCGAACGACATGATGCCGGCGGCGTTCTCCACCCCGATCTCGTTCATGAACGGATTGGCGAACGCGTAATAGAACTGCAACGGTATGCAGAGCAGGAACGACCCCAGCACGAACACCACGAAGTCCGGTCGCTTGAGCAGCTGCAGCGCATCCAGCCCGAGCGCATCACGGGCGCTGAACGGCGCACCCGCAGCGCGCGGCGGCGTGTGCGGCAGCATGAACGCAAACACGCCAAGGGCCAGCGACCCGGCGGCCGAGATCTGCATGGGGATGGCGAGCTTGTCGGCCTTGAGCACGAAGCCCACGAGGATGCCCGAGGCCACGATCCAGCCGATGGTGCCGAACACGCGAATGACCGGGAAGTCGCGCGTGGAGTCGGTGATGTTGTGCAGCGAGATGGAGTTGGTGAGCGACAGCGTCGGCATGTAGCAGAACGCATACGCCAGCAGGAGCGGATAGAAGCGGCTCCACTCGGCCTGCTGCGACATCAGGAACATCAGCGCTGCGCCCAGCAGGTGCAGCGCCGCCAGCAGCTTCTCCGAGGCGAAGAAGCGGTCGGCGACGATGCCCATGAAGAAGGGCGACACGATCGCGGCGATGGCGGTGGCGCCGTACGCGCTGCCGATCTGGGTGTCGGTGAAGTGCAGCGTCTGGCCGAGATACGTGCCCATGGTCACGAACCACGCGCCCCAGACGAAGTACTGCAGGAACATCATGACTGACAGGCGTGCCCGCGTACCCATTTACGGCAGCTCCCGGATGCGGATGTTGCGGAAGTACACCCGATCGCCATGGTCCTGGATGGCGAGGTGCCCGCGCGTGGCGCGGCCGTACTTCTCGGCGTTGGCGAACTTGCTGGCCTTGCGGCGCGTCTCCCAGTCGGCGGAGCCAAGCTCATACTCCACGACCCTCACGCCGTTGAGCCAGTACTCCACGTGATTGCCGTTCACCACGAGGCGGGCGGCGTTCCACTCGTTGGCCGGCTTCACCACCCCCGGCGTGGGCGCGTGCAGCGCGTAGTTGGCGCCGGCGGAGGTGAGCGGATTCTTGCCGTCGCGATGCACCGCGTCGTCGAGGATCTGCATCTCGGGACCGGTGATGTAGCTGCGCTCGCCGCTGTGGTCGATGCGGTAGATGATGCCGCTGTTCCCCCCGGGCCCCACCTTCCACTCGAGTTCGAACTCGAAGTTGGCGTACTGCTTGTCGGTGGTGAGGTCACCGCCTTCGCCCGAGCGCACGAGCAGCCCGTCTTCGGCGCTCCACCCGGTCACAGGCGCCCCCGGGGTGGCATAGTTGTGCCACCCGGTGATGGTCTTGCCGTCGAAAAGGCTCACCCAGTTCGCGGCGGGGGCGCTGGCCCGGGTACCGGCAATGGCCCCGCGGATCGCGGCCGCATCGCCGCCGGCGGGTTTGGCACTCTGGCAGGCGTTCAGGGCCACGGCCGCGGCCATGACCAGGGGCGGGACGAATCGCCGGCGGAGCCCCGGAGTCCGGGGGGCGCCGTGGGGACGGGACATGACAGCTCCAACGGGAAGGGATGAGGCGGGAGAATGCCGCAATGGTAGGGCCGGTGCTGGCAACGCGGAAGGCACGGCGCCAGCTTTGGCCGCATGACCCATTCCCCCATCGCTCCTGCCGACGAAGCGCTGCGCTTCCCCATCGGGCGCTTCCAGCGCCCCGCCATTGATGCGCCCGCCGCCGACGCCGAGCGCGCCGCCTGGATCGAGCGCCTGGCCCTGCTTCCCGCCCACGTAGCCTCGGCCATCGACGGGCTCACCGCGGTGGATTTCGCCGCGCCGTACCGGCCGGGCGGCTGGACGGTGGGGCAGCTCGTGCACCACATCGCCGACAGTCACGCCAATGCGTACGTGCGGGTGAAGCTGGCCCTCACCGAGGACACGCCCACCATCAAGCCGTACGATCAGGACGCGTGGGTGGCGCTGGCCGACTCGGCGCTCGATCCGCACGTGTCGCTGATGATGCTGACGGCGGTGCACGCCCGGCTGGTAGCGGTGGTGCGGGCAATGACGCCGGCGCAGTTCCGGCGCCGGTTGCAGCATCCGGAGAACGGTCCGATGACGCTCGATCAGCTGGTGGCGTTGTACGCCTGGCACGGTGACCACCACGTGGCGCATCTGGAGGCGTACAAGGCGGGGCGGGCCGGGTAGACTGGCAGCGGGAGCGGCACGCCCGCGGCTAGGGCGTGCCCTCGAAGATGCGTCCCCCCTCGCCCACGGCGGCCACACCACCGCCCGGAATCCCGAACAGCGCATACACGATCGACCGCCAGGGCGCCGTCAATGAACGCCAGCTGCTGCCGTCGTAGCGCAGGACCGTGCCCGAGTCACCCACGGCATAGACTTCGGTGGGGCCGCGGCCCCACAGCGCGCGCAGGTCGCGGGTGGTGGGCGCGGCGAGGGTGCGCCAGGTGGCGCCGTCGTAGCGGAGCGCCGTCCCGGTATCGCCCACGGCGAACACATCGTTCGCACCGGTGCCCCAGATCGCGCGCAGCCGGCTCTGGGTGGGTACGGCCATGGGGGCCCACCGCCCGCCGTCGAAGCGCAACACGGTGCCGCTGTCGCCCACCGCGAACACGTTGGCCGGGTCGCTGCCCCACACGGCGCGCAGGAAGCGTTGGGTGCCACTGGCCTGCGGTGACCAGGCCGGACCATTGGAGCGCAGGATCGTGCCCCGTTCGCCGACGATGATGTGCTGGCCGCCGCCGCTCCAGATAGCCCGCAGCACCAGCGACGTGGGAGGCGGGTCGCGCCGCCAGGATGCGCCGTCGTACCGGAGAATGGAGCCGGTGTCGCCCACCGCCACGATGTCGGTGGCGCCGTTGCCGCTGATGCCGTACAGGTCGTTCGCCGCCGGCACCGCTTGCAGCGTCCATGTGCTGCCGGTGCGGCGGAACACACTGCCCCCGAAGCCCACGGCGAACATCGCGTCGCCGGCGCCATAGGTGGACAGCAGCGGCGGATCGGTGGCGTCGATGGTGGCGGTGGCGGCCGCACCCACGCCGCGCAGCGTGACCACCGTGCCGTACCAGCCCGCCAGGCGCACGGCCCCATCGCCGCGGACCGTGAGGCCGCGCAGGTTCTGCCCGTTGCCGATGCTCAGCGCGCGCCAGCTGGTGCCGTCGAAGTGCCAGGTCACGCCGCCGTTGCCCACCGCGTAGATGTCGTTGAAGGCGCGGCCCCGGATGGCGAACAGGTTGGTGCTGCCCGGCGTCGGCATGCGGGTCCACTGCACGCCGTCGTAGCGCACGATGGTGCCGGTGATGCCCACGGCGAAGACGTTGCCGGCGCTGGTGCCCCAGATGTCGAAGTATGGCGTGCCGTCGGGCGACGGCAGACGCCGCCACGACTCGCCGTCGTAGCGCAGCAGCACGCCGTTGTTGCCGGTGGCGAAGATCGCCGACGAACTCGCGCCCCAGATGCCCCACAACTCGTCGGTGACGCCGCTGGCCATGGGTTCGAAGCGGGTGCCGTCCCAGCGGATGATCGTCCCCCGGTCACCGGTGAGGTACACCTCGCTGGCCGACAGCCCCCACACTTCGAGCAGGGTGCCAGTGGTGCCGGCATCCACCCGACGAAACGTGGTGCCGTCGCCGCGCAGCACCAGGCCGCCCGTGCCCACGATCCAGATGTCGGTCGGCGACGCGCCCCAGATGCCGACCAGCGTTTCGGTGGTGTTGAGCGACACCGCTTCCCACGGCCCCTCGTTGCGCGAGCGGAGCAGGCCGCCGTTCTGCCCCACGGCGTAGCTGCTGCCGGCCCCGTCGTCCCAGACGCCAAGGAACGTCACGTCGGAGAGCCCGGGGCGGGCCGCACGCCACTGCTGGATGCCGGGTGTGTTGCCGGCGATGGTGACCTGCACGAGCGCCGAGACCGGCCCCGTGAGCCCCGCCGCGCTGGCGGTGACCCGAGCCGCGCCGGGCGCCACGCCGCGAATGGTGCCCACGCTGTCCACGGTGGCCACCGCCGGCGCATCCGAGCGCCACGTGATGGGCGGGCGCGCGATCAGGAGCCCCGTGCTGTCCCGGGCATCGAGCTCCACCGTGACCTGCTGCCCGGCCTGCAGGTTCACCGAGGCCGGACTCACCGAGAGTGAGGCCACCCGCACGGTGGGTGGATCGACCACGGGATCGATCAGGGTGTCGCGGCAGGCGGCGAGCGCACCGACCGCGAGCCACGCCACAAGCCCCAGCGTTCGGGATCGGCCTCGGCGTGGTGCACGGGCCGCCCTGCCAGACGTCGCAATCATACGCGGACGCTAGCGGCCGTCGCCCTGCGCCCGCAACCGGGCCGTCGTAGCTTTCGTCGGACCTGCGTTCCGTCCTCCCTTCGCTGTCGGCTCATGATCTCCCGGATGCGTCTGCGCCCGCTGGCGCCGCTCGTTGTGCTGCTGCTCGCCACCGCCGCGCCCGCTGTGCTCTCCGCGCAGCGCGGCGTGCCCCGCACCTCGCCACCAGCCCCCGAGGCCGAGGTGTACCTCGTGCCGCTCACGGTGCGCGGCGACACCGTGTCGGCGGGTGTTCCCGCCAACCTCACGCGCCGGCCCGGCTACGACAATCAGCCGGCCTTCGCCCGCGACGGACGCTCGCTGTTCTACACCTCGAATCGGGGCGATGGGCAGAGCGACATCTACCGCTACGATCTGTCCACGGGGCTGTCGCTGCCGGTGCGGCGCACGAATCCGGAGAGCGAGTACTCGGCGTTCCCCACCGCCGACGGGCGCGCCATCACGGTCATTCGCGTGGAGGCCGATTCCACGCAGCGGCTCTGGCAGCTGCCGCTGGACGGCGCCGAGCCCCGCGTGCTCTTCCCCGATATCAAGCCGGTGGGCTACTTCGCCCAGCCCAACGACTCCACGTGGGCGCTGTTCGTGCTGGGCACGCCGGCCACGCTGCAGCTGGCGTATCATGGCCGCGGCGCCGGAACGGTCATCGCGCGCGACATCGGGCGCTCCTTGCACCACATCCCGGGCACGAACCGCGTGAGCTTCGTGCAGAAGGGGGCGCAGCCGTGGCGCGTGATGCAGCTCGATCCCGACACGCGCCGTGTGGACACGCTGGTGGCACTGCCCGGCCGCAGGGAGGACGTGGTGTGGATGGACAGCACCACCCTGCTCGTGGGCAGCGGCAGTACGCTGCACGTGTGGAAGCGCGGCACCACCGCGTGGCAGCGCGTGGCCGACTTCGGCTTCGCATACCTCGCCAACATCACCCGTCTTGCGGTGAGCCCCAACCGGCAGTGGCTGGCGATGGTCGCCGAGGCTACGCCGCGGCCGTCGGCCCCCGTGCACACGTCGGAGGCGGCCCGCCACGTGGACCGCATCGATCCGGCGTCGGTGCGTCGCACCATCGAGGTGCTGGCCGCCGATTCCATGGAAGGGCGCATGACGGGCTCGCGCGGCATGGAGCGCGCGGCGCGCTATCTCGAAGCGCAATACCGCGCCGCCGGGCTCGAGCCGGCCGGTGATTCGGGCACCTACCGCCAGCACATTCCGCTGCGTCTGGCGCAGGGGCCGGCCAACGCCCCCGCGCGCACGCGGCCGGCGCCGGTGGCGTCGTGGGCGGCGTGGGATTCGCTCCCTGCCGAGCAGCGGCTGCGGACGCAGAACATTGCGGGAGTCGTTCGCGGCAGCGACCCGGCGCTGCGCGACGAAGTGGTGCTGGTCACCGCCCACTACGACCACGTCGGCATCCGGGAGCCGGTGGGCGGCGACTCCATCAACAACGGCGCCGACGACGATGCCTCGGGCAACGTAGCCTTGCTCGAAATCGCCAAGGCGCTGCGAAGCGGTCCGCGCCCCCGGCGCACGATCCTCTTCATGTCCATCACCGGCGAGGAGGTGGGTGGGTTCGGCACGCAGTGGTACCTGCGTCACCCGCTGCTGCCGCTCGAGCACACCGTGGTCGACCTCAACATCGAGATGATCGCGCACGCGGATTCCCTCGCGGGCGGGTTCGGCAAGGCGTGGCTCACGGGCTACGAGCGCTCGACGCTCGGCGACCTGCTGGCCGACCACGGCATCCCGCTCGTCCCCGACCCGCGGCCAGGGCAGAACTTCTTCTCGCGCAGCGACAACGCGGCGTTCGCGCGCATCGGCATCCCGGCGCACTCGCTGTCGTCGTTCAACCTACAGACGCCGTATCACTCCCCGAAGGACGAGCCGGGCATCGTGAACGTCGAGCATATGGCCGAGGTCATCTCGGCCACGGCGAAGGCCGTGCGGCTGCTGGCCGACGGGCCGAAGCCGGCATGGCACCCCGGAGGGCAGCCGGCCGCGCGGCGGTAGGCCGCCGACGCGCGGGCTACGCGAAGGGCCCGTCGCCTCGACGGAGGCAACGGGCCCTTCGACCTGGTGCGCCGAGGCGAGCGCGCTACGCCTTGGTCACGCCCCGGAACCTCGGCGTGTAGTCGGGAAAGATCACGCCGAGGTTGGGGTTGCCGAGCCGGTTCTGCACGATCTCGGCCAGGATGTCGCGGTGGTCGAGGGTCACGCGCAGGTCCTGGCCCTCCTCGAGCACCTCGCGGGCGAGGCCGGGCCATCCGTTCGTGAGCACCCGGCCGCCGGCGATCTTGCGCCCCATCGCGAACGCCACGTTGCCGCGGCCGTGGTCCGTGCCGCGACCGCCGTTCTCGCGCGCGTTGCGGCCGAACTCCGAGATGATAACCACCGTCACGCCGTATGCCGTGGTGCCCTGAATGACGTCAGCATGGAAGGCTGCCAGCGCCGACGACAGGTCGAGCATGCGGTTGTGCATAGCGCCACCGTCGAGGCCCGGCATGTTGCCTTGGGCCGCGTGCGTATCCCACCCGCCATTGAAGGCGTGGATGGCCTCGACGCCCACGTCGGCCTTGATGAGGGCGGCGGTGGAGCGCAGCGCATTGCCGAAGCCGCTGTTGGGATAGGCGGCGCCGTTCGAAGGGGTATATCCGGCGAAGTTGATGCGCTGCAGCAGGGCGATGGTGTTGGTCGAGTCGAGTGCGTTGGCGGCCACCGGATGCACCGCGCTCTGATAGTTCTGCACCATGAACTGTGTGCGCGCGTTGGCTGTGGTCGCGCTGCCACCAATGGTGAAGTTGGCCGGATTCGGGATGGGCAGCGTCCGCGGCGCACCGACCAGCGTCGTCGGCAACCCCGACGTGAGTCCGAGGGCGCGCAGCGGGGCATCGCTGCGCAGCGGGGCGCTCGTGGCCAGATGCCGCCCGAGCCAGCCGCCGCTGATGTTCGGATCACGCGGTTTGCCGACCTCGATGTACCGCTGGGCATCGAAGTGCGATCGCGACGTGTCGATGGAGCCGGTGGCATGGGCCACCAGCAGGTCGCCTGCCGTGTAGGCCGGCATGAGCGGCGCCATGCCGGGGGAGAAGGCAAAGAAATCGTCGAGGGCGACGCCCTTGGGGCCGGTGCCGGCCGCGTCGGGGCGGGGGATGGCGATGGTGGGGCGTCCCGTGTAGTACGCGGGATCGCCGAAGGGCACCACCATCGACATGCCATCGGTGCCGCCGCTCAGGAAGATCGACACGATGATGTCGCGCGTCGAATTCGACGACTCCGCGAGCACGACCTGCGGCATCCAGGCGGGGAGCAGGGCCGCCACCCCGACGCCCGTCGCCAATTGCAGGAAGTCACGGCGCGCCAGCGTGTTGTACTCTTCGCAACCAGCGTCGAACATCTCGTCGCTCATGCAGCGCTCCGGCGGGCGAAAGGAAAGGGCACGTTCAGTACCACTGGAACTCCTGGGCGCTGAGGGCGAGCGACAGTGCCTCGCGAATGCGCGCATCGTTGAAGGTGCCACCCCGCAGGTAGGCGAGCAGCCCGGTTCGCAGGCTGGTGGGCATCTCTCCGCCAAAGAGACATGTGCCGAGCTGTCCGATCACGCCCTCGGGGGTGTCGGGCGACCGGAACTGGGTCGTGTCGACACGCATGACCGTCGCGCTGTTGAGCGATGACAGGTACTGCCCGTACGACCAGCGGGTGATCACCAGCCCGCTCCACCACGCGACGTTGTCGGGGAAACCGTCGGGCTGTGCCCACCGGAACACGGGCATGCCCATACGATCCGACTGCTGCCGCACGGGACGGATGTTGGGCACGGTGGTGGTGTCCGCGCCAAGGGCGCGAATGCCCGAGATGGCGAGATGGAACGGCCGCTTGTACTTCGCGGGGGCGGCCATGAGGTTCTTGCTCGTGAGGATGGCGCGGATCATCGACGGGATGTCGCCGCCGGTGCGCGTGAACGCTGCGGCCGTGGCGTCCACCACCGCGGCCGGCGGCTCGTAGGCCAGCAGCCAGCGCGCCATCTGCAGCGACACGTACCGGGCCGTGCTCGGATGGTCGAGCAGCATCTGGATGGCCTGGTCGCCCTCGGCCTTCATCTGCGCGTCGGAGGCGGTCGCCGGCATGGCCGGGAACGAGCGCCCGAGGAACGTCTTGGCGTTGCGGTCGTGGAACGTGCGGACGAAGCGGAAGGAGCCGTCATTGTTCATGCTCCAGCCGGTCAGGATGCGCGACAGCTCCGCCACGTCGGTCTGCGTGTAGCCACCATCGGAGCCCAAGGTGTGCAGCTCCATGATCTCGCGCGCGTAGTTCTGGTTCGGCGTCGGCGTGCGGCTCGTGTTCTGGTCGAGATAGCGCAGCATGGCGCCGCTGTGTGCGGTGGCCTTGAGCAGCGTGCCGAAGTTGCCCAGCGCGTGCGGCCGGATAACCTCGCGGTCATCGACCAGCTTGAGGAAGCCGACGGTGTCGATGGAGATGTTGAAGTGGTCCGACCAGAACTCCACCATGCGCTCGCGCAGCTGCGCGCGCGAAAACGCGGCGCGGTACCAGGTGGCGTCGGACAGCTGCTGCATCACTTCGGTGTCGTCCTGGGTGCGCAGCGTCGCCGCCGGCATCTGGGTCATCGGCAGACGCGTCGCGATGATGCTCTCGAGGGCGCTGTCGTCGATGGCCGCGGGGCGCAGTTGCCAGTCGAGGTATCCCGCAAAGCCGCGCTGGCGGGCCAGCGCCACCTCGGCGGTGTTGAGCCCCATGGTCACGCGGCGCACGAGCCGCAGCAGCGGGTCACTCCATTCGCGCGACGCGTCCTGCGCGCCGGCTCCACCCGAGGGAAGCGGCTGCGTGCGACCGCCTCGCGGCGGCTGGGCGTCGCTGCGGGCGGCCAGCGCCAGTCCGGCAGCCACGGACGCGCCGGCCGCAAAGAAGCGGCGGCGACTCGGGACGACTGGAACGTCCGGCTCGGAGGGGCGTGCGCTCGTGGACATGGAGAACGGGTGAGAGCTGCCGTGATTGGACCGCGCGAACGAGCCGCGCGACGCGCGCGGTACTGACGAGACAGAGACGACCGGGAGCGGGCGGTGTTAACGGCCGGTGTTCCAGGGGCAGGGCCGAATCGGACGCGCCGGTGTGACGAATCGTTCAACCGGCCGGTGACCCTGTCAACCACCCGGCGCTCCATTGTGACAGAATGGGGCACCGGCGGCTGTGACGGCCGTTACCGGTCGGGGACGGTCACGGTGCGGTCAGATTGTGGAAAGGCCGGCGTTCAATCCATAAATAGCCTGCAGGAGCGCCAGCGCCACGAAGGCCACGATGCCGCCAAACCCGAGGATCATGACCGGTTCGATGAGCGCCACCACCCGGCCGAGCTGGCGTTCGGCGCTCTCGTTGGCCGCGTCGGCGGCCCGCCGGGCCAGCGCGGCCAGATCGCTGCCCGCCTCCCCCGCTTCGAGCAGCCGCACCGCCATGACGGGCAGTCCATCGCGCAGCGCGCCGGCCAGTGCGCCGCCGTCGCGCACGCGGTCCTCCGCCGGGGCGAGGGCGGCGGCCAGCGCCTGGTTGTGTACGGTGGCGCGCGCCAAGGCCATTGCGCGCAGCAGGTTCACCCCCGAGGCCAGCGCCAGCGCCAGCGTGGCCAGGTAGCGCGCCGCCTCCCGCTGCCGAATGAACTCGCCCATCACGGGCCAGCGCAGCCGGCGCCCGTCCCACGCCGCGCGCTGGGCGGGGTCGCGCTGGGCGCGCTGCCACCACACCATCGCGGCCAGCACGGCGGGCACCAGCAGCCAGCCACCGGCGCTCAGGGCCGCACTCAGCGACACCAGCAGCCGGGTACTCCACGGCAGCGCGCCGCCGGTGTCGGCGAGCAGCGCACTGAAGCGCGGCACCACCACCAGCAGGATCACCAACGTCCCCACTACCGACGACAGCCCCAGCACCACCGGGTACACCAGCGCCGACCTCACCCGGGCCCGTACCTGCGCCGCGCGTTCGAGCGCGGCCGCGAGTTGCGCGACGGTGTCGGCGAGGGAGCCGGTGGCCTCCGCCGCCGCGACGCTGGGCGCGAAGAAGCCCGGCAGCCGCGGCTGCGCCTGCAGCGCGTCGGCCAGCGACGCGCCGGCACGGACGCGGCGGTGCACATCGCGGAACACCGCCGCCCACCCGCCGTCGGCCGAGCCGGCACTCCCGCTCGCGGCAAAGTCGAGGGCCCGGTCCACCGGCAGACCGGCGCCCAGCAGGGTGGCGATGGCCCGCGTGGTGATGGCCAGCGCCTCGTCGTCGCGGCCGGACCAGCGCTGCCACCACCCCTCGAGCGTGGCGCCAACGCCGCTTCCCGGTGCCGCGGGCGCCGCGGTGCGGTCGGATGCCGCGGCACCGGCGCCTGCGGCGGGGCCCTCGGCGGTGGGGGTGAGTTCGATGACCCACAGCGCACGCTGCTGCAACTGCGCGATGGCATCGGCCGCCGTGGGGGCCGCCACGCGGCCGCGGGCCTCGCGCCCCGCAGCATCGGCGGCCCGATACGCCCAGGTCATCCCTCGACCTCGCGGGCGAGCACGCGCTGCAGTTCGTCCGGCGTGGTCACGCCGTCGCGCACGAGGCGCAACCCATCGTCGGCCAGCGTGGGGAGCCCGCGCTCGCGGGCCAGTGCGCGCAGCGCCGCACTGCCGGCGCCATCGGCGAAGGCCTGCGTGAGCGCCTCGTCCATGGGCACGAGCTCCGCCATCGCCAGGCGCCCGCGATAGCCCGTATTGGAGCACTGCGCGCAGCCGCGCCCTACGCGCACCTGCGTCGGCACCTCCGCATCACGCCCGCCAAGCGCCTGCTCGGCCTCGGTGGTGGCGCGCCACTCGGCGCAGGCGGGGCACACGCGGCGCACCAGCCGCTGCGCCATCGCCCCCAGCAGCGTGGCCGTGAGCAGGTACGGGGGCACGCCCATGTCCCGCAACCGCGCCAGCGCGCCGATGGCATCGGTCGTGTGCACGGTGCTGAGCACGAGATGCCCGGTGAGCGCCGCCCGTACCGCGATCTCCGCCGTCTCGGCGTCGCGAATCTCGCCCACCAGGATGACATCGGGGTCGTGGCGCAGGATGGCCCGCAGCGCCTGCGGAAATCCGAAGCCGGCCCGCAGGTTCACCGGCAGCTGCACGATGCCGTCGAGCCGGTACTCCACCGGGTCCTCGACGGTCACCACCTTCACACCCGGTGTGCTGCGCTCGCGCAGCGCGGCGTACAGCGTGGTGGTCTTGCCAGAGCCCGTGGGGCCGGTCACCAGCAGCAGACCGCTGCTGCGTTGCAGCAACGTCCGGAACGACGTCAGCAGCGGCGGGTGCAGGCCGAGCGACTCGAGCGCGCGCGGCTGGTCGCCCGCGCCGCCGTCGAGCAGTCGCAGCACCACGCTCTCGCCGTGCAGCGCCGGCAGCGTGGACACGCGCAGGTCGAGCTCGCGCGTGCCCACCCGCACACGGGCCCGACCATCCTGCGGCAGGCGCCGTTCGGCGATGTCGAGCCCGGCCAGCACCTTGAGCCGCGAGATCACGGCGGCGCGGAAGTCGAGCCCCAGCTGCTGCGCATCCCGCAGCACGCCGTCCAGGCGCATACGGATGCGCAGTCCGTCGCTGAGCGATTCCACATGCACATCGCTGGCCTCGGCCCGCGCGGCCTCCGCCAGCATCGCATTCACCACCTGCACCACGGGCTCGCGGCTGGCGAGCGCGCGCAGGTCGTCGAGCGACTCGGTGACGTCGCCGGCCGCGAGCCCGTCACCGCCCGGCATGGCCACCGCCACATCGCGCGGGGCCGCCAGCAGCGCCGCGCGAATGTCGCCCGTCCCTGCCGCCACGCACGTGATGCTCGCTCCGAGCACCCGTTCGAGCGTATCCACCACGGCCGCCGGCGGTGTGCCGTCGGTGGCCACGCGCACCACACCCTCCGCCTCGTCCAGCGGCAGTACGGCATGTTCGTCGAGCCAGCGCGCCGGAAAGCGCCGGGCGAGTGGCCCAGCCGCCGCGGTCCGCAGGTCACGGGGGTCGTGCATCTCGCGTCAGCGACCGGGCGGGCGCCGGGTGACCGGCGTGTCGTTGAGCACACCCGGCGACCGCGTCTCGAGTCGATTGCGGACGCGCTCACGCACGGTGTCGGCATCGGCGTCGGAGCGGATCACGTACGGCGTCACGAAGATGGCCAGCTCGGTGCGCTGCCGCGTGGTGGATTGCCGACGGAACAGCGACCCGAGCCACGGAATGTCCATGAGCAGCGGCAGCCCCTGGTTCTGCACCGTGCGCGAGTCGCCGATCAGCCCCGCGATCACCACCGTCTGCCCGTCGCGCAGCACCGCGCGGGTGCTCGCTTCGCGGGTGGAGATCACCGGCGCACTCAGCGCCGCGGCCACCGTCTGCGGCGTGAGCGAACTCACCTCCTGCAGGAGCTGCACCGAGATGTAGCCGTCGTCGTTGATGGTGGGGATGATGGACAGCTTGGTGCCGACATCCTGGTACTGCACGGCGCGGTCGATGGAGATGTCGTTGCCGAGCCGCGTGGAGGAGATGAACGGCACCTTGCTGCCCACGAGAATCGACGCCTCGCGGTTGTTGGCGGCGATGATCTCCGGCGTGGACAGCACCTGCACCTCGCTCGTGGAGGCGATCGTGCGCAGCAGGGCGCGCACGCCGGTACCATCGAGGCGCACCAGACGCAGCAGCGCCGACGTGGAGCCGGTGTCGGGGATCTCGGGGTTGCCGAACTGTGCCTGCACGTCGCCGCCACGGTTCACCGCCGCCCAATCGATACCGAACTCGAAGCCGCGCCCGAGCGCGATCTCGGCGATGGTGACCTCGAAGAGCACCTGCGCCGGCCGCGTGTCGAGCGCCTCGATGGTCTCGCGCAGCATCGGGAAGTTGGGCGGGGCCGTACGGATGACGAGCGAGTTGGTGGGCGCGTTGGCCACCACGGTGGTGCGGCCCACGAGCAGCCCGGCGGCCGAGTCGCGCGGCGCGCCGCCCAGGCCACCGGCACCGGCCATGGGCGTGTTCGCCGCCATCCCTGCCGCCGAGAGGCCGGGGCTTCGGGTGCGAAACGTCTCCGTCTCGCGGGCCCGGAAGGTGTCCAGCGCCCGCGACAGCGACCGGTCGGCGAGCGAGCCGCCCGCGCCATTCGCCACCGTAATGCCGAACAGCTGGCCCAGCGCCGAGGCGAGATCCTCGGCGGCGGCGTACTTGAGGTTCACGACATAGGTGCGCAGCCCCGATTCACCCGCCGGCGCCGCGTCCAGCGTGCGCAGCAGTTCGAGATAGCGCGCCACGTTGCGGCCTCGATCGGTGAGCAGCAGCGCGTTCGAGCGGGCCACCGTTTCCACGCGAGCGCCCTTGGCCAGCACGGCCCGCAGCGCGTCGGCGCCCTCGTCGGCGCGAATGGACTGCAGCGGCACGAGCTGCGACACCAACCCCAGCGGTGGCGGATCGGGAAAGCCGAGCCCGGAGCGCAGAATGCCGGCCGCTGGCGCCTTGTCCACCGGCAGCACCTGCGCCACCGTGCCGCTGGGCACGAGCATCAGGCCGTGCGCCTCCAGCAGCGACTCCAGCACCTGTTCGAGCTCCGTGCCCGAGACACCGCGCGGCGTGTTGAACGTCACCCGCACATCGGGCACCTCGCTGAGGATGACGGTGCGTCCGAGCAGCGTGGCCAGGGCGCGAATCACGTCGGCCAGTCGCGCATTCGCGAAGTCGAGCGAATTGCCGCGGGCGGTGTCGCGCGGCGCGCCCTGCGCCGGGAGCGCCGCGGTGCAAAGACAGGTGGCGGCGAGCAACAGCCACACTGGGCGCTGCGTGTGGCGGCGGGGCAGGGAAGGCGTCACGGCAGCGACTCGCTGGAATCCGGCGATGAGCGCCGGGACAGGCGCACGGTGCGCGTCCCGGACGAAGAGGACAACTCCACGAACTCGGCGTCGATGCGCCGCACCCGATAGCCGGCGATGCGGTCGCCGACCGCCAGCAGGCGCGGTGTACTGTCGGCAGCGCCGGCATCGATGAGCGCGCGGCGCACGCCGTTCACCAGCACGATGCCCACCACGCGCGGCCCCTCGTCCGGCGGCGCCGGATCGCCTCCGGAGGCGTACGGATCGGGCATGAGCGACGGCTCAGCCGGGGCCTGCCCCGGCGCCGTGAAGCGTTCGCGCGGAGTGCGCCGTGTGGCACTGAATAGATTGGTGGCCACCACGCGCGCGGCCAGGCTGTCGGCGTCGTCAGGGGCGGCGGCGCCCGGTGCTCCGGCGGGGGACACTGACACCGCCCGGGCCGTGACCGATGGCGCGCCGCGCCAGAGCAGCGAGGCCACGGCCACCAACAGCAGCAGCGCCGACACGCCGTCGAGCAGGCGCGGCGTCCAGCGCGGGCGTGCCAGCTGGCGGCTCACGGGGCGCCGCCGTCGTCGGCGCCGGTGATCAGCACCGGGGCCCGCACGCCGATTGAAACCTGGATCACATCCGGAGCGCCACGCAGGGCGCTGTTCTGCTGCACCGTGAGCCGCTGCACCACCGCCGCGCGCGGGCCGGAGCCAAGCAGCCGCAGCAGCTCGGCCAGACCATGCACGTCGCCGTAGGCATTGAGCGTAGCGGTGATCGCACCGGTGCTGTCCGGCTCGGCGTCCACGTCCACGCGATTCACCAGCAGGCCGGCGCCGTCGGCGGCCTCCTGCAGCAGCGCCTGCACGGCGTTCGCCGCCAGCCCCACCGACCGCGCCTGCACCAGCCGTCGCGGCTGCGTCGATAGCGCGCGCTCACGCGCCGCAGCGCCCGTCTCCAGCGACGCGGTGGCCGACACCAGCCCCTGCAGCGCCCCTGCTCGGGTACGTGCCGCGTCGAGCTGCGCATCGCGGGCCTGCCACGCGCGCGCGCCGGGTAGCAGCACCCGCGCCAGCAGCACGGCGGCGACCACGACCACGGCACCCGTGATCACCACCACGCGTTCGCGGGCCGTCACGCGCCCTCCCGCACGCGGAAACCGATGGAGAACGACGACCGCGGTCGCCCGTTCTCGAGAAAGCGGGTGCTCGGCGCGAGTGTGCGCACGGCCTCGAATGCCGGGTCGGCGTCGAGGCGTGGCACCAGCGCCGCCGCATCCACCGCGCTGCCGTCGATGCGCCACGCGGTGCCGTCCCATTCGAGCCGCTGCACGAAGGCGTCGGCGGGCAGCAGCGTGCCCAGGCGGGCCAGCACGCGCGCCGGCGCTCCGGCCTCGCGCTGATTCCCCGCGTCGGCCCGCAGCGCTTCCTCCTCGGCCAGCGCCCGCCGCAGGCGGGCATTGGCGGCGCGCGCTGGCGCCGATTCCGCTTCCAACCGGGTGACCAGCGCCCGGGTGGCCGCCAGTTCGCGCGCCCGGGCGGCACCGAGCGCCCACATGCACGCACTCGCCGCCACCGCCAGCATGGCGCCGGCGCGCCACCAGTGGCGGCGCCGCTGCGAGGCCAGCGTCGACATCGTGGCCACGTCCAGCAGCTGCAGCGCCTCGGGCAGCGGGAGGGCGGCCAGCACCGCCGACGCGCAGGCGGCCAAGTCGAGGCGGTCGGCGATGGTCACCTCGCGGCGCGTCCGTCGCACGTCGCTCACCGTGCTGCCGCGCACCGTGATGGCGCCGGTCTCGCCGGGCCCCGCGTCGGTGCGCCACGCCCCGTCACGGTCCAGCAGCCAGGCGGCCTGCGGCAGCGCCACGACGGCCGCGATGGGGCTCCAGCGACCGAACGCCGCGCGCCACTGCGCGAGCCGCTCGGCCGGCATGGCCAGCGCGTAGCTGTCCTGCACCGCGAAGGCGCCCGGCCCGGACGGCGCGAACCACCGATCGGCCGCCAGATGCAGCATGCGGCGCCCCGTGGCCACCGGCACCGGCGGCAGCGACGGCTGCGCGATCTCGAGCCACGCCATCCCCACGAGCAGCACGATGGCCGACGGTGCGGCGGCGAGCGTCACCAGCGACGGCAGCACGGCGTCGGGCGCATCGGGGTCCCACGGCAACTCGAGCAGCGGACGCGCCGAGGCCCGCCCGAACACACGCAGCGTGTCGTGCTCGAGGACTACCGCGAGAGGCTCGCGCATCCGGTCCGGTCGGCCATGGTCATCGATCGCGCTCCCGCCAGC
>JBEILM010000057.1:0-23252 GCA_040379205.1 Gemmatimonas sp.
ACGGAGTTGAGATGAGAAAGGCCTTCCCCCGGCTGGTCACGGCGTCGCACACTTTTCGGTACGCGCCACAGTAGACCACTTACGCGGGCCGCGAGGCCCTATGACCGGGGGTCGGCCATGTCTCACTCGTCAGAAGTGACGGCCCTGTTCCCGTCCTGGACCATCGGCCTCGATCTTGGGGATCGCCAGAGTCAGCTGTGTGTGGTGGATGCGGCCGGTACCGTGGTGGAGGAGCGCGCGGTCGCCACGACGCCCGAGGCGTTGCAGCGGGGCTTCGCCACGCGCGGCGCGGCGCGGCGCGGGTGGTCCTGGAGGTGGGCACGCACTCGCCCTGGGTGAGTCGGCAGCTGACGACGTACGGCCATGACGTATACGTCGCCAATCCGAGTGCGATGTCCGGCGCGCGGCGGCGGACGAAGCGCAATGACCGGATGGACGCCGCGTATCTCGCGCGGCTGGGGCGCGTCGCTGTGGCGTTGCTGCACGCGATTCGGCACCGGAGCGAGCAGACGCAGGCGCACCTCGCCCAGTTGCGCGCGCGGGATCAGTTGGTGAAGTCGCGCACGCAGTTGATCAATCACGTGCGCGGCGCCGTGAAGAGCGTCGGGCAGCGGCTGCCGACCGGCAGCGCCGACGCGTTCGCGAAGCAGGCCGCCGCGCATCTGCCGCTCGCCCTCACGGAGGCGCTGACGCCCTTGCTCACGTTGATCGCGGCGCTCACCACGCAGATGCGCACGTGCGATACGCCACTCGACCGCCTGGCCACGGCCGAGTATCCCGAGACGCAGCGCCTGCAGCAGATCACCGGCGTGGGCCCGCTCACCGCGCTCGCGTATGTCCTGCTCGTCGAGGATCCGGCGCGCTTTGCGACCAGTCGCCAGGCGGCCGCGTATTTCGGCCTCGTGCCGAAACTCGACGAGAGCAGTCAGTCGACGCCCCAGCTCCGCATCACGAAGCGCGGCGATCCGCTCGGCCGACGGTATCTCGTGAGTGCCGCGCAGTACATCCTCGGCCCATTTGGGCCGCCGTGTGATCTGCGCCGCTTCGGCGAGGCGCTGATGGTGCGCGGCGGGGCCAACGCGAAGAAACGCGCCGTCGTCGCGGTCGCCCGGAAACTCGCCGTGCTCCTCCACGCGCTCTGGCGCACCACCACCGACTACGAACCGATGCGCCACGCCGCCTAAGTCGTCCCGCTGTCCCCGCCCGCGTCCCGGATGACTGCGTTCCGTGCCTGGCTCCTCGAGAGCGCGACAGAGTTGGCAGCATCCGACGCCCACCCATCGGACCCCAACATGCACCTCGCGTCAGCGAAGAGTACGGATAGAAGAGTGGTAGGGGGACACGGCGGGAGCACCACCAGCACCAGCACCACCAGCACCACCAGCAGGAACCAGCCGCACGGGCGCCACGTCGCCCTTGACTACAAGACCTTTTTCATAGAAGGGCACGGAGGCCACAACATCGCACGCGTGGTGCAGTTCCAATTCTTGCTTGGAAACGGTGCCTGACCGGCGATGTCGTTGCCTCCTCGCCTCCGTGCCTCCGCGTGATCAGTTCCGTCTCGGCGTCTCAGTGTCTCGGCTACCGTCTCACCACCCGCGAGTTCTGCGCCGGAATATCGATGCGCTGCGGGATGCCGTCGGTGGCCGGGGTGATGCGCATGGACACCTTGCCAAGGGTGAGCACACTCACGGCACCGTCCTTCGCGAGAAACGCATCGGCCGTCTGGGCCCCGGTGGTGAGCACGATCGGGATGCGATCGAGTTTGCGGCGCGCCCCATAGTCGGCCACGAAGGCCGCGTGCAGCACCGAGGCGTTCACCAGTGGGACCATGTCGGGCGACGGGCTGCGTACCGTCTGACTGGAACGGTTGGTGCCGGTGCTGATGCTCACCTGCAGGCTGTCCCCCTTCATGCTGAAGAGCACGTCCTGAATGGGCGGCGCGCTAGCCCCCGGCGGCGGCTGCAACACGCGAATGCGCAGCGCACCGAGACGGTCATTGGCGGCGCGGGCGTGGGTCCATTCGATGGTGGGCTGTCCTTTCATCGTGAGCGCGCCCACCCATCGGTCGGGAAACGCGGTGAGCGTCTCGACGCCGAGCGTGTCGGTGCCGCGCAAATAGACGTACGACACCGGGCCGCGCTGCGCATGGGCGACGGCGGTGACGCACAGCGACAGGGCGCCGAAAAGCGACGCAAGGAAAGGACGGCGCATGGCCAGGCGGATCGGAGGAGCGGAGCAGCGAACGGTATCAACAGTGCGTGATGACATGCCAGTTGCCGACCGTGCCGACACCCTCGGCGGGCACCCACGCATCACGGAGTGAAGCATAACCCGGCAGCGCCCCCGGCGCGTCGCCGTGATCAGAAGTGTTTCGGATGGCGCCGACTCTCGTATCGTCGCTCGGCCTCGTCCACCGCGCCTTGCATCCCGCTCAGAAAGAGCCCCACGACCACCATGAACAGGCTGGGGCCCACGATCAGCATGACGGTGAGCGCCTCGCTGTTCGCGCCGTGTGCGCCACGCCACTGCATCCACTGCACCAGCGCGAAGGTGACCACGAGCTGCACGCTCATGAGATCGAGAAAGTGCTGCATCCGCACCACCACCTCACCGCGATACTCCGCCGGCAGCCGAAGCAGTTGTTCCTTGCCGGGGAAGTTGAAGAGCTCGGGCTTCCTGGGCAGCCAGGCGCGCAGCCCCTCGTTGAGGATCAGCAGCAGCAGCGTGAGCACTACTGGCCATCCCCAGGCGAACGGAGACCGGGCGACGAAGTTGCCGGCGTTCCCAACGGCATCGATGTGCTGGGGGATCGTGGCGGGCAGTTGCGGATAGCTCACGACGGTGCCCACCAGTAGCAGAGCCACCCCCACCCAGCCGATGAGTCGAAGGAATCGCATGTGATCTCCGGACGCTCGGTGGTCAGCGTGTCACGCGCAGCGTCCACTCCACCAGCGCACCGAGCACATCGGCGCGTACGCGGGTGTCGGTGAGCGCTGTGTAGCCAGTGGGTGACCCGCTGGCGTCGGCGAGGAAGAGATGATTCGTGGCGGGAAAGCGACGGAGCGTGACGGCACGATTCCCGGCGCCGCGCAGCGCGCCCGCGAGCGTGTCGGCCTGCTCGGGGGTGACCTGCATGTCGGTATCCCCCTGCAGCACGAGCACTGGTTGCGTCACGCGACGGGCCATCACGAGGGGATCGGTGGTGATGAAGTAGCGCATCCAGCGATTGGTACGCTGGAGCGAATCGAGGGTTGCCGGCACCGTGCGTCGCAGCGAATCGCGCTGGGCCTCGGTGAGCGGCGCGGACTTGATGCCATTTTCGTTCTGGTACTCGAGCACCTTGCGCCCACTGATTGCCGGGCCGGCGAGCAGGGCGATGGCGCGGATGCGCGGGTCCTTCACGGCAGCGATGGGCGCAATGAGGCCCCCCTCGCTGTGGCCGGCCAGGACGATGCGCCCGCCATCCACATCGGGGCGCGTGCGCAGATACGCGACCACCGCCAGTACATCGTCGGCGAAGTCCTCGCTGGTGGCGCTGTCGCGCGAGGCTCTTCCGCCACTCTCGCCCACGCCGCGATCGTCGTAGCGGAGCACCGCGACGCCGCGGCGTCCGAGGGTGTCGGCGATCTCGCGAAAGGGCGCGTAGTTCCTGATGCCCGGCAGGCGCGAATCCCGATCCTGCGGACCGCTGCCGCTGATGGTGACGAGCACCGGCGCCCTGGCGACGCCGTGCGGCATCGTCAGCGTGCCGGCCAGCGTGTAGCCGCGCGGCGTGGGAATGGTGACTGCTTCGGCGGTGTACGGTGCACCGGCGGGGGCGCCATAATCGACGGGGGCCGGCGCGAGCGGCGGCACGCCCCGTGCCGCCCGCACCACGCGCAGGTTCTGCGCCGCGAGCTGCATCTCGAGCGGGACGCCGTCGGCCCACACGGTGCGCATCGGCATGCCGGCCACCGTGAACACACTCGTGTCATCGGTGAAGGTCACGGTGGCGTCGAGCGTCTGTCCGCCGGAGGTGAGAAACACGGGAATCGTGGTGCGTCCCAGCGACCGCGCATAGCGCGCCATCAGCGCGGCCTGGGCCAGCGAGTTGTTGAGGAGCGGGACCGCGCCGGCCTTCGAGGCGAAGACCTGCGGGCGCATCGCGCCGCGCGGGCCGAGTTCGGCGGCGATCGAGTCGCCGCGCGGGGTGAAGCTCGCCACCTGCAGGGGCGCCGCGGCGGCGTCCGCGCCGGCAACGAAGGCCTGCAGGGTGAGCCGCAGCGGCGTGCGCTGCTGCTCCCACTCCACGCGCGGCTGCCCGCGGAACGTGAGCACCCCCTTCACGAGGCCGTCCCCGGTGGTGACGGTTTCCATGGCGATGGTGTCGGCGCCGACGAGATACAGGAAGGTGACGGCGCCGGGGGCGGGCTGTGCCTGGGCGCGCCGGGGCCGCAGCAGGCCGAGCCCCGCAGCGACAGCGGCGGCGACGACCAGGGCCACGACGGCCCGACCCGTACGGCAATACGGGGTGAAGATCATGGGGAATCCGGAGAAGGGTCGGGCGCCACATCGGGCACATCATCGGGGGACACATCGACCGGCGGCGCCCCCCGCGTGGGCGCGCGTCCGGCATCCCGGAGCGCGCGCCGGAGCAGAAACTCGATCTGGCCGTTGAGGCTGCGCAGGTCGTCGTTGGCCCAGCGCTGCACCGCGTCGAGGACCTCGCGGTCCACGCGCAGCAGGAACGACTTGCGGTCAGCCATGGTCGGAAACGTCCGTCAACTGGCTCAGGTGTACAGCGACCCGGTGTTCACCACCGGTTGCGCCGAGCGTTCGGAGCAGAGCACCACCAGCAGGTTGCTGACCATCGCTGCCTTGCGCTCGCCATCGAGTTCCACGATGTCGCGCGTCTTGAGCGCGTCGAGCGCCATCTCCACCATGCCCACCGCGCCCTCCACGATCGTCTGGCGCGCGGCCACGATGGCGCTGGCCTGCTGGCGCTGCAGCATCGCTGCCGCGATTTCGGGCGCATACGCCAGATGGCTGATGCGCGCCTCGATCACCTCCACGCCGGCTTTGGCCAGCCGCTCGTGCAGCGCCTCCATGAGCCCCTTGTTCACCTCGGTTTGGTGCGTGCTCAGCGCGGTTTCGCCGTCGCCGTGCGAGTCATACGGATGCGTGGACGCCAGCGCCCGCAGCGCCGCCTCGCTCTGCACGGCCACGTACTGCACATAGTCGTTCACCTCGAAGATCGATTCGGCGGTGTCGGTGACCCGCCACACCACGATCGCCCCGATCTCCACCGGGTTCGAGCGGGCGTCGTTCACCTTGAGCTTGTTGGTCTCGAAGTTCCGCACCCGCAGGGAGACGGACTTCTTCTGCATGAAGGGGTTGACCCACCACAGCCCCGGGCGGCGCTCGGTGCCCTTGTAGGTGCCGAAGAGCGTGAGGACCTTGCCCTCGTTGGGGGCGACGGTGAACAGGCCCGGCAGGCACAGCCCGCACAGCGCCGCGAGGACGAGGCCGACGATCGCCTGCATGGGCACTTCGCCGCGGGCGCCAAAATAGAAGAGGTACAGGCCGGCCGCCGTCCCGAGGATCAGGACGCCGGCGAGCAGAATGCCGGGGGAGGGGCGGGCGGTCGTTTCACGCAGCATGGTCGAGCCCTCAGTGGAGGTGGTATTGAAGTGATATCACTTCAATATCGCATACGGGAAGGGTTGCGGCGAGGTTTCAGCGGCCTGCAGGAGCCAAGCCCCCGCCATGTCCGCCATCCCCGCCTTGCGAGGGGCCGGTGCAGCACCCATAGTCGCGATCTGTCCTGCTCCATCCCTCTCAGAGGAGTCCCTGTCGTGAAGCCCACGTTCGCGCGCGCCGCCCTGCTGGTCGGCCTCGCCGCGCCCCTCCTGTCCGCGTCGGCGCAGACGCGCCCGGCCGCCGCTCGGCCGGTATCGCGCCCGGCGGCGCTGCCGGCCATGACCGCCCCCTTCGATACCGCCGCCCTTGGCGCCCTGCGCTGGCGCGAAATCGGCCCCTACCGCGGTGGCCGCTCGGTCGCCGCAGCCGGCTCCGTGGCCCGTCCCAAGGAATACTGGATGGGGACCGTCGGCGGCGGCGTCTTTAAGTCCACCGACGGCGGCAACAACTGGCAGCCGATGACCGACAGCTATTTCGGTGGCACCATCGGCGCCATCGCGGTGGCGGCATCCAACCCCGACATCGTGTACGTGGGCGGCGGCGAGTTCCCCATCCGCGGCAACGTCTCCCACGGCGACGGCTTGTGGAAGACCACCGACGGCGGCAAGACCTGGAGCAACATCGGTCTCAACGACACGCGTCAGATCGCCAAGGTGCGCGTGCATCCCACCAACCCCGACCTCGTGTACGTGGCGGCTCAGGGGCATGTGTGGGGGCCGAACGCCGAGCGCGGCATCTTCCGCAGCAAAGATGGCGGCAAGTCGTGGCAGAAGATCCTCTTCCGCGACGACTCCACCGGTGCGGCGGATCTGGCCATGGACCCGATCAACCCCAGCGTGCTCTACGCCGGCTTCTGGCAGGCGCACCGCAAGCCGTGGATGCTGGTCTCCGGCGGCAAGGGTTCGGGGATGTTCAAGAGCACCGACGGCGGCGACACGTGGACCGAGATCACGAAGAACGCCGGCCTGCCCACGGGACTCTGGGGCAATATCGGCATCAGCGTGAGCGGCGCCAACCCGAATCGCCTCTACGCACTCATCGAAGCCAATGAGGGCGGTGTCTATCGCTCCGATGATGCCGGCGCCACCTGGCAGCGCGTGAACGACGAACGCAAGCTGCGCCAGCGCGCCTGGTACTACACCAAGATCTACGCCGACCCGAAGAACGCCGACGTGGTGTATGCCAGCAACGTGCAGTTCCAGGTCTCGCGTGACGGCGGCAAGACGTGGAGCAACATCAGCACTGGGCATGGCGACTCGCACGACCTGTGGATTGCGCCCGACGATCCGAAGCGCATGGCCGAGGCGAACGACGGCGGTGTGGGGGTGAGCACCGATGGGGCGCAGTCGTGGACGGAGCTCGACTTCGCCACGGCGCAGTTTTATCACGTGTCCACCACCAATCACTTTCCATACAAGGTGTGCGGCGCGCAGCAGGACAACAGCACGCTCTGCGGCCCGTCGCGAGCGCCGGGCGGCATTCTCCGCGCGCAGTGGTTCGACGCCGGCGGTGGCGAGTCGGGCTTCGTGACGCCGCTGCCGAACGACCCGGACATCGTCTTTGCCGGCAGCTACGGCGGCATGCTCACCCGCAAGGACATGCGCACGGGGCTCTCGCGCAACATCAACCCGTGGCCGCTCAACCCCATGGGGCACGACGCGAAGGACGCGAAGTACCGCATGCAGTGGACCTTCCCCATCGTGGTGAGCCCGCACAACCCGAAGGTCATCTACGTCGGGTCGAGCGTGCTGTTCAAGACCACCGATGAGGGCGAGAGCTACACGCCCATCAGCCCCGACCTCTCGCGCAACGATCCGCGCACGCTGGGCTCCTCGGGTGGCCCGATCACGCTCGACCAGACGAGTGTGGAGTACTACGGCACGGTGTTCGCGGTGGCCGAATCCCCTATCACGCCGGGCGTGATCTGGGCCGGGACCGACGACGGGCTGGTGCACATCACCCGCAATGGCGGGCGCAGCTGGACCAACATCACGCCGCCGCTGCTCAAGGAACGTGAGTGGGCGCGTGTCTCCAGCATCGAGGCGTCGCGCTTCAACCCGGGCGTGGCCTACGTGGCGGCCAACCGCTTTCAGATGGACGACCAGGAGCCGTACCTCTTCCGCACCACCGACTACGGCGCCACCTGGACACGCATCGACGGCAGCGGCAAGGCCAACGGCATTCCGGCCAACGAGTTCACGCGCGTCCTGCGGGAAGACGAGACGCGGCGAGGCCTGCTCTACGCCGGGACCGAACGCAGCGTGTACGCCTCCATCGACGACGGCGCGACATGGTTCTCGCTGCGCCGCAACCTGCCGTACGTGCCCATCCACGACATCGCCGTGAAGGAAGGCGATCTGGTGGTGGCCACCCACGGCCGTTCGTTCTGGATCCTCGACGACCTGAGCGTGCTGCAGCAGCTCACGCCCGAGACCCTCGGCAAGAACGCGCACCTGTTCACGCCGCGCAGCACATACCGCGTGACCTGGGCGGGTGGCTTCGGCGAAGCCGGCGCGGGGTCGTCGCCCATCGGGCAGAACCCGGCCACCGGCGCGATCGTGTACTACTGGCTCAAGCAGCCCGGCAAGCGCGTGACGCTCGAGTTCCGCGACTCCACCGGGCGCACGGTGCGCAGCTTCTCCGCCGATACCATGCCCGCCGGTCCGGCCACGGCCACCGGTGACCGCATGCAGCAGGCCGAAGGTCCGCGCGGTGGCGGCGGACCGGAGCTGCGGGTGCCGAATCGGGTGGGGCTCAACACGTTCTCGTGGAACCTGCGTGAATCCGACGCCACCCGCTTCGACGGCATGATCTTCTGGGCGGCCGGCACCACCGGTCCGCTGGTGCTGCCGGGCACGTACACCGTACGCCTGGTGGTGGATGGCGCCGTGGTGCAGGACGCGAAGTTCCTCGTGAAGAAGGACCCGCGCAGCACCGCCACGCCGACCGATCTCATCGCACAGTACAAGCTGCTCATGCAGATCCGCGACCGGACCACCGACGCCAACGACGCCGTGCGCACCGTACGCTCCGTGCGCAGCCAGGCCATGGCGCGGCGCGCGCAGGTGGGCGCCGACTCGGCCACGTACGCGCGGCTCGTGCAGACGCTCGACACGCGCATCAGCGAGATCGAGGCCAAGGTGTACCAGGTGAAGAACCAGAGCGGCCAGGACCCGCTCAACTATCCCATTCGCGTCAACAACCAGATCGCCGGTCTCGCCGGTGTGGTGGGCAGCACCGAAGCCCGGCCCACGAAGCAGTCCTACCAGGTGTTCGACTCGCTCACCAAGGAGCTCGAGGTGTACCTCGTGGAGCTGCGCGCGGCGTGGAAGGACCTTCTGCCGCCGGTGGACGAGATCCTGAAGAAATACGGCCACCCCGCGATCGAAGTGAAACCGAACGATGTGCGGGCCCCGAGGCAGACGCGCGCCGAAGAGGAAATTGCGGGCGCTGGCCACTGAGCGGTACAGCGAACGACGGAAATGCCAATGGCGGACATGCCAACGGCGGAAACGTGAACGGCGGTACACAAACGGCGTAACGTGAAAAGACGTTCTCGGGGGCAGACGCGGTACATCCCCCGATGACGTCCCTGCACGTTACGCCGTTTGTGTACCGCCGTTGGGGCTTCCGTCGTACGTTTGTACCACCGTCAGCCGCCGAATTGCCAGGATACCAAGCATCGGGCCGAGCGCGAGCAACCCAAAGGCCCACGCCCACCCGGCTCGCGCCACCACCAGCGGCACCAGCTGGATCGTGATCGTCGTGAGGAGAAACCCGAGCGACGTCTGCAACGTGAGCGCCGTGCCCACGGCGTGTGGCGGCACACTTTCGGTGACCAGCACCGAGAACTGCGCACTGTCGGCGATCACGAAGAAGCCCCACACCAGCGCCAGCGGTGCCAGCAGCCACCACGAGCGGCCGAAGGCCAGGCCGATGAGCAGGGCGCAGCTGCCGCTGATGGCCATCGCGCGTGTCACCAGCGCCGCCCGGCCGATGCGATCGGCCACGAGGCCGCCCCACACACAGCCGATGCCGCCAACGGCGATCACGCCGAACGACAGTGCGCCCAGAAACCGCAGGGACACCATCGGCGCCCCCGGCTCCTGTGCGCTGGCGAGCAGAAACGCCGGGATCCACGTCCAGTACGAGTACAACTCGGCCATGTGCCCGAGGTAGCCACCGGTGGCGAGTCGCCAGCGGCGCGTGCCGACCACCGTGGCCACCATCGACCATGAGAACCGGCGCGCCGGAAAGGCATGCGGACCGTCGGCGTAGCGCCACCACACCAATGCCGCCGCCAGCAACGTGCACGCTGACGTGACCAGGACGACCGTGTCGACACCGAGCGATGGCATGGCCTGCGCGAGATACGGACCCGCCTTCCCGATCGTGAGTGCGCCCACCACCGTGCCCACGGCCAGCCCGCGCTGGGCGCGAAACCACGTCGCCGCCATCTTCATGGCCGGCGGATAGACGCCCGCGAGGCACATTCCGCAGAGGGCGCGTGACAGCAGTGCGGTGGGATAGTCGGGAGCCAGCGCCAACCCCAGATTGGCGAGCCCGCCAAGCGTGGCGGTACTCGCGAAGAGCGCCCGGGCCGGCACCACGTCGGCGAGGTTGAGCAGTGCCGAGAGGGCGGTGCCGAGCACGAACCCCAGTTGAACGGCCGTGGTGAGCCACCCCACCTGAGCACCATCCAGCGCCCAGCGTTCCGCGAGGGGCGAGGCCACCGCACTGCCGCTGAACCACACGCTCATGCCCAGTAGTTCGGCGGTCGCCAGCAGGGCCAGCATCCGCCAGCGCCGCGGGTCGGTATCCTCAGGGTGCCGTGTGTTTGCGCCTGTATCCATGGTCCCTGTCGGTCTTCCCGCTGCGAGCATGCCGCCCATCACATGGTACTCAGCGAAACCATCAGGATCACGCGCCCGCAGGACCGGCCGTGTCGGCCTCGCGCCGTGCTCGCGCCTCTTCGCCGCTCGGATGCATGGTGATGCCGCCGATGGCTGCATCAGGCTCGCCCACCTGCGTCGCCAGCGCGCGCAGGAAGTCGTCCACGCGCGCGGTGCCGCTGCCGAACGAACGCAGGAACCGCACGATCGGATTGCGCAGCCCCACCACTTCGGCCAGCGACAGCTGCGTTCCGCCATCGCGCGCCGAACTCACGAGCGTCCACTCGCCCGTCGGCGTGCCGGTGTCGTCGAGCAGCCGCAGGCGGCGAAGCTGCGGCGGCGTTTCCTCGAGCAGCGTCATGTTGGGGAGGGCCGGGCACCAGGGCGGCGTCTGCTCCACGGTGCACAGGAGCGGCCAGACCGTCTCGAGCGGGGCACGCAGGCGCACCTCGCGGGACACCAGCCGCGTGCGTGGCGACACGAGGCCCCCCAGCACGAGGGCGCCGACGACGGCCACCACGGCCGCCATCACCAGCAGAATCCAGTTCATCATGCGACGGCGCGTCGGGCCAGGGGAAATCAGGCGACAGGGACAGTCGCGTCGATCGCGGCGCGCACACGCCGCGCGAGTTCGAGCGACGTGAACGGCTTGGGCAGCAACGTCAGGTCGTCACTGCCGAGCCCCTTCAGCAGGACGGCGTCCTCGGTGTAGCCCGAGACGTACAACACCGGGAGCCCCGGACGCAGCTGCGTGATGCGATCGGCGAGCTGGCGGCCGTTGAGTCCGGGCATCACCACATCGGTCACGAGCAGCGCGATCGGCCCGTTGAACGCGCGGGCAATGGCCAGCGCTGCTTCACCGCCCGCCGCCGCCAGCACCCGGTAGCCGCGACGCTCGAGCGCGGCCGTCGCCACCGTACGTACCGTGTCCTCGTCCTCCACGAGCAGCACGGTCTCGCTGCCGTTCAACTGCTCGGGGACCCGGAGCGTGAGCGGCCGCGGCGCCGCCGCTTCGCAGAGGCGCGGGAGGAACAGGTGGAACGTCGTGCCCACCTGCTCCGTGCTTTCCACGCAGATCTCACCGCCGACGTGATCGATCATGCTCGACGCCAGGGCGAGTCCCAGTCCCGTACCCTTGCCGCGCGGCTTCGTGGTGAAGAACGGTTCGAAGATCTGGGCGCGGATCTCATCAGACATCCCGGCCCCGGTGTCGCGCACGCGAATCACCATCCACGCCTGCGACGGGTCGAGCCGGAAGTGCTCGCACTCCTCGGCCGTGACCGGGGCCGTGTCCACGAACAGTTCACCGCCCTCGGGCATGGCGTCGCGCGCATTGCTGGCAAGGTTCAGCAGGACCTGCTCCAGTTGCGAGGCATCGGCGCGCACGGTCTCCACGTCCTGCAGCTGCGTGTGCAGCACGATGTTCTCGCCGATCACGCGACGCAGCAGACGGTCCATGCCGAGCACCACCTCGTTCGGATCGAGCACCACCGGTTGCAGCACCTGACGGCGACTCACCGACAGGATCTGGCGCGACAGCTCGGTTCCGCGCATGGCCAGCGACCGGATTTCCTCCACGTCTTCCCGCGCCACACTGTCGGCGAGCAGTTGCGTGAGCAGCAGGTCACAGTACCCCAGCATGCCGGTGAGCAGGTTGTTGAAGTCGTGCGAGATGCCGCCGGCGAAGGTGCCGATGGCTTCCATCTTCTGCGACTGCCGCAGCTGTGCCTCACTGCGGGCCAGCGCCCGTTCGGCCTCCCGGCGGGCCGTGACGTCGATACCCACCGACAGCCAGCTCGCGCGCCCGAGACGCCGCGAGGAGGTGGTGATGACCTCCATCTCGATGCGCTGACCGCTGGCGGTGCGGTGCATCCAGGTGCCGGCGTTCTGTCGCGACTCCGAGAAGGGCAGGCGGGCCGCGCTGAAGCGGGCCACCTCCGACGGATCGAGCAGATCGGTGATGGCGAGGCTGAGAAAATGCTGGCGATCGTAGCCGTACTTGTCGATCGCGGCCTCGTTGATCGCGAGCACGTTCATCGTCTCGGCATCCCACGCCCACATGGGGAGCGGGTTGGAGTCGAAGAGAAAGCGATACCGGCGCTCGTTGTCAGCGAGGGCTGCATTGCGCTGCTCGATCGTGTCCGCCATCTGGTTGAGCGCCACCGCCAGTCGACCGATTTCGTCGGTCGTGCGGATGGTCGAGCGATGCCCCGCCACGCCCGCCGACAGGGCGTGGGCGTCGTCGGTGAGCTCCTCGATGGGGCGGACCAGCGTGGTGCCCACCACGTAGGCGAGGCCGAAGGAGAAGATGGCCGCCCCGACGATGGCGAGGATACTGCCGAATCCCGCCGTGGACGGGTCGATGACCCAGGCGACGAGCGTGGGCGGGACAATGGCGCCCGCGACGAGTCCCATCAGCCGGACCCGCAGCCCGATCCCCCGCACCGCAGGCGCGGGCGGGGGCACGGGCACCGACGGGGGCGTCCGGAACTCGGGCACGCTCAGCGCGGCGCGCGTTCGGCGTCGGGTGGGGCCACCGCCATGCCCATCGCGTGGTAGCCCTTGTCCACGTACACGGTCGAACCGGTGATGCCGCTGGCGAGCGGACTGCAGAGGAAGGCCGCCGTGGTGCCGACTTCGCGTGCCGATAACTCCTCGGGCAACGGCGAGTTGGCGGCGCAGTACTTCACCATCGTATCGATGATGCCGATCGCACTCGCGGCGCGCGACGCGTACGGCCCCGCCGATATGGTGTTCACCCGCAGCCCCCACTGCCGTCCGGCCTCGAAGGCCAGCACCCGCGTATCGCTCTCGAGCTGCGCCTTGGCCGACGACATGCCGCCGCCGTAGCCGGGAATCGCCCGCTCACTGGCCATGTAGGTGAGCGAACAGACCGCACCGCCCGGCCGCATGAGCGGGCCGAGGCGCTGCACCATGGAAATCAGTGAATAGGCGCTGGCGCTGGAGGCGTCCAGGTAACCTTTCCGCGACACTTCCAGAAGCGGCTTCTTCACTTCGGGGCCGTTCGCCAGCGAGTGGAAGACGATGTCGAGCGGCTGCGCGCCGAAGTCGGCCACCAGGCGTTGCACGAGGCCGTTGATGGAGAAGTCGCCAAGCTCCCTGTAGCGCTTGTTCTCGCGCACGTCGGCCGGGGCGTCGTCGAGCGTGTCGAACACCGCGTCGAGCGGATAGATACGCTCGAAGGTGAGCAGCGACCCGTCGGGCATGTGCCGCGACTCGTCGAGTTTACCGCGCTCGAGCAGATTGAGAAATATGTTCAGCGCCGGCGGCCACGTGGCCACGCACACGGTTGCGCCAGCCTCGGCGAAGGCGCGCGCGATGGCCCAGCCGAAGCCGTTGTCGTCGGCCACGCCCGCCACGAGGGCGCGCTTGCCGGTGAGGTCGATAGGAAGCATGGCCAATAATAGGCATCCGGCACGTCAACAGCGACCGGTGCTCGGCCAAGGGCCTCCGCTAGCGGGCGGCCCGCACCAGCCGGTCGCGTACGCCATCCCACGGTGCCTCATCGGTCGGCGGCGCCTCGATCAGCACCAGGCCGGCCTCGACGGCATCGGCCTCGTGCAGGGCGCCGTACAACGCCCGGGCATAGGCACCGGGCTCAGGCGGCATCGGGGTGACCTGCACCGATGCCGGCAGCGCCACCGTGCGCAGCAGCGCCACCACTGGGCGGCCGCCGGTGGCCCGTTCGGCAAGCGCGGCCACGATCTCGTCGCGCTGTGCCGGCGCAAACAGCCAGACCTCGGCCTGCGGCGCGTAGTGCCGGTCGGCCATCCCCGGCGATCGCGGGGTGTCGTGAGCGGCCAGCTGTTCGCTGGCGTGTGCCACCGTGCGCCGCGTGGCGTAGCGCACGTGCACGCCAAGCGCCGCCAGCGCCGCCTGCAGCGATTCGCGCCCGATCATCCCCGGGCGCAGGATCACCACGTCGTCGCCGGTGCAGTCCACCACCGTGCTTTCGATCCCCACGGTGCAGGGGCCGCCGTCGAGCACCAGCGGGACCCCGTCACCGAGCGAGCGCACGACATGCTGGGCCGTGGTCGGACTCACTTGCGTGAAGCGGTTCGCACTGGGGGCCGCCACCGGCACTCCGGCGGCCTGCAGGAGCGCCAGCGCCACCGGATGCGCCGGCACCCGCACGGCCACGGCGTCGAGCCCCGCCGTGGCCACGTCGGGCACCTGCGCGGCTCGCGGCACCACCAGCGTGAGCGGGCCGGGCCAGAACGTCGTCGCCAGCTGTTCGGCCGACGCTGACCAGGCGCGCGACAGGGCGCGGGCCGCCGCCACGTCGGGGACATGGGCGATGACCGGGTTCCACGCCGGCCGCCCTTTGGCGGCATAGATGCGGGCTACCGCGTCGGCGTCGAGGGCATTGGCTCCCAGGCCGTACACCGTTTCGGTGGGGAAAGCCACGAGCGTACCGGCCCGCAGGCGCGCGGCGGCGTCGGCGATGACGGCCGGATCCGGATGAACGGGGTCGACGGGAACGACGGACATATCCAAAGGTAAGCAGCGGCCCGCGCCTGCCGACCACGGTCGGCAACCGCTGTCGGCAACCGCCGCCTACTGCCGCGTGGCGGTCGCGTTGTAGGCCAGCCGGTCCACGAACCCCGGGGTCAGCCACTTGAGGATGCGCCCCATCTTGCCGGCCAACGTCATCACCAGATCACGGTTGCGCGCGGCGGTGGCCCGCACGATCTGCCGCGCGCACTCGGCGGTCTCCATGGCCTCGCGAGGCCGGCGCAGGTAGGCCCGATCACCGAAGGGGGTACCATCGGCCGACAGCGCGCGCCGGTTGATGTCGGAGCGCACGAAGCCCGGATACACCACGGTCACGCTCACCCCGCTGTCGCGGAGTTCGATGCGCAGCGAGTCGAAGAACCCCGCCATGGCGTGCTTCGAGGCCGCATACGCGGACCGCTTGGGCACACCGGTGAGCCCCGCCAGGCTGGAAACGGCCACGATGCGGCCGCGCGACGACTTGAGATGCGGCAGGGCATGCGCCGTACTCCACACGCTCCCCAGCACGTTCAGCCGCCACAGCCGCTCGAACACCGACAGGTCCTGGAGCTCGTCGAACCGCGCGCTCATGCTCATGCCGGCGTTGTTCACGAGCACGTCGAGGCGTCCGAAGTGGGCGACGGTGCGGTCGACCATCGCCCGGCACGCTGCCTCCTCGGTGACATCGGTGGGCACCACCAGCGCCTCGCGCCCCTGCGCGCGGCAGTCGGCCGCCACCTGCTCCAGCGCCACCGCGTCGCGGGCCGCCAGCGCCACGCGGGCCCCGGCCGCCGCGAACTGCCGCGCCAGCTCGGCGCCGATCCCCGACGACGCGCCGGTGATGAGCACCACCTGTCCGTCGAAGGCGCCACTCATGCCCGCCTCACGGCTGCGACGACGTGTCCGGACCGAAGGCGTCGTCGTCCAGCTGCCCTTCGAACGGCGCATCGAGGATGCGCAGTGCCTGCACGGCTTCGGCCGCCCGCACGGCGAGGCGCGCGGGGAAGAGCATGTGCATGGCCGGCAGCATGCCACCGGCATCGTCGCGCAGCACGACGGCGGGAATGTCATGCGCCTCGAGCACGCTGCGTGCCACCAGCGCTTCCATTTCGTTCACATACTCGCGGATGACCACCATGGCTTCGCCCATGCGGCGAAGATACCCCGCCGCACCGCCCGCCGTGAGATGTGGTGCGCGCGGTGGCTACATTGCCTGCATGGCGGCGTCTTTCGGAATCTTCGTGCTGGCCGAGCTCCCCGGGGAAGCGGGAGAGATGGTGCGGGCCATTCAGCAGCGGTACGACCCCAAACTCGCGCGGCTCACGCCCCCCCACATCACGCTCGTGGGGTCGTCCGGTGTCGGTTCGATTCCCACCGACACCCCGGTGGCGCGCATCCGCGAGGCGCTCGAACCCATTGCGGCCAGCACCGAGCCCATGGCCCTCCCCTTCGGCCATCCGCACCGGTTCATGCAGACGGACATCGTCTCGCTGCCCCTCGATCCGCACGGGCCCCTGCGCACCCTGCACGAGCGCATCGCCCGCAGCGGACTCCCCTTCAAGCCGGCGCGGTTTCTCTTCTCGCCCCACTGCACGCTGAGCTTCTATCCCACGCTCACCCCGCAGCGCGAGCGCGAGCTGCTGGCCTTGCGCGTCACCGCGCCGGCGAGAATCGAGACGTTACAGATCTACCTGACGCGAGATCCGCAACCGAGCAAGCTGCTGCTCGAATTGCCCCTGCGGGGAGAGAGCTGAGGCCGGCCTTCTCAGAAGTCAGTTGGCCGAGCGCAGTCGGCCGAACCGAGACGACAATAGATGATTGAGACGGTGAGCGAACAAACGAGTGCTGAGAGTACCGGGCACTTCATCCGCAGGAGGGCCCGCCGCGGAGGCAGCGCTCTGCACTCTCACCATCTTTCGTCGCTCAGCGTCTCAATGATCTATCGCCATCTCGGTTCGAGACCCCGAGATCTCAGCTCTTCGTCTCGGGCCTCAACTTCTGATACGCGGCCGTGGCTTGCTTGAGGCCGAGGAGTGCCGACGCTTCCAGCTCGTACTCGAAGTGCAGGTCGCCCAGCGAGTCGCCGCCCGGCCCGATCTGCCGCGACGCCCGCTCGGCGATGCTGTGGCGGCGCAGGTACTCGCGGGCCGACAACCACATGGCGTTGGCCGCCATGCGCACGTCGGGCTGGTCCGACACCGGCGCCTTGGCGCACTTCTTCTCGAACTCGTGCACCGCTTCGGCGAGCGCGAGGTCGATGGTGTCCACCATCGCATGCGCGGCCCCGAGTTCGCCCTTGCCCACGGCGAGCGTCATCAGCTTCGAGAGCCGCTCGTGCTGGCGGCAGGTCTCGGCGGCCGTACGGGCGAGCGCATCGCTGCAGGCAATGGGCCCCTGCGTCGAGAACGCGGCCTCGTCGAGGGGAGCAGTGGCAGTGGCGGAGCGGGAACTGGCCATGGTGGGGTGGAGAGAACCGGGGAGAGCGGGCCGGGCAACGGGCATGCGGCGGTCGACCCTTGTGATCTAGTCAGCGGACCCGTGCCGGTGGAAGTGGGGGACGAGCGGTATGTTCGTGAGTGCGAACCACGTCGTCCCTCTGCCACTGTCCCGTTCCGATCCTCTGCCGTGACCGATACTGCCTCGTTACTCGTCGCCACGTCGCCGGACGGCGTGCGCACGCTGACGCTCAACCGGCCGGAGCGGCTCAACGCCGTGAACCCGGCGCTTGCCGAGGCGCTGCCCGATGCCATGTATGCGGCGGCGGCCGATGATGCCGTGCGCGTCGTCGTCATCACCGGCGCCGGGCGTGGCTTCTGTGCCGGGCTCGACCTCTCCGAGCCGGCCGGACTCGGACACACGCGGGCCGCGAAGCTCGATCCCTACTACTGGGTGGGGCGCTGGGTGCACAGCCTGGTGTCGTGCGAGAAGCCCGTCATCGCCGCCATCAACGGCCCGGCGGCCGGCGCCGGATTCGGGTTGGCGTTGGCGTGCGACCTGCGGCTCATGGCGGCCGGCACCTCCTGTACGGCGGGCTACGTGCGCCGCGGCCTCTCCCCCGATGCCGGCGTGACGTGGTTCCTGCCGCGACTGGTGGGGCAGGCGCGGGCCATGGAACTCGTGCTCACCGGGCGTGACGTGCCCACGGACGAAGCCGAACGCATCGGCCTCGTGTCGGCGGTGCCCGCCGACGCCGATTTCGGTGCGCACGTGGCCGCCTACGCCTCGCGCCTCGCCGCCGGACCCCCGCTGGCCATGGCGCTCACCAAGCGGCTGCTGCTCGGCAGCAGCGATGCCTCGCTCGACGCCCAGCTGCGCGAGGAGCTCACGCACATCAAGACCTGCTTCGCCAGCGCCGACGTGCGCGAGGCGATGGCCGCGTTCAAGGAGAAGCGGGCGCCGGTGTTCCGCGGCGAGTAACGCGGCCAGCAACTCGCGACTGGCGTAACAGCGACTGGCGTAACAGCGACTGGCGCTACAGCGCCAGTCCGCCCGGATTGAAGCGCAGGCTTCCCGGGAGCGCGTTGAGCAGCGGCCCCAGTTCGAGGGCGCGCTCCTGCGTGGTCACGAACGTCAGCCCCTGGATGCTCACCACGATCATCCCCGAGATGCCGTAGGCCACCACGCAGCAGCCGTCGGCGTGAATGACGTTACCCGACGCGTCCACGCAGTGCACCTCGCCCATCACGCCGTTGCCGGTGTCGTCGAGTTCGCGCACGCGGCGCAGCGAGGCCCAGGTGCCCACGTCGTCCCACGCGAAGTCGCCCGGCATGACCACCACGTTGGCGCTCCGCTCGAGCAGCCCGCGATCGATGGACACCGACGTGACCAGCTCCGCGAACGCTGTCATGTCTCCCGCTTCGAGGCAGGGCAGCCCGTGCTCCAGTTCGCGGGTGTGAGCAGCCAGCTCCTCGAGGACCACCCGGGCGCGCCACACGAAGATGCCGGTGTTCCAGAGCGCGCCCCGTTCAATCAGCACATCGGCCAGCGCGGCGCTCGGCTTTTCCACGAAGTGGTCCACGTGGCAGGCGCCGCCTTCGGCGCGCGAGATCATGGGATCCACCAGGGCGGCCGGCTGCAGGTAGCCGAAGCCCGTCTCGGCGCGCGTGGGAGTGGCGCCGAGGGCCACCAGCATCGGCTCGGCGGAAGCAAGCGAGGCGGCGCGGCGCAGCGTGTCGCGCAGCACATCGGGGTAGCCCACGGCGAGGTCGGCGTGCAGCGCCACGAACACCGTGTCGGGCCCGGCGCGTCGGGCCACCTCGTGCGCCCCCCACGCCAGCGCGGCCGCCGTGCCCAGCGGGCGCGGCTCCACGAGCATGTTGGCGCGCGGGACCTCGGGAATGGCCTCGTGCAGCGCGTCGGCGATGTCGGCGCTGGTCACCACCAGCACCCGTTCTGCGGGCACCAGCGGCGCCAGTCGGGCGATGGTGTCGGCAATGAGCGGCCGCTCGTTGACCAGAGCGAGGAGCTGCTTGGGGCGCTTCGGCGTGCTGAGGGGCCAGAAGCGGGTGCCGATGCCGCCGGCGAACACCACCGCCCACATGACCACGTCGGTATCGAGCAGCGGATCGAGTTCGAACTCCTCGAGGGTGCCGGCGGCGGCGTCGGGCACGTCCGTGACCAACGACGGGGGGTTCGGACTCACCACGCGAGGATCGGACATCGGTCGGCGGCCTTCTCGAAGGGAAAATGGCACGAGGCACGAGGCGGCCGCATAGGACTCGGGTACGAATCCGACTGGCGCAACCGCTCGGCAGCGAACATGATACGAGCAACATACGTCAACCCATGCTGACCCTGCACCTCACCAACGGCGATCACGCCGCCTCGGCGCTCGCCCGCTCGGGGCTACCAGGGGACATTCTCTCCTGGCGCGACCTGCTCCACGATGGCCCGGTCCCGTCCGACCGTGACCGCGTGGCCTTTCGCCGTGCGCGGGGCGAATTCCTGTCCAGCCGCGGCTGGATCAGCCAGTCGGCGCTCATCACCGACTTCGAGGAGCGCGATGCGCGCCTCGACGAAGTGGGCGCGGGCGATGAAGTCGTGCTCTGGTTCGAGCCCGATCTCTACGACCAGCTGCAACTGCTGCAGGTGCTGACGCGACTGGCCGACCGCCCTGCGGATGCCCGCCCCGCGGTGACCATCGCCCCTGCCGACTGCTATCTGGGACCGCTGGCCCCGGAAAAGTTCGCGCCGCTGTACCGCGCGCGTCGCGTCATTCAGGACAGCGACCTGCAGATGGCGCAGGCCGCCTGGGAGGCGTTCACGTCGCCCGTTCCCGATGCGCTGCTCGCCATCACCGATCGGCTCGACCGGGAGGTCACGGCGCGCGCCTATGCCTACGACGATGCCGTGCGGCTGCCGCATCTCGTGGCCGCACTACGCCGCCAGCTCGAGGAGTATCCGGACACCAAGGCCGGGCTGTCGCGCAGCGAACGTCAGCTGTGCGAGGCGCTGGCGCCGGGCACCATCACGCTGGCCAAGCTCTTCGCCGCCCATCAGAACGCCGAGTCGTGGGTGTGGCTCGGCGACTGGACCTTCGCGTGGTACGTGCAGCGGCTCAGCGACTGCGCGCATCCGCTCGTGGTGCACGCCACCGGGTCGCGGGTCATCGCCCCGCTGCGTGAAGCCGACGGCAAGGCCTTCTGGGAGCGCACTGTTCAGCTCACGCCGCTGGGGCAGGACATCGTGCGTGATCGGGCCGACCATGTGCGGCTGAACGGCATCGACCGCTGGATCGGCGGGGTGCACTGCAACCTGGCCCGGCACTGGCGGTGGGACCCGCATCGCTACGCGCTCGTGGTGCAGGGCACGTGAGACCGCGGCATGGCGTCTGATATGCGCGCGGGGGGGCCTGGCATGCTCGCCGAGCCCCCGCTCACCGGTGCCGAGGCGTTGGCGTTGCTCGAGGCCGATACCACGCTGGAGGCGGCGCGTCCCATCCTGACGCTGGCCGCCGAGTACCTCACCGCGACGCGCTCGGGCGAAGGCCCGGTGTCCACCTGGCACAGCGCGGAGGTCATCGCCGACCGGCTGTCCATGCCCATGCCTCGACGGTCGCGGCCGCTGGCCGACGTGGCGCGGCGCCTGTCGTCGCTGCTGCTGGAAGATGTGAACCGGCTGGCGCACCCCATGTACATCGGGCACCAGGTGTCGGCGCCATTGCCTGCCGCGGTGTGGACGGACGCGCTGGTGAGCGCGTACAACCAGTCCATGGCCGTGCGTGAGATGTCGCCGAGCTTCACGCCGCTCGAGCATCAGGTGATCGAGTGGATGACCGACCTGGTGGGGTGGGACGCACGGGCCGGTGGCACCATGACCAGTGGCGGCACCGAGGCCACGTTCACCGCGCTGCTGGCGGCGCGGGCGCGCGTGCTGCCCAACGCGTGGCGCGACGGCGTGGGCGCCAACCCGCCGGTGCTGGTGTGCGGCGAGCACGCCCACTACGCCGTGTCACGCGCGGCGGGGGAGATGGGGCTCGGGCTGTCGCGGGTGGTGGTGGTGCCCAGCGCCGATCATCGGTTGAGTGTGGCGTTGTTGCGCGAGAAGCTCGCGGCGCTGCGCGCGGAGGGCACGCGCGTGATGGCCGTGGTGGCCACCGCGGGGTGCACGAGCACCGGGACGTTCGACGACATCAACGCCGTGGCCGACGCGTGCGACGAGTTTGCCGACGAACTGGGTCCGTTGTGGCTTCATGTCGATGCCGCGCATGGCGGGGCGGCGATGCTGTCGGCGGCGCACAAACACCGGGTGGTCGGGCTCGCGCGGGCGCGGTCGGTGGCGTGGGACCCGCACAAGACGCTGCTGTTGCCGCTGGCGGCGGGGTTGCTGCTCATGCGCGAGGAGCACGACCTCGAGCGCGCCTTTGCGCAGCAGGCGCCGTATCTGTTCAGCGCCAACGAAGATGCCAGGGCCTGGGATATGGGGCCGCGGAGCTTCCAGTGCTCGCGGCGTGCCGATGTGCTCAAGCTGTGGGTGGCGTTCGAACGCTACGGGGCCGATGCGCTGGCGGCGTTGTACGACCGGCTGTGCGCCATGGCGCTAGCGCTGCACGGGATGCTTGTGAGACATGAGCAGTTCGAGCCCTTGCACGAGCCCGAGTCGAACATCCTGTGTTTTGCCTGGAACCCGCCCGGTGCCGATGTCGCCGACCGTGATGCGCTCACCGCCGCGCTACGCGAACGGTACAACCGCAGCGGACGCGGGTGGATTACCGCCACCACGCTGGACGGCCGGCGGGTGTTGCGGGTGACGGTGATGAATCCGCGGACGGATGTCCAGCAGTTGGAGTCGTTGGTGGAGGGGCTGGCGGCGGAGGGGGTGCAGGTGGTGCGGCATCACCGGTAGGCGTTGGCGCGGCGCACGATGGGCGCGGCGCGGCTTGCCGGTGAACCGCCCCGGGTTTGGCGGAGACTCCCAGCTTTGTGAGATGTGGGAGCATGACGAAAGACAAAGGGGTCCGGGGGCGCGGCAGCAAGCCGTTTTCGGCTGTGGGTCCGCCAGACCGAGCGCGATGCCGGCCAGCGGTCGGTCGTGACCACCGACGAGCGTGAGCGCTTGAAGCAGCTCGAGCGCGAGAATCGCGAGTTGAAGCGGGCGAGCGAGATTCTGCGGAAAGCCAGCGTGTTTTTCGCCGCGGCGGCACGCCCCCTTCGGGAGCTCGACCGCTTCACGAAGTAGGGCCCGCCGTGATTGATGCGTTCATTGACGCGGAGCGCGGCGTGTACGGGGTCGAGCCGATCTGCGCGGGGCTGCAGGTCGCCCCGGCGGGTTGTTACCAGCGACGCGCGGTCCGCGTGGACCCCACCAAGCAATCGCCGCGGGTGCGGCGTGACGCCGCGCTGCTGGAGCAGATCCGGGCGGTGTTCCGCGACCACCATGAGGTCTATGGCGTGCGGAAGATCTGGCATCAGCTCCAGCGGGAGGGCGTCACCGTGGCCCGCTGCACGGTCGCGAGGCTGATGCGCCTCGCGGGCCTCCAGGGCATCGTGCGGGGCCGACGGACGACCACGACGCGCCCCGACGCGGCTTCGTGTACGTGGCGTTCGTCGTCGACGTGTTCTCGCGGCGGATCGTCGGCTGGCGGGCGCACACCACCATACGCACGGACTTGGTGCTCGATGCGCTCGAGCAGGCCTTGCATGATCGGGAGCTGGACGGTCGCCT
>JBEILM010000058.1:0-23203 GCA_040379205.1 Gemmatimonas sp.
CCCTCCGCGCTGATCCCCGCCCCCAGCACGGCGACCGCTGCAGAGAAGTGGGCCGTGAAGCGAGCCACGCTCGAGGAGATGTACGAGATGCAGCGCAAGGACGGCCTGCTGCTCTATGAGGCGCTGGTTGGCGCTGGACGCGTGGCCGACGCGGAGCGGCTGCAGCGCGAGCTGAAGTCTCGCTACCTGGTGCCCCCGATCCCGCAGGGAGATTCCGAAGAGGATGTCGCGCTGCGGCGTTTGCTCAAGGATGTGCTCCCGCCCGGCGACCTGGACTCTCGCCTGCGCGCCGCAGAGAAGCGGGCCAAGGGGAAGGCCCCGCCATCGCCAGAGTAGTTTGGAGAAAAACCGGAAATCTGGCGGGTGGGCCGGTCACGCCGGGGCGGGTCGGACGGTGATGAGGGTGGTGGAGCGTTTGACAACGCGCCCGCAGCACAACTCCTCTCGAAAAGCCTGCCCCGGTTATGCCGAAGCCGACTGTCCCAATTCCGAACCAGTTTCTTGGAGCAAGCAGTGGCACAGAGTTTGAAGCCGGGTGACCGTCTTTACGCGCCGGTGATCAAACTGGCGCCAGACGCAAACGTCACGAATGCGGTCTCAATGGTGGAGGTACTGTCGGTAAGCAAGCGCACCGCCACCGTGAAGCTCGATCCGCCGTTGGGCGGAGAGCAGACCGCCACCATCGCCAACTCCGCCCTCGTTCGGAACGTTGGCATCATGATCTTGCGGATAGGCGACTTTGACACGGAGTACACGCTCCTCGATCCCTTGGCCAAATCGCTGCTCCAGTACTTTCGCCTTCTTGTGCCCGATGACATAGTCGTCTTGAAGGAGTTCCGCGCGCTCGACGAGCTTCGCACAATTCTCACCAAGAACCACGCTGCGTACAGTCACCTCATCCTGATCGGACACGGATCCACCTCCTCGCTGCGATTCGGCAAAGAGGAGGTAGGCGCGAGCGAATTCGGCAAAGCACTGGAAGACTCGGGCTGTAGGGGCAAGGTGCTGGTCTCATTGGCTTGCCTCACCGGAGTCGCTAGCTTCGCCAAGTGCCTCTCCGAATCACCGGCGTGCGAGGCAGTGATTGCTCCGTTTCACAGCGTTCAGGGTGCCGTTGCGTCTCAGTTCTGCCAGACGTTGTTCGCCCATAACCTTCTCGAAGGGCGATCGACAAAGGTCGCGTTCCGCAACGCGCGTGCAGCCGTCCCGGGCACTGCGAGCTTTCGCCTATGGGTCGGGGGTGAAATGACGGCCGATTGATCGCCCGTCCTGGCGAAGCATTGCTGCGAGGAGTTGGCTCGCTCGGCACGAAAGTGAGCCAAGCACTCGCGCTTTCTGGCTCTCCGCGAACAAGATCGCGGGTTGAGGGGCCGGATCGGAACGGGCTTTGTAGTCAGGGAGAATGATGGACGGAAGGCCTGTGGCGATCGACCCACAGTAACTCGCGATGAAGAAACGAAAGCACAAGAAGCAGCGGAAGCAGCACACACCGCTCGCGAAGCACGCTCGCGAGGGCAAGACCCTGATCCCTCCGCTGAACCAGCTGAATACAGCGCCGCTCGACTGGCAGCGAGACTTCCTTCCGGAGCATCTCTGGATCAGCGCCCTTGCCGTAAAATTCGGCCTCGATCAGATGTCCAAGCCGTTCCTGGTGCGCTGCACGGTTTCCTGAGACACCCGTCTGGGACTCGAGGGCACAATGCACGACACCATGAAGAAGCCACGACACAAGACGCCTTCGGCGGCGAAGCGAGCGCGGAGCGCGAGCGGAGCCGACGAAGGCGACCGCCAGGACAAGGGACGCTGGTCCAGCCGCCGCAAGACCGAGGTCGTCCTGCGGCTCTTCCGCGGAGAGACGCTCGACGCGCTAAGCCGCGAGCTCGGCGTCACGCCCGGCAAGCTCGCCGAGTGGCGTGACGAGGCGCTCGCCGGCATGCAGGCCGGGCTCCAGTCGCGCGAGCCCGACCACCGGGACGGCTTCATCCACGACCTCAAGGCCAAGGTCGGCGACCAGGCCATGCAGATCGAGCTCCTCGAGAAGAAGATCGAGATCCTGGAGGACGGACTCCGCCCTCCGCCGCGGAGGCCGTCGCTTTGAGCCAGGCGATGTCACCCTCCGCGAAGAAGCCCTACGGCATCCTGCGTGTCTGCCGCGCGTGGCGGCTCGCCCGCGCCACCGTCCAGCGCCACAAGGCGCTGGCGGATGATGCGCCGAGGATCCCCGCGAAACGCGGCCCGAAGACATCCCTCTCCGACGAGCAGATCCTCGCCGAGATCCGCGCCGTCCTCGCATCCACGCTCTTCGTCGGCGAAGGCCACCGCAAGGTCTGGGCGCGGCTCCGCCAGGAGCACGGCATCCGCACCTCGATGCGCCGGGTCCTCAGGATCATGCGCGAGCACGGCATCCTCGCCTGCGACCGCCCGACCGGCGTGCGCGGGCCCGACACCCACGACCGCACGATCACGACAGAGACGCCCGACGAGATGTGGGCCATCGACGCGACCGGATGCCTCACCGACGAGGGAAACGCCGCGGTCTTCGTGGTCATCGACCACTGCACGGGCGAGTGCCTCGGAGTGCGCGCCGCGCGGCGCGGCACGCGACTCGAGGCAGTCGAGTGCCTGCGCGAGGCGATCCACTTCACGAAGGGGCGGTACGAGGACAAGATCGCGGAGGGCACGAAACTCCGCCACGACCATGGCAGCCAGTTCATCTCGCACGCCTTCCAGGACGAGCTCAAGACCCTCGGCATCGAGTCGAGCCCGTCCTTCGTCCGCCAGCCGGAGGGCAACGGATGCGTCGAGCGATTCATCCGGACCCTGAAGGAGCAGCTGCTCTGGCTCCACCGATTCCGGACCGTCGAGGAGCTCAACCAGGCGCTCCGCGACTTCGCCCGCCGCTTCAACAACCACTGGATCATCGGGCGGATCGGCTACCGAACGCCCGCAGCGCACCGACGCATCCTCCTCGGGGAGGCCGCGTGAATACCAACTTCAACTTGTCTCAGAAACTGGATGCGGTACATTCCATGCGTTAGCTGACGCCATTGATACGGCCTGGCCAGCATCGGAGAGTGCACCGTTCATTGGGCTCGTGACGGATTTCGGGCTCGTGCCCGAGGCGGTGCGCGACGGATTTGTCCGCGATCATGCCGATCTGATCGACCAGTGCTTTCTCGGTCCTTTCGGAGCATCCCTCGCCTACTACTCCGAGTCCCCGGCTGCGTGGCTTGTGAAGCCCGCAATTGACGCAGGACGATTGCGACTCGACCTCTCGACCGACATCTCTCGACTGCGAGCGATCACGGCGCCGCTGCTCCCCGGCAAGGACTCCTATTGCGGACGAGTGCGCGCGCTTTCTGTCGCGCGCATGCTCAAGCATCGCCGAATCAGGATCCCCGCTGGGGGGTTCGCAGGAGGTGAACTCTTCGAGCGATATCCGACGGGCTGCAACGATTCTGAGCGAGCAAGCGTTGAACAGCAGTGCCGAATGTTCGGCAACATGTACTGCCAGGCGCAGGCTAGATACACACCCGCAGCCTGGCCAAAGTACTTCTGGCGGCACAACACGAATCTCGCGCTCTGCCAGCCGCTCTTCCTCTCGCTGGCCGGCGGCACACCAGCGACAGAGGCGGATGGCCCTGCGATCGCTTCTGCCCTCGAGTCTGCTGCAAAGGATGCTCGCGAGTACGTTTTGCTGCTCAATCGGCGCGCGAAGATCGATCTCTACGATCCGACGCTTGACGAGGTCCGGCTCGGCCTGCTTGCTCGTTCCCTTCGGCTCTTCGTCCTACTTTGCGAGGACTGCAACCTGTGGGCTCGCGACACTTCAGGCATCATGCTCAGGTGTCTCGCGGACACGGTGATCACGTTCGTCTATCTCGTGCGCTGCGGCACGCCTGCTGACTACAAGGCATTTCGTGACTACGGCGATGGACAAGACAAGCTGCTGATGTTGCATCTCCAAGACACGCACGAGGGCGATACCAGCGTGGAGGGACGCTCGGCCACCGACATCGCTGATTCCCTCGGCGGGTTCGCGGTCGAACTCACGAACATCGAGCTCGGAGCATGGTCGAAGTCGGATACCCGCACGCTTGCCACCAAGGCAGGCCTCGAGAAGCTCTACCGGCTCGTGTTCACACCCTCCAGCGGCGATGTTCACGGGACCTGGGCAAGCCTCAAGTCCGCCAACCTGTGCTACTGCAAGGAGCCGCTTCATCGGTTCCATCGGCTCCCTGCACTCGCCGAACCACCGCTCTACCTCGGAGTGTTGCTGGCGGCGCTTGAGGCGTTGCAGGCAGCCATCGACGTGGGCGTTGCATCACTTGGGCTGCCTCAGTCCGCGCGTCCCATCGGCGCGGCGTTGCGAGACCTTGGCAACGCACCTTCAGCGTCTGACGAGGACGAGCCAACGGCGTGAGCTGTGGGGTCAAAGTCGCTGCGACAAATCTGCCCTACCTGCTGATGTAGAAAGATGCCACCCGCCCGTTGATAGCGGGTGAGAAAGCACATCCCCATGCACGGACGCAGCGGCCTGACCAGAGTGCAGATGAGTGATACTTGCGAGTTAGATCGCCCCAAGCCTGGTCCCGCCCGCCCCGATCCGCCTCGAGGTCGTCCCCTGGCGCCCGACCCCAGTGGCTTGACATGCGCTGCCTGGTCCCCACACCAGGAATTTCGCACATTCCCGCCACTTGCCCGGTCACATCTCCGCCAGCCAGACGGTGACGGGGTGGAGGCTCATCGGGCCGCGAGGGCACCTCGCGTTCCCCGGGGGGCCCGTCGGTCTCGCGGTTGGCGGAATCCTCGTACCGGGCGCCGTGCCCGGCACGTCCGTCCTGCGGCGCCGCCGGGTCACCATGACCTCCATGCATGGAGGCTTCGACGATGGACCACTCCGGAAACGTGCGCCCTGGCCAGAGCTCCGTTCCTGCTGGGGCACGCCTCGCGGCGTGCGTCGCGCTGCTGAACGCCTGTTCCGCACTCGCGATCGCGGCGATGGACCCGCGTCCAGCGCGCCAGCCGAGCCCGCTTCCATTCGGTCCGGTTCTGCTGCTGCCCGCGCCGGAGTTCACCGAACAGCCTGCGACCACGCCAACCGCTCCGCTTGCTTACTGCGCGGGGCTGAACTGCGCACCGCCGATCAACTACCCGCCGATGGAGCCGGTGAAGCCGGCGGTCCACTGCGCGGGCCTCGGCTGCGGCGACCTGACGCCGGCGATCACGCCCGCGCCGAGCGCGCCCGCGGGACCGCCGATGTGTGCGGGGTTGAGCTGCGGACTCCTGCTCGACCCGATCGCGCCCTCGGGAGCAGGAACCTCTCCGGGCACGCCTTGCATGGGGCTCTTCTGCGGGGGAAGCCCGAGCTTCCCGCCGAGCCCGCCGGGACCCGTGCCGAGCGACCCCATCTGTGCCGGGATGGGATGCGGACTGTCCTCGGACCTGCCGGTCGGCGGAATGCCGCCATCCAATCCGGGACCGCCGCCGTGCATGGGGCTCAATTGCCCCGGCTACTCCTCCGGCGCCGGGAACTGGTCGATGCTTCCTGGGGCCGGCGGCGCGGGCCAGGGATCCTGCGGCGCCTCCGGATACAAGGACATCACCTGCGGCCCCGGCGTCCCGACCACGACCAGCCACCCGGTGGACCTGTCGACGGGATACAAGCTCGAGTCCGCAACCGACCTCGTGGTGCCGCTGCCCGGTCCCGACTTCATGCTGAGCCGGAGCTACTCGAGCCAGGTCTCGACCTCCTCGGCCGGCACTGACACAAACCTGGGGCTTCCCCGGTTCTCCGGCTGGCACTGGGCCCTCAACGTCACGCAGTGCCTCTACATCGACGGATACCAGGACCAGGGCACGACACCACCGCCATTCATCGCGCTCAGCACCCCGGCCGGCACGACCCGATTCGACTACGACAACGCGGGCACGTGGAAGCCGAGCGGGGGCACCGCGCAGTTCATCACGAGCACCACGCTCCAGATCGGCGGGGACAGCATCGACGTCTGGCGCCTGACGGATCCCGGGATCGGCTCGACGGACTACGACCGACGCATGAGCAACCAGCTCGGCACCATGGGCCTTCCGCTTGAGCAGCGCGATCTCTACGGACACATCCGGCACTTCGTCTGGCAGGTGGACACGGCGCTTCAGCGACCGAAACTCACGAAGATCCTCGTCGACTCGCAGAGCGAGTCCACCGCCGCGACCGTCATCGACTTTGCGTGGACCAGTGCCGGCCAGGTCGCAACGGTCGACGTGAAGCGCAGGGGCTCCGGCGGGACGCTGCAGACCGTCTCGCGCGTCTCCTACACCTACTTCACCCCCGGTGCGGGCCACTCCTCGGACGTGGGCACGGACGGTGACCTGATCCAGGTGCAGGTCTGGCAACCCGTCGACCGGAGCGAGGACCAGTCCGCGACCAACCAGCTCTGGCACATCGTCGCAACGCAGTACCGCTACCACAGCGGCGAATCAGGATCCCTCGGCAAGGCGCACCAGCTGAAGGCCGTGATTGCCCCGCAGCAGATCGAATTCGCGGCGCAGCGGAACAACTCCACCGGCACGCCCGCCTGGAACAGGGTCAAGAACTACGCGGACAGCCTGCTGTCGATGGCCGATGCGGCCGTCTGCTTCACAGACGGCGGGACCAACGTCACGGTCCGAGACCTTGCGAGCAAATTCATCGCGTCATACGACGCATCCGACCGCGTGACGGCCCAGGAACTGCTCACGGGCTGCGGTTGCTCCGGCGGCGGCGCGACGCTCGGGATGCGCGAGACCTACGAGTACCTGCAGTGGCCGTCTGGACCGACCGCGACCGGCCGCACCATGGTGGTACGCGAGGAGGTCAAGGACTCATCGGGAACGTGGTCGCCGGTCCGCACCCGCTTCCATGACCTGAAGCCGTTCCAGATCTCCCAGACCGTCCGCGTCTACAAGCAGGTCCACGACGCGATTGGCCTCGGCAACGGAGCCTCGGGGCCGTACTGGGTCACTCGCTACGACTACAGCACCACGAACACCCCGCCCCGCGCGATGACGGCGACGTACGGGCCCGATGCGATCAGTGCCTACACCCCGGCGGCGGGCGGATCGACGCCCACGCCACCCACCTCGACCATCTCGACCAGCGGCGGCGCGCACTTCGAATACACGTACACGCCGGACGGACGGCTCGCAACCGTATCGATCGTCCGGCAGGGGACGACGCCTGCCACGAGCATCCTCCTTCGCAACACCTACGACGGCACGCGGCCGTGGCTGGCGACGCGGAGCGAACTCGCGACCGCCGAGGGAATGACCGCGGCCGACATGAGCAGCACGGCGTTCGCCGACCGCGTGCAGAAGACGGAATTCTCGTACGGCTTCCGCACGACTGGCAACCCGGATGCGGTCGCATGGATGCAGGCCCGCTTCGAGGCCGAGACCACGGCCGAGAACGGTCCGGGGGGCGACTACTTCTCGCACACGCTGTTCGATGCGAGCGGCTTTCCCGTCTTCCAGCGGCTCGCGGACGACTCTCTCGTCAAGCGCACGTTCGACCCCGCCACCGGTGCGACACGGAGCATCCAGTCGAACGCGCCGAGCACCGGCATCTCGTCCATGGAGCGCCCCATCCCCTCGGGCGGCGAATTCTCCTGGAGCGGCCGCAACGCCAGCGGCGGCTCCATGACCTGGACGATGACCCACGACGCGGCGGGCCGGGTTCGCACCCTCACCATGCCCGGCGGCGCGGTCAACCGTTACACCCGCGAGCTGCGGGCGTTCAACAGCCACCTGTCCTCGGGCGACGGGCGCCCGGGCATCCTGTACTTCACGCTCGTCGGGCTGCCGTACGAATTCCTGGACAAGGGCGACGTCCAGGTCTTCGTGAGCCCCGCGAGCGTGACGTGGTCGGACGCGGCAGGCGTTCTCGTCGGCGCCTGCGACTACCGAGCGTCGGCCAAGGAGGACCAGTACGGGCAGATCTTCAAGGGCTGGCCATATGGGATGGCCTCGACACCCGTCGCCCGCCGCGCCGTCGAGACCGCCGTCACGGGCCAGGTGAAGTCCACCACGGTGTGGCACGACATGGCCGGCAATGGCGACGGTGCCGGCCGCTACACGACGACCTACGCCTATGACTCCGAGGGACGCCTGCGGCAGACGGTCGCACCCAACCGGACGATCCGCCGGACCACCTACGACGCGCTTGGAAGGGTCAGCGAGACGAGCCAGGGCTCGTTCGCCCTCGGCGGCGATCCCGACGCCGCGACCACGTACACCACGTCGCTGGTCCGCTACGACGGCGCCACCGGTTCCACGCTCACGGTCGGCAACGGACTCGTCACGACGACCATCGCGTACACGGGCGAGACCTCCCCGGCGTCGCGCACGACCAACTACCTCTACGACTGGCGTGGCAGGCTTGCAGCCGTCAACGGCCCCGTCGCGCCCTACGCGGTCGTGGGATACGACAACCTCGGCCGGGTCACCGAGGCGGCATCCCTGAACGCGCCGATCTCGGCGCCAGTCGCCCCGAGCGCGGACAGCGTCGCGGCCACCCGCCTCTCGTTCGCGTCCAGCGCCTACAGCCAGCGCGGCATGCGATACCGCACGCGGATCGCCCTCGTGCCGACCTCGACCGATCTCGACAGCCCAACCTACAACGACTTCGTCGAGTCGCACGAGTGGTACGACCCCGCCGGGCGCATCGTCGGGTCCTGGAGCCCCAGTGGCCCCATGGTGAAGAACTCGATCGACGGGCTTGGTCGTGCCAGTGCCACGTACGTCGTCGACCGCGGGACCGACCCGCTTCCCGGCGCACCCGGCAACTACGCGGCGGTCTTCGACCGGGCCACGTTCACTGCGGTCCTCACGAACCACGTGGTGCTCGAGCAGACGTTCCCGCAGTTCCGCTCCGGCAGTGGTTTCCTCGACCTCGTGAAGCACCAGGCCCGCGTCCACACGCTGGCCGATACCGTCACGGGGAGCATCGACGGCGCCACGAAGTCGGTCACGACCTGGACGGCTGTCGAGTACGACACGGCGGGCCGCACGGTCCGCCACCTCGACTTTGGCACCAACCTCACCGCCGGCTTCAACGGCGGAGGCCTGGCACCGACCGCGAGCGGCACGCCGCTCACCTGGTCGGGCAACGTGGTACCGCTCGTCGAGGGCGTGGAATACGACGAGCTGGGCCGCGCCTACCTCACGGTGGTGCCGCGCGACTCTGGAACCCCGCTCCGAACCCGGAACTACTTCGACGCCACCGGCGCCATCGTCGGCACGATCGCAAACTGGGACGGGACAGCTTCGCTGCAGTGGAACGCATCGACCGGTCGGCTCGAGTTGCAGGGGGCCGACCCGAAGATGCCCGACCAGAACCAGGCCGAAAGCGTACGGGCCCGGATCACCGAAGCGACGCCCGCGATCGACCAGATCGCCTACACGTTCGCGCAGGTCGGGGGAGTGTGGACGCAGAAGTTCCAGACCACGCGCACCCTGTTCGGCGTCTCCAACGGGACCGGCAGCGGCGACTCGCGCATTTCATCCAACGACCTCGTTGCGGCACTCGCCTACCCGGATGCGACGACCGGTGCGCCAAGCGCGACGGACCGGCACATCTTCGCATACGACCGCCAGGGCATGATGCGCTGGAAGAAAGACCAGCGCGGCGTCGAGCACACGTTCACCTTCGACGCAGGCGGCAGGATCGTCAACGACGAAGCGACCGGAGGGGACACCGCGACCGACGACTGGGCGGATGCCGTGGCGATCGCCTACGACGCCAACGGACGCCTTGCGACGATCAAGACCATCAAGCGCGGGATCACGGCGATACCGGACGAGATCGGTACCGAGGCCGGGATCCCCCGCTCCACGGTCACGCCTCCGGCGACGACGGACACCATCCTGAACGCGGTCGGGCTTCGCTACTCGGCGATTGGACTGCCCGAGGCCTTCGACCAGAATCCACTCGGCGAGCTCACGTACAGCGGCACCACGCCGGTCGGCACGACCAAGCGCGTCGGCTCAGGCTACGAGCTGGCCAAGCTCGCCGACGGCAATTGGATCCGCAGCACGGGGACCACGTACCCCGGGGGCCAGGCGCTCAACGTGGGCTACGGCACCACAGGCGTCGGCAACCGGATCAGCCGCCCCCAGAGCCTTGGCTTCGCCGGGGCGACCGCCGCCGTCGAGTACCAGTTCCTCGGGGTCGCGACCCCGGTGGTCACGTCGTACCCCGTGCCGGGCGTGCGCCTGGACCGCTCCATGGCCGAGGCCGGGACGCAGGCGGATGGCCAGTACCCGAGCATGGACGCGTTCGGGCGGGTGACCCGCCAGCTGTGGGTCGATTCGGGCTACGCGCCCGGCTCGGTGAGCGGCTTCGCGAACAAGCCTGCCATCGTCGACACGACCTACGCCTACACGCGTCTGGGTGGCCTCACCGGCAAGCTGGACGCCCGGCCCGGTGCGACGATGCTCGCCCAGCACGCGTACACCCTCGACGGACTGCTTCGCCTGCTCGGCGACCAGCGCGGTTCAGCAGCCTTCCCCAGCACGCAGGCGAAGCCCGGATCGGAGGACTTCACCTACGACTTCATCGGGAACATCCCGTCGACCCGCACCGATACGTCCACGGCCGGGACCTTTGCCACGGGATCGACAGACGCAAGCACCTCCACCTTCGACCTGGTGAACCAGGTCACCGGCGGCTCCTTCATCCCGCTCGGCGGCACGCCGCAGTCGATCGGGTTCACCTGGGATGCGGGCGGGAATCTCCGTGAGCGCGGCATCGCGGGCGCGCCCGGCACCACGTGGCGCTACAAGCACGACCGCTGGGGACGCCTGACGCAGGTCGACCTGGTCAACGGCACGACCGCACAGCCCGCGCTTCGGGCGCAGTACTCGGGGCTCGGCATGCGCTGCGTGGTCGACCGAGCACCCGACAGCTGGGTGCCGCCGGCGGCGCCGACGATCAGCCAGCGACGGCTCGGATACTTCAACCAGAATTGGCAGCTGCTCGAGGAGTACATCGACAACGACCTGCCGCTGGCGACGTCGATCACGGACATCGACCAGGTGGAGCAGCTCGTCTGGGGGATGCGCTACGTCGACGACCTGGTGCTACGGCGCGTGAACGCGAACTTCGCCGGAGGCACCGATACGGACTTCACCGACGCGGGTGACCGCGCCGGCGACCAGTTCCTGAACGACACGCAGTTCAGCGTGGTGGCGGTCATCGACAACGCCGGTGCGCTCCTCGAGCGCGTGGAATACGACCCATACGGCCAAGCGCAGCACCACTGGCCCGAGGGGATCACCGGTGCCGTGGGCGGCGGCGTGACGAGCGCGGACGCCACGGCGGCCTCCGGCGCGGTGGGCAAGTCCATCGGCCAGACGGGCTATCTCGCAGACGCGGATCTCGACCGCGACGGGACCGTGACGCTACCGGAGGCGAACGCCATCGGCGCGAAGGTTGGCACCGCGGGAATTCCTGCGGGACGGATCAGCGCCTATGGCAACACGGTCGGATGGTGCGGGTACCGGTTCAACGCGGGTCCGAACCTCGGCACGGTGAGGTTCCGGCACTTCGACCCGACGCCCGGGGTGCAACGCTGGCTCGAGCGGGATCCGGCGGGGTACATGGATGGGGCGAGCTTGTACTCCTATCTGGAACAGCGTCCGACGATGGGCGCCGACCCACGTGGATTGTTCGGCAATGTGGCTGCAGGAGCCCTCGTCGGCGGACTGATTGGGGGAATCGCTGCCGCGATCAATGGCGAAGACATCCTGGTCGGCGCTGCGCGCGGCGGCGTCGTCGGCGCAATTGCCGGAGCGACCTTCGGGGCTTCGATCGCGATTGCCGGAGGTGTCGAGTCGACTTCAGCCTTGATCGCTGCGGGGGTGATTTCCGGCATGGCTGGTACGGGAGCCGACACCTTGGTGACTGAAGGGCGGGTTCCAACAGCGAGGGAACTTGCGGTAGGTGGAGCAGTCGGCGGCGTTCTCGGCGGCGCCTTCGGCGTGGCTTCAAAGTTGGTCGGGCGAATTGGGCGAAACTCGGGTGGCGCACGGGGCGGAGCCGCCTGTTTCCTCGCCGGCACTCTCGTACTTACCGCGTCGCCCGAGATCGCGGTTCCGATTGAGTCGCTCCGAGCGGGTGACGTCGTTGCGAGCGTCGACCCGGTGACCGGCGAAGCTACGACAGCAGTCATCGACGCGACATGCGTGCATCCGTTCGAGGGCACGGTCTACGACATCACCGTAGCGACCGGAGAAGCCGCTGGAGCCGACGAGACCAGACTTTCGGTCACGGGCGAGCACCCGTTCCTCGTCGCACGGGCGGGAGCGCACGCGCCGAGCCTGGACTCCCGCGCAGCCCCAGAGGCCGTGTCGCGCGCCGAACGGCTCGAGACAATTGACGATTGCTGGGTCGCAGCACGCGACCTCGCCGAGGGGGACGCCGTCCGCACGATGTCCTCTCAAGGCGTCGCCGGCACGGCCACGATTACGAAGATCGGTAGCCGCCACGCGGTCATCCCCGTATACAACCTCACAGTCCGAGGCACGAGCCGCTACCTCGTCGGCGGGTGCGGGGTGGTGGTGCACAACAAGGGTGGCGAGGGGGCGGTCACGGCGTGGCCGCCGAACAACGGCTTCCACTACGGAATCGCATCAAGACGGTCGCTTCCCTCAGGGCACCTCATCGATCGATTCGGCCCGGAAAGCGGTCGATTTGCGTCGCCGGTTGGCACACCGTATGCCGCACGGTCGCTTCGCCCAGGTGTCGTGCCGCCATACCATCGCTACGAGGTCTTGAGGCCGATCGAGGTGTGGGAGGGAACCGCAACTCCCTGGTTCAATCAACCAGGTGGTGGTATTCAGTACGAGTTGCCGATGTCCGTCAGGCAGCTCGTCGAACGTGGCTGCCTGCGGGAGATCATCCCTTGAACACGACCGTGCTGGCTCAATTCCTCGACCGCCTCGGCGTCAACCCCGCGACCTACAGCCTTTCTCCAAGCGCTACGAGCGAAGGTATCGTCCTAAAGAGAACACCCCAGGGCTGGGAAGTTTCAGAGATAGAGCGTGGAGAGTCGCGACGGATTCGGCTTTGCAACGACGAGCGAGACGCATGCTGGACAGTCTTCAAGGCTTGCGTCGACTCACTCCTCTTCTGCGGGCGCCTCCGCCAGGGCGACGACCGCGGGGACCGGGATCCAAGCCCGCAGTTGGCGGCATCCACGAGTAGACCCCATCTTTACGTGACGCCAGAAAGGCTCCATCACGAGAATCTTGTGGTCCTACTCGATCGTCTGGGCATCCCGCATGACGATCTCCGCTTCGGGGACGAGCGTCCAACCTCGCGCTACTCAGCCTGCCAGTCCGCAAGGGGATGGAGAGTTCAGGCACGCGACGCACGGCGGCCAGGCCTTGTCGCGACCCGAGTTCTTCCGAGCGAGGAGGAAGCGTGCTGGACCTTGGCGCGATGGATGATCGAGGACGTCACGGAGCAGGCCGCTCGTTGATTTACTAGAGCGTCGCCGCCGTCGGCCGCACCGGCACCCTCGCCTTCCGCGTCGCATACGACGCCTACGGCGAGGCGCGGCACCTGCCCGCCAAGGACATCAACGGCGACGGCAGGGTCGACAAGACCGACACCACCCTCGCCCAGGGCGCCGTCGGCACGACGCTCGGCCAGCTCGGCTACAACCCTGACGCGGACTGGGACCGCGACGGCACCATCAGCACGCGCGACGTCGCGCAGTTCGGGGGGGACCGCGTATGTCGCCGCGCTGCCGCAAGGCCAGCTCGCGCAGACGGGCAGCGCGACGCAGCCCGCCGCGGGAGACACCACGGCGGCGGCGAACCTTGCCCGCGCCGCGAACGCCCGCTCCGACTTCAACATCGGATTCTGCGGCTACCGCTTCAACGGCGACATCGGCGCGTACACCGTGCGCTTCCGCCACTACGACCCGACGCCGGGGATGTGCAGGTGGCTCGAGCGAGATCTCGCGGGGTATCAGGATGGACCGAGCCTCTACTCGTCCCTCGGGCGAAACCCGATGGCGGGGACGGATCCGACCGGGCAGTTCGCGAACATCCTCGGCAGAGCAGTCGTCGGCGCATTCATCGGAGGAGTGGCCGCCGCCATCAACGGCGAGGACGTGCTCGCGGGCGCCGCGAAGGGAGCGGTCGTGGGCGCCGTGGCGGGCGCCACGTTCGGGGCCGGCCTTGCTGCAGCCGGCGCAGTCACCGCGTCGAGCGTCGTGGCTGCGGGCACCGTATCAGGCATGGCGGGCGCCAGGGCGGCGGCTGTGGTGTACGAGGGCCGCGCGCCGGCGGGGCAGGATCTTGCCTGGGGTGGGATCCTCGGCGGCGTGGCGGCCGGCATCCTACCCGCCGCGAGCCGCTTCGGCAGATTTCTGGGCCACAGCGCGATCGCCGGCAGGCGCGCACCGCTGGCCCGACCCATCACGCGGCCGGGCACCGCCTGCTTCCTCGCCGGCACCCTCGTCCTCAACACCACCCCCGACCTCGCCGTTCCGATCGAGTCGATCGCGGAAGGCGCGGTCGTTGCGAGCATCTACCCGGCCGGCACTACATGCGCCCGTATCGACGGCAACACCTACACCTCAACTCGGCGGAGAATCGCCAGCGAACGGAAGATTCCAAAACCAGACGATGCAGTCCAGCAGCATTCGGCGGATTACCGTCTGCCGACCCAACCGCGATTCCGACTCATGCCCTCTCCGAAGAGCTCTCAGGCACGACGAAGATCATCAGCCACGCCTTCGCGGGAATGATCCCGTTTGACTCACGGTTCACTGTCTGCCCACCCTCTGGCCTCCATGGCTCAGTCCAAGACGATGTCTCATTGCGACGTTCCACTACGTAGCTGCTCAAGCGGCGCTCAATGCCGTTCGGGTCGTCTACGCGACTTGGCTTTCCAATCTGGCACGCCAGCCACTTGCAAATCCACTCGCCCAGCGTGTCCCAATCGTGGCAAGTCTGCGATGAGTTCGCTGCGCCGGACTTGAAGTTCGCAAGCACGGCATCAGCTTGCTTGACACGCGTTCGCAGGCGACCCCGATCAAAAACACAGACAAAGGCGCGCTCGCGGACCTGCTGGTCCGAGGTCGCGTCCTCGAGTTGCGACCGTGCGAATGAACCCGTGAATGCATCGCCAACCTTCACCTGGAAGAGCGCCGATTTCAGAAATCTCCCGTCGGCAATTGACAGCGTCACCGCAAGATCGGCGCCAAACTTATCAGTGTTGTGGTCGCCTTTCCTATGGAGCAGCGCAACCTGGTTTGCCACCCGATTCGCGGCGGGTCCGCCGACGTCGCAGCCGCGCCGCTTTCGTGAAAGCGCACCTATGAGGTGGTTCAGGAGTGGCTCTTCCGTCTGGAGACCGCCTTCTGACCATGAGCGCATTGCGCTGTGGACGGCGCCGAGAGCCGCCTCCAACACCCGGTCAAGATCCAGTGATGCAGGACTCGTCATCGGTTCGCCTCCGTAGTGGCGGCGGACGCCCCACCACGGTCATCGCGATAATCGGGGTGAATGCGCGCAGCGACGATCCTTTCAAGGTTCTCCTTCGACATGATGTTGAGCGTCGCGCTGCGATCGATACGAACCCTGCGCCAGACCGCGAGCATGCGCTCATACATTTCCAAGCACGGGCGATGGGAGTTCAGGTCCCCCTGGCCGAGCGACTCCGTCCATCGGTCACCGTTTTCCTGTAGCACCTTGGCCACTGCGAGGTGCTCGGTTTCGTTGTTGCCATCGAATCCCTCGAATCGTGCCGACGCGGCGCGCGGTGAATCGATGTCGATCCCGTGATGCGCGGCCGCCGTCCCCAGTGCGCGGTACATGTCGAGCACGTCGAACACGAACTTCACCACGTCCTCCGTGATCAGGGCGTGCGGGAGCTCGATCGCCCCCAATGACTCAAGCGCCCACGTGTGCCCTTCGAGCAGCAGCCGGCCCACGCGCTCGTGGGCAACAGCCTGCTCCGGTTCGAGCTTGGCCAGGATTCGGAACTGGTTGGACAGGATCAGTCGTTCGGTGTCGGTTGGCTGCAATGTCATTTGCTTCCTCGCTCGTGGATTCCTGGGTAGCGGGCGATGGGCCCACGCGCCGGACACCCCTGTCACCGTCTGACGCCGCCCGGGGTGACCGGGAATTCTTGAAGAATTGAAAGATCTCCGCCAAGGCGGCCTGCGCCGTGCACACGCCGTGACGCCGCGGAAAGTCACCACGAATCCCGCAGAAAGCGGAGGACTCTTGTTTCGGCTGCGGAGATACAGGGGTAGAGGAACACACTCTTGCCCACACCGATCGTCCATGCACCGCGCAGCCGTCCACCCCCGGTCTCCCGCCACCGGATCTCGAACTTTCTTCGTGAACTCGCCGGATTTCCCGCCCGCTCGACCCGGACTCGTGTCGGTACAGGGTGAACACCATGCCACACCGACCAACAGGAGGCCCGTAAACGGACAGAACTGAGCGAAATCCGCCACGTGGGCGGAGCACTGCCGCGCAGACGTCATAAGTCATCTCGGAGGGACCGCTCCCTCCAGTCACCGAGGAACACGATGAAGACCCAGCAGCGGGTCGCGGCGATGCCGCGGCCGTGGACATCACTCGCACTCTCCGGCCCCGGATCGAACCGGCGGCGTGAGGTGGTCACGCTGCTCGGGGCCGCCGTGGCGCGGCTCGTCGCATCGCGCATCGGAGCGCACGCTACGCATCGGGAGCCGGGGCGACTTGCCATCTTCGGCGCGAGTGGGCTCACTGTGGCGCCCGGCGACGGTGCCGGCGATGCGCTGCCCGAGGAGACGACCCGATGACGACGACCGCCCGCACCCTGCCCCACGCTTGCGCCCCCCGCGCCCTTGCCGAGGAGCTGCGCACCCTGGCCACGCTCACGCCGACGGAGCTCCGCCAGCGCTACGCGGAGGTCTTCGGGGAAGCCTCGCGCTCGGGGAACCGCCAGTGGCTCCTGCGGCGGATCGCCTGGCGCCTGCAGGCCCTTGCCGAGGGCAGCGCGGCCGAGCGCGCGATCGACGCCGTGCGGCTGCGTGCGCGCGACCTGGCCCGCGAGGCGGACCTGCGGACCCGTGCACCCGCGGCGCCGCCCATGGCTGCGCCCGGCGCACCGATCGCGACCGGCACAATCGCGAGCCCCCGCGACGGGCGCATCCCGCCGCCCGGCAGCGTGATCGTCCGGCGCTTCAAGGGCCACGACTACCGGGTGACGGTGATGCCGGTCGGCTTCGAGTTCGACGGCGGGCACTACCGGTCGCTGAGCGCGGTGGCCCACGCGATCACGGGCGGCCACTGGAACGGCATGCACTTCTTCAGGCTCGGGACCCAGGACGGGGAAAGGACGGAAGGATGACGCGCGACACCAAGGAATCGAAGCGGCCGATCCGCTGCGCGATCTACACCAGGAAGTCGAGCGACGAGGGGCTCGACCAGGACTTCAACTCGCTCGACGCGCAGCGCGAGGCGGGCGAGGCGTTCATCGCGAGCCAGCGGGCCGAAGGTTGGATCTGCCTGCCGACGCGGTACGACGACGGGGGGTTCTCGGGCGGGTCGCTCGATCGCCCAGCGGTGAAGCGGCTCCTCGAGGACATCGAGGCGGGCCTGGTCGATTGCGTGGTGGTCTACAAGGTCGACCGCCTCAGCCGGTCGCTCATGGACTTCGCGCGCATGATGCAGACCTTCGAGCGTCGGCGGGTCTCCTTCGTGTCGGTCACGCAGCAGTTCAACACGACCCACTCGATGGGCAGGCTGACGCTGAACATCCTGCTCTCCTTCGCCCAGTTCGAGCGCGAGATCATCAGCGAGCGCACCCGCGACAAGATCGCCGCGGCCCGGCGCAAGGGGCTCTGGGGCGGCGGACGGCCGATCTTCGGCTACGACATCGAGCGCAGGCCCGGCGGCAACCGCCTGGCGGTCAACCCAGACGAGGCCGAGCGCGTGCGGACGATCTTCCGCACCTACCTCGAGTGCGGCTCGCTGCTGCGGCTCGTGGCGCGCCTGCGCGAGCTCGGCTGGGGGACCAAGTCCTGGACCGCCCGGGACGGACGCCCGCGCGGGGGTCGGCCCTTCGACAAGTGCCGCCTCCTCAGCCTCCTCACGAACCACGCCTACCTCGGGAAGGTGCGGCACAAGGACGACCTCCACGACGGCGCGCACGAGGCGATCGTGCCCGAGGACCTCTTCGCCGAGGTGCAGCGCCGGCTGCGCGCCAACCGCAGCGCCGACGGACGCGGGTCGAGCAACAGCCGGGGCGCCCTGCTCCGCGGGCTCGTGCGGTGCACGGCCTGCGGCTGCGCGATGGTGCACCACCACACGACCGGCCGCACGCGGTCGGGGTCGGTGCGCGAGTACCGCTACTACGTCTGCAGCCGCGCCCAGAAGGAGGGATGGTCCGCGTGCCCGGGGCCGTCGGTCCCTGCGCCGGAGCTCGAGCGCTTCGTGGTGGGCCAGCTGCGCGAGGTGGGCCAGGACGGGACCCTCGTCGCCGAGGTGGTGAGCGAGGCGCGGAGGAGGCTCCGCGAGCAGGCCGATGCCCGCCGGGAAGCCAGGGAGCCCGAGCGAGCCGATGCCCTCGAGGCACGGCTCGGCGAGGAAGACGAGCTCTCGGGAGCGGTCGAGGGGTTCGACGCGCTCTGGGACTCGATGCGCGCCGAGGAGCGCGAGCGCCTGGTGCGGCTCCTGGTCGGGACGATCGAGTACGACGGCGCGAACGAGCGCGTGAGCATCGCCTTCCGCACCGATGTGCCGGCCCCCGGCGAGGTGGCGGCATGAGCGGGCAGGAGGTGATGCGCCAGTTCCACTTCGCCGTCCGCGCGCGCGGCCGCCGCGAGGTCGTGCCCGGACCGAAGCCCGTCGAGCCCGTGACGGGCGACGGACGCGTGCCGCGCGTGGTGCGGCTGATGGCGCTTGCCGTCCACTTCGACGGCCTGATCCGCGCGGGCGCGATCAGGGACCAGGCGGGGGCGGCGCGCCTTGGCCACGTGAGCCGGGCGCGCATGACGCAGGTCATGAACCTGCTCCATCTGGCGCCCGACCTGCAGCTGGCGCTCCTGGAGCTGCCTCGCGTCCATGCCGGGCGCGACCCCCTCACCGAGACCGCGCTGCGGCGCATCGTCGCCGAGCCCGACTGGCACATCCAGCGCTCGCTCTGGCGCGACGCCGTGGGAAGCGCGCCCGCCCGCATCGATTCCTGACATCCGCCCTTCGGGCTGCGCCAGGCGCGGTCCGTTCCCGATCTCCCAGCACAGGCACGACCATGGAAGACCAGCCGACTGTCCCCGTCCCCAACCCGCTCCTCGAGGAGGCGCTCGCCTGTGCGGGCACGGGACTGTGCGTCCTTCCCGCCGTGCGAACCGGCGACGAGAAGCGCGTCGCGCTCGCGTCGTGGAAGCCCTTCCAGTCGAGGCGGCCGAGCGAGGACGAGATCCGCTCGTGGTTCGCCTCCGATGGCGGCGCCATGTGCCTCGTCTGCGGCGCGGTCTCGGGCAACCTCGAGATGATCGACTTCGACCTCGGCGGCGAGGCGTTCGACGCATGGCGCCATGCCGTCGAGGCCGCGGCGCCCGGACTCGTCGCGAGGCTCGTCGTCGAGAGCACGCCCTCGGGCGGCAGGCACGTGGTCTACCGCTCCATGTCGGCGGTGTCGGGCAACCTGAAGCTCGCGCAGCGGCGGATCGAGGCCGACGGCCCGGAACCGATCGTGGTCGGCGCCAAGTCCTACGTGCCGCGCCAGGACGCGTCGGGCGCATGGGCGATCACGGTGACAATGATCGAGACGCGCGGCGAGGGCGGGCTCTTCCTCTGCGCACCGAGCGAGGGCTACGTCGTGCTGCAGGGCGACCTGAGGAACCCGCCGGTGGTGACAGCCGACGAGCGCGATCTGCTGCTCGGGTCCGCGTGGGCGCTCAACGAGGTGCCGGAGCCCGTCGTCGGCCGCTCGGAGCCGACGCACGCGTCGGGCGCGGCCGTCCGGCCGGGCGACGACTTCAACCGCCGGGGCGACGTGGGTGAACTGCTCGGCCGCCATGGGTGGTGCCGCGTGCGTGGGGGCGAGAACGAGCACTGGTGCAGGCCGGGCAAGTCCTCGGGGACCAGTGCGACGCTGAAGGACCGGGTCTTCTACGTCTTCAGCTCGAACGCGGCGCCGTTCGAGCCACAGAAGGGCTACTCGCCATTCGCCGTCTACGCGCTGCTCGAGCATGGCGGCGACTTCTCGGCCGCGGCATCCAGGCTTGCCGCCGAGGGCTACGGCACCCCGGCCGAGCGCCGCACCGTGTCGCATGGCGCGTCCCCCACCTCGCCTGCGCTGCGGCTCGTTGGCCACGAGCGGGACCAGCCGATGATCCTCACCGTCCGTCACCTCCGGGATCGCTACCCGAAGATGCGCAATCCCGTCATCCACGGGCTGCTGCGGGAGGGGGAGACCATGAACGTGATCGCGAGCCCGAAGACGGGCAAGAGCTGGCTGACGATCGACCTCGCCATCGCGGTGGCCACCGGGGAGCTCTGGCTCGGCACCTTCGAGACCGTCGCGGGCGACGTGCTCATCATCGACAACGAGTTGCACTGCGAGACGAGCGCGGACCGCATCCCGAGGGTTGCCGAGGCACGCGGGATCCCGCTCGAGCGATTCCAGGACCGGATCGGCATCGACAACCTCCGCGGACGGCTCAAGTCGATCGACGATCTTGTGGAGTACTTCGCCTCGATCGAGCCGGGTCGGTATCGCCTGATCATCCTGGACGCCTTCTACCGATTCATGCCCGCCGGGGGCGACGAGAACGACAACGGCACCATGGCCCGGATCTACAACACGATCGACGCCATCGCCAAGCGGTTGAGGGCGAGCTTCGTCCTGATCCACCATTCGACGAAGGGGAGCCAGTCGGGGAAGTCTGTGACTGACATGGGCGCGGGCGCAGGCGCGCAGAGCCGTGCGACGGATACGCACCTGGTCCTCCGGCCCCACGAGGAGAACGGGGTGGTGGTGCTCGAGGCCGCGGTGCGGAGCTTCCCGCCGCCGGAACCCGTCTGCCTGCGGTGGACGTTCCCCGTCTGGAACGTCGACCGCATGCTCGACCCCGGCTTCCTCAAGAGCGACCGGCGCGGCCAGCGGCGCCTGGCGGCCCCGCGCGAGCGCGAGCCGCGGGAGGTGGAGCCGCCCGAGCCGTGGGACGCCGAACGCTTCGTCGAGGCGTTCATCGGCGACGAGCCGCTCGCACTCCCCGAGCTGCAGGAGATGACGACGGGCGTCTCGGGGCTCTCCTGGCGCCGGGCGAAGGGGTTCATCTGCACTGCGGAGCGGCTGGGTCTGGTCGAGCGCGTCAAGATGCGCGGTCGGGGCGGGCCCGTGGGCTTCCGCCGCACGGCCGAGCCGCAGGCGGGCGCGGCGACGGAACCGGCCCCCATGGGCACCGAGGCCGACGACGCGACGTCCGGGGATGCCGAGGAAGGCACGCAGGTGGAGGACGCCGCGTGAGCGCACCCCGGGCATCACGACCGTCGGGCGGCCAACCAACTGCGCGCACCTGCTCACGGTTCGTCGGTGACGTCGGTTCGTGCCGCGCGGGCCTCGGCCTCAACCTTGATCGCCAACCAACTGCGCGCGCACTCCCCCCACACCCCCCATGCAGGTGTGCCGCCAGTTGGCGGCACCCTGCTGAACTAACTGCGCGCGCGCTCGAGGTTCGTTCGAGTGATCGAGGTTCGCGGCACAGGAGTGTGGGCCAGGAGGAGGGGCGCCGCGGAGATCCTTCAGATCTTTCAATCCTTCAACGGCCTCGTATGCGTGTACACGCGTGCGTACGGGGTGGAGAGGGAGAGAAAGAAGAATTGAAGTATCTCTCTCTTTTCTCAGAAACCCCTACAAACCAAGCCCTTCGCGCGCCCGAGATCCTTCAAGCAGCCGCCTGCAAGATCTCGGAAGTTTCTCGCCGCATGGGTCCTCCCGGGCGCCTGAAAGCCTCGCTTGGCCCGACGGAGGAGCAGGCGATCGCGACTGAGTTTGTTTCGCGTGGATCGCGCCTCTCGCCTCTGGTCCACCGCTCGCGCCACGAGGCCCCAGGACGCGTCCGCCGCGCTCGTGGCGGTCACGGCGCCACCGAGGCGAGGAACGCCGCTGAAGCCAACGTAGCGCCTCCGTGCGCGTCGCCCGTTCACCCTGTCAACCGAGGAGAAGGTCATGTCGCCTGAAGCAACCGCGCCCATGTCGGCGCCCATGTCGGTCGAGCTCCGCCCGCTCGATGCCGTCCGCCCCTATTCCAACAACCCGCGGCAGAACCTCGACGCGGTCGAGGCCGTCGCTGAGAGCATCCGCCGGTTCGGATTCCGCCAGCCGATCGTCGTCGATGCTGACGGCGTCATCGTCGCCGGGCACACGCGCTTCCGCGCCGCCCAGCGGCTCGGGCTCGCGACCGTGCCGGTGCATGTCGCAACCGACCTGACCGCCGACGAGGTCCGCGCTTACCGCCTGGCCGACAACAAGACCGCCGAGCTCGCCTCCTGGGACACCGCGATGCTCTCGATCGAGCTCGACGCCCTCCGCGGCGCGGACATCGACTGGACGCTCCTTGGCTTCGACGAGGAGGAGCTCGCGAAGCTCCTCGCGCCAGCAGGGACCGAAGGCCTCACCGATCCCGATGCCGTCCCCGAGAAGCCGGTCGACCCGGTCACGAAGCCGGGCGACCTGTGGCTGCTCGGGAAGCACCGCCTCCTCTGCGGCGACTCGACGAGTGCGGCCGACGTGACGCGGCTCCTCGACGGCGCCGTGCCCACGCTCATGGTCACGGACCCGCCCTACGGCGTGGAGTACGACCCCGAGTGGCGCATGGACGCCGGGCTCACGGGGAACACCGCCCGCATGGGCAAGGTCATGAACGACGACCGCGCCGACTGGACCGAGGCATGGAAGCTCTTCCCCGGCGACGTGGCCTACGTCTACCACGCAGGCGTCTTCGCCTCGACCGTGCAGCAGTCGCTTGAGCGCGCAGGCTTCGCGATCCGGGCGCAGATCATCTGGGCCAAGGACCGCCTCGCCCTGAGCCGCGGCGACTACCACTGGCAGCACGAGCCATGCTGGTACGCCGTGCGCGAGGGCGGCAAGGGCCACCGCACCGACGACCGCACGCAGACGACGCTCTGGTCGATCCCCGCGCGCGACGAC
>JBEILM010000059.1:0-23164 GCA_040379205.1 Gemmatimonas sp.
GAGCGCAAGCTCGCGCTGGGCGGCGCGGCCAATGTGGCGCAGAACGTGGCGGCCCTTGGCGCCGGGTGTGACCTGGTGGCGGTGGTCGGCGACGACCTGGCGGGAGCAACGCTGCGCGAACGCCTCGACGGCGGTCGGATGCAGTCACGCTCCCTCGTGACGGTGGCACGCCCCACGACCACGAAGACCCGCGTCATGGCCCGCTCCCAGCAGCTGGTGCGCTTCGACGAGGAGGACGATACCGACCTCGCCGCCCACGACGTGGCCCGTGTGCTGGAGGCCATCGAGCGTGCCCTGCCCGACGCCACCGCCCTCGTTTTCGAGGACTACAACAAGGGTGTGCTCGTGCCGGCTATCATCGAGGGAGCCATTGCCCTCGCCGAGGCTCGCGGGCTGCCCATCGTGGTGGATCCGAAATTCCGGAATTTCTTCGCCTATCGCGGGGCCACCGTCTTCAAGCCCAACCGGCGCGAACTCGAAAGTGCGCTCGGAGCAGCAGTCGATCTCGATCACCCCGCCGCGCTGCCGCAGACCTTCGCCCGGCTTGGGGTGGAGCATCTGCTCCTCACCCTGGGTGAACGGGGCATGGCGCTGGTCTCATCCGACGGCCTCGTTCACCGCGTCCCCACCACGGCGCGTGAGGTGTACGATGTCGTGGGGGCCGGCGACACCGTGACGGCGTACCTGGCAACGATGCTGGCAGCCGGGGCCACGGCGCTGGAAGCGGCCATCGTGGCCAACTACGCCGCCGGTGTCGAGGTCGGAAAGCTTGGAGCGGCCACCGTGTCCCCCGCCGAAGTGCTGGAGGCCTACGATGCGCATCAGGCCGAGGGGTGACAGGCCCGCTGCTTCGCATGCATCTTGAACAGGTGGGAGTTTCGGTCCGGTAGCTTAGTCGGTCAAAGCGCTCGACTCATAATCGAAGGATCGTGGGTTCAAGTCCCACCCGGACCATGCGCGCCCCGGTGTTTTTACCGGGGCGCGCGGCTTTTGTCCGAGGCACTTCCCTCGCCCCGTTCCCCCCGTTACGTTTTCGGTCCGTCCGCCAGATGGTCGGTGGCGGTGAACGGGCGCGTAGCTCAGCTGGTTAGAGCGCTGCTTTCACACAGCAGAGGTCCGGGGTTCGAGTCCCTGCGCGCCCACTCCAGCGCAAAAGCCGGTGATCTCCCGATCACCGGCTTTTGCGTTTCCCGGGGCGGCGTTACCCGTCAGGGCAGCGGAACCACGGCAGCGGCGGCACTCACCGGGCGCGTGACGCCCTGCGTGACCACCACCCGGACTCCAGCCTGGCGCAACCGGCCAATGGCCCGTTCGTCCAGCCGGGCGCGCAGCACGATCACATCCTCGTCGATCTTCTGGTCGAGGACTTCGCCGTCCCGGTGCACCTCGGCAATCAACCGCCCGTTTCCGGCCGGAATCCGCACCTCCAGCACGGGCCGCTGACGGCGCAGGCTGTCCCGGAGCGACGCCTTCAGCGCGTCCAGTCCACCCGGCGTGACGGCCGAAACGAAGAGCGACGAGGGCATGAGGTTCGCGACCCGCTCGCGGACGGCGCTCGCTTCGGCGTCGGGCAGCGCATCCATCTTGTTCATCACGTAGGTCAGCGGACGCTCGCCAAGTCCGAGGTCGTTGAGCACGCCGTCGACGACGTCGCGCTGCTCCTCCCACGCCACGTGGCTGGCATCGATGACGTGCAGCAGCAGGTCGGCCTCCCGCGCCTCGGCAAGCGTGGCCCGGAACGACGCCACGAGATGGTGCGGTAGCTTGCGAATGAACCCCACCGTGTCGGTGAGCAGCACCGTGTAGCCATCGCCGATGTCCACCTCGCGGGTCAGCGGATCGAGGGTGGCGAAGAGCCGGTCCTCCACGAACACGAGGCCATCGGCGGCCATGGTGCGTAGGATCGACGACTTGCCGGCGTTCGTGTAGCCAACGAGCGCCACGCGGAAGTGCGACTGCCGCTGCTGGCGCTGGATCTCGCGCGCCCGCTCGACATCGGCGAGACGCTCCTTGAGGATGCGGATGCGGTGCTGAATGAGGCGACGGTCGGTCTCGAGCTGGGTTTCGCCCGGACCGCGCATGCCGATGCCGCCGCGCATCTTCTCGAGGTGTGTCCACATGCGCGTGAGGCGCGGCAGCAGGTACTCGAGCTGCGCCAGCTCCACCTGCATGCGCGCCTCACTCGAACGCGCCCGTGTGGCGAAGATGTCGAGAATGAGCTCCGCGCGGTCCATCACCCGCGTCCCGACGATCTGCTCGATGTTCTTGCCCTGCGCCGGCGTCAGTTCATCGTCGAAAAGGACGAGCGTCGCGCCCAGCTCCTTGATGCGCAGTTTCAGCTCCTCGACCTTGCCGCTGCCGAGGTACGTGGCCGGATTCGGGCGGTCGAGCTGCTGCGTGAACGTCCCGACCACCTCGGCGCCCGCCGTATCGGCAAGGCGCGCCAGCTCCTCGAGGTGCTCATCGACAAAGTGCTTCCCCGTGCCCCGCTTGAACGGCGCGCTGACGAGAATGGCCCGTTCGACGGGCGGCGTGAGGGAAATCGGTTCGCGACTGATGTGTCAGGCCCTGCAGAAGGAGGTCAGCGGTTGCCGGCGACGGACGAATACCGGCCGGTCCGGTCGTAGGGCCGGGTGAAGTTGCCGAGCGGTGTACCCACCGTGAAATCACCACGCACCCGGTAGTTGACGGTGCCCGAGGTCACGAGCGCCCGTCCGGCGGCGCCGAGGCCGGCGTAGGTGAAGCGCACCGGCAGGCGAACGAGAGACGAGTCCTTTTCCTTGACCACGAAGCGCTCACCAAGTTCGCCCTCGCCCAGCGTGATGGAGTCGACGTCCACCCGGTACGTCATCTTCGTGGCATCGAGGTTGTAGCCGTTCGGATTGTACACCGAGAGGACGATATCGACACTGCCGCCGGTCAGCCCGAGCCCGGTGATGACGAACTCGCGCAGCTGCACCTCGGGCTCGGAGAAGGTGGCGCGTCCGAGGGCGGCACAGCCTCCGGCAGAGGCCGCGGCCGCGAGGGTCAGGCACGACGCAATCACGCGGCGACGAACAGATACGGTCACGGGGAGTCTCCTGAAGTCGGCATCGACGGCGGCGGCATGGGCCGCTCGGGGCTGTCGGGCATCATACCCGACGAGTCAATCGGTGGTCCGCCCCGCTGCGCCCACCACGCCAGGCGCCGGGCGATCTGCTTCTCCTCGCCAAACGGTCCGGGCTGATAGTACGTGCGTCCCTGCAGCCCGTCCGGCTGGTAGGACTGGGCGACGAACGCCCCGGGAAAGTCGTGCGGATAGGCGTAAGGCACCCGCCGCGCTTCGTCGGCCCGCAGATGCATCGGCGAATTGAGCAGATGTGCGGGCACCGGCACCGAAGGTGACTCCGCGGCGGCCTCCCGTGCGGCCGCCCACGCGAGATACAGACGATTCGACTTGGGCGCGGTGGCGCAGTACACCGTGGCCTGCGCCACCGCCCGTTCCCCCTCGGCGGCGCCAAGGCGGCGGTACGCGTCCCACGCCTGCATCACCACGCCGAGGGCGTCGGGGTCGGCGAGACCGACATCTTCGGTGGCAATCGCCGCGAGGCGCCGCACGAAGATCTGGGCATCCTCGCCGGCCTGCAGGGCGCGCGCCAGCCAGTACAGCGCCGCATGCGGATCGGAGCCGCGGCAGGACTTGTGGAACGCCGAAAGAATGGCATTGCGATCGACGTCGGTCCGGTCGTAGCTCACCACCCGAACGCCGAGGGCGCCCGCGAGCGCCTCGGTGGTGAGCCGGTCGCCGTCGGCGAGTGTGAGAGCCACCGCCTCGAGCGCGCCGAGGGCGCGCCGAGCATCGCCATCCGACTGCTCGGCCAGCCAGCGCAGCGTCACGTCATCCACCTGCAACTGCCGTCCGCCCAGCCCGCGTGCGTCGTCGGTCAGGGCTCGTCGCATGACCTGCACGATGTCGTCGGCGGTCAGCGGCCGCAGCGCATACACGCGGCAGCGCGAAAGCAATGCGCCCACCACCGCGAACGCCGGCACCTCCGTCGTCGCCCCGCAGAGTGAAATCACGCCACTCTCGACGTGCGGCAGGAGCGCGTCCTGCTGGGACTTGGCCCAGCGATGGATTTCGTCGACCACCACCAGCGTGCGCCGCCCCTCGTAGCGCAGCCGCTCGTCCGCTTCGGCCACGATCTCGCGCAGCCGCGGAATGCCATCGGTGACGGCGTTGAGCACCACCACCGCCTGCCGCGTGTAGCGCCCGATGAGGCTGGCGATGGTTGTCTTGCCGGTGCCGCTGGGCCCGGTCAGGATCACGCTGCCGATGGTGCCGTTGCGAATGGCATCACCGAGCGGGCGGCCAGCGGCAAGCAGATGCTGCTGGCCCACGACATCGTCGAGGCGCTCCGGTCGCAGGCGCGCGGCCAGCGGCTCGGCGCTGCCGCCCGAGAAGAGCGACGGCGCACCCGGCGGGATCAAGGGGCGGCTCATGCGTGGAACTCCACCAGCCCCAGGCGCTGTGCCGTGATCTCGAGGGCCGCCTCGAGCGGCGGAAGCGGCGCACGTGGTACCGCCGCGGGGTCCCACACACGCGCCGGCGCCTCGGCGCGCTCCTCGAGCCCGAGCCCCGCCAGCAGATACGCCCACCGATCGGTCCGCGCGTAGATCACGAGTTGCAGTGCGGGCGTCAGGGTGAGTTGATCGGTGGGCGAAAACACCGCCACTTCCACGCCCCCATACCCCGCGAGTGCCTGGCGCAGCCGTCCAAGCTCCGCGCGCACCTCGGGGAGCGCGAGCAGCGCCCCCTGCCAACCGCGCCCCGTTCGCGATACGACGATCCGCACGTCGACAGCGGGGTCGAGATGCACCGAGAGCGCGTACAGCAGATCCGCGGTCCGCTCGGCGGTGGCTCCCACTTCAAAGACTCGGGCGCCCTCGTACTCGCCAGCAACGAACCACTCGGTTGCCGCGCGGAAACGCGACCCCTCGAACGCGGTGCCAGCGAACGAGTCGGTCACGAATCCGCCGCGAGCGTCATGGCCAATGCCAGCAGACTCTCGCGCTCATTGCGCGCAGGATCGTCGAGCACGGTCTCGAGCAGGCCGGCCAGGATTCGTCCGATCTCGGGCCCCGGACGAACGCCGACCTTCCGCAGATCGTCGCCATCGACGGCAAGGTCCGCGACGTCGATGGGGTCGTGAAAGGCGATACGGAGCAGGCGCTGGTGCAGCGCACGCCAGGTAGCCGGGGCTACGGCGCCGTCGGCAGCCCAGCGGGCGGCGCACAACCGCACGAACCCGCTCACGCGCAGGCGGCCGACGCTCGCCGCGACGCGACGCAGCGCCGCGTCGGACGGCAACGGCCCCGCCTGCAGGTCGGATGTGAGCGCGGCACCGTGCCGTTGCCAACGATCGACCAGCGCCGACACGATGGCGATCTCCTGGTTGGAGAAGCGCAAGGCGCGCAGTTCGCGCGCCACCTGTTTGCCGTCGAGATCGCTGAACAGGACGGCGAAACGCAGCGACCTGCGAAGCGGACGGCCGGCGAGTCCTGGCAGCGGAACGGCATTCACCGCGCGAAGCACCGCGTCGGGTACGTCGGTGAGCACCGGCACCACCGCGCGGAATGCCCCGGAGTCGCGCCAGCGTCCCAGCGCCACCGACGGCGCCTGCACCTGCTCCATCGTCTTGTCCAGCTCCTGCTTCACCCGCTCCGGTGACAGACGGGTGAGGTAGGGCGCGCTGTCGACGATGGCCGTCCACGTCGCGTCGTCGATCGCAAAATCGAAGCGCGCGGCAAACCGGATGGCACGCAGCGCGCGCAGCCGGTCCTCGCGCATCCGGGCATCGGCCACGCCCACCGCGCGCACGAGGCCACGCCGCAGGTCACCTTGCCCATCGAAGGGATCGTACAGGCGCTTGCCGAGCGGATCGTAGGCGATGGCGTTGATGGTGAAGTCCCGACGTGCCAGATCTTCGTCAAGCGAGGCGCCGAACTCCACCACCGCATGGCGCCCATCGGTCTTCACGTCACGGCGAAACGTCGTGACTTCATGCATGCGGCCATGGCGGTCGAGCACCCCGACGGTGCCGAACTCAATGCCCACGGGAATCGTGCGCGCGAACAACCGACGGACCTGGTTGGGCGTGGCCGCGGTGGCAAGATCCCAATCCAGATGCGCCAGGCCAAGCAGCGCATCGCGCACGGCCCCGCCCACGCACCAGGTCTCGAAGCCGGCATCGCTGAGGGTGCGCGCCACTTCGATGACCGGGCCGGGCGGACGCAATGCCCCCGCGGATGGCGGGTTCACCCGCAGAGCACGCTCCCGCCGTTCACATTCAGGATCTCACCGGTGACGTGCCGCGCGAGCGGGCTGGCCAGAAACAACACAGGGCCGGCGATGTCCTCCGGCGACGCCACGCGTCCGAGCGGAATGCCGCGTTCGATGCGGGCACGCCCCTCGTCGGCGAACGGCCGCGTGACCGCCTCGGTGTCGACCCACCCCGGGGCTACGCTGTTCACCGTGATGTCACGCGGACCAAGCTCCACCGCCAGCGACTTCACAAAGGAGATCATCGCCCCCTTACTGGCTGCGTAGTCGGCGTGCCCGGCCTCGCCGCGCTGCCCCGCGGTACTCGAGATGAAGATGAGGCGGCCGCCCTTGGGCATCTGTCGAATGGCCGCCCGCGCACCATAGAACATGCCGTCGAGATTGACCTGCATCGTCTGGCGCCACCGATCGTCGCCGAGCTCCTGCACGTCTACGGGGATGGGCGGCCAGATGCCGGAGTTGCCCACGAAGATATCGACGCCGCCGAACCGGGTCACGGCTTCCTGCACGAAGCCTTCGTTGGCCTCGCGCGTCGACAGGTCCCCCCTGTACGCAAACGCCGAACGCCCGAGCGCGGTGCACGCCTCGACGACCGCCTCCGCGTCGGTGTCGCGCGACCGGTACGCAATGCCCACATTGGCCCCGGCCCGGGCCAGCAGACCGGCGCAGGCGGCACCGATGCCACGTGCACCGCCCGTGACGAGTGCGGTCCTGCCCGCGAGACTGATCATGTCAGAGCGTCTCCTCGATGGCATCGCAGATGGCGTGCTGAATGCACAGATGGATCTCCTGCGCGCGATCAGTGCGGTCGGTGGGCACCACCAGACACATATCGGCCTGCTCGCGCAGTGCGCCGCCGTCCTTCGCGCTCAGCGCGAGCACGGGAATGCCCTTCGCTCGCGCCGCCGCCGCCGCCAGCAGCACGTTCGGCGAGTTGCCGCTGGTGGAGTGAATGATGAGCAGGTCACCAGCCTTGCCGATCGCCTCCACCTGGCGCGCGAAGATCTGGTCGAACCCGAAGTCGTTGCCTGCCGCCGTGAGCAGCGAACTGTCGGTGGTGAGCGCAATGGCCGGATACGGGCGCCGGTTGCGCATGTAGCGCACCACGTATTCGGTGGCCAGATGCTGGGCATCGGCCGCCGAACCGCCGTTGCCGCAGAAGAGGAGCGTCCCCCCTCGCGCCACCGTGGCCCGCACCATCGACAGCGCCTCATCGATCTGCGCCTCGAGCTGCGACGCCGTACGCTCGGCAGTGTTCGCCAGGTCGCGCAGGGCGGCCAGCAACGGCGCAACGGACGGAGAAGAAGAGGTGGCCATGAGGTTGGTAGACGTCGACAAGTGGAGGGTCAGCGCCCGAACAGGCGCTTCATGCGGCCCAACAGTCCCGGCTTGAGCGGCGGGACGGGAATGGGATCGTCATCGTGCAGGACACAGTCGGCATTGGCATGCGTGAGCAGATCCACCTGCTCTTCCCCGCCCCGCTCCAGCAACCACTCGCGAGCACTCGCGAGGGCCCGCTGGTCGCCGTGATTGTCCGACGCCAGAATGTCGATCAGCCCCTCGGCCAGCATCGAGCGCGCGAAGTCGGAGGGCGTCCCACGACCCATGAGCACGGAGGCGTCCGTCTGGATCACGACCCCGAACGCGCGCCACTCACGCACCAGATCGAGGGTACACCCGAAGTACCGCTCAGGATGTGCCAGAACGACGGTGCGACCGAGACGCGTGATGCGCCGAAGCTCCGCCGTGCCGCCGGGCGGCAGGCCGCCGCGGGTGAACTCCACCAGCAAGGCCCGCGAGGATCCCAGTGTCAGCCCCGGAAGCGTGAGGTCCACCCCGGGACTATCCAGCATGATCTCCCAGCCGAGTTGCAGCTCGAGACCGGCCGGTGCACGGCGCTGCAGTTCCTCGAACAGCTCGCGGTGACGCGCATACGGCGCCTGCGCGGCCCGACTCGCGTCGAGGTGCGGCGTGCACACCAGCGAGGTCACGCCCTGCTCGGCGAAGCGCTCCAACACCGGCACACTCACCTCGAATGACGGAGAGCCGTCATCGACACCGGGGAGAAGGTGCGTGTGCAGATCAACCACCGGACGTCCCCGCGGTACGAGAGCGCTGGTGACGCACCCGAGTGTCGTGTGCGCTCCGGCGGCAGGTGCGACTCACCCCCGCATCGCTCCCGGCAAGGCAGCGATGCGGACCATGGCGCGCGCTGCCCGCTCTTCCAGACGCGCCGGCGCATCCGCCGCCGCCTGAAAGGCGTAGGTGATGAGCGCGTCGACGGCGAGGAGATCGAGTGCCGTCGCCCGCGAGGTGGAGCCGGAGGCAAGCAACGCATCGAGCAACCGCTCCCCGGCGTCGAGACAAGCCTCCGGCACCTCGTGCACCGGACGTTCGGCGTCCGTGGCAACCAGCTCCTGCAACCGATGATGCAGGGCTGGCGGTGGCGCCGGCTCGAGCCGTGCCATCCACGCACCAACGGTCGTCACCGCAGTCTGCACCGAGGTCATCCGGCCACCGGCAGCGCACCCACGATCCCAGCACTCGCCGCGATCGCCGCATCCACCTTGTCTGGTTCAACGCCGGCCTGCGCCATGTGCGGCTTTCCACCACCGCGCCCGCCCACTGACGCCGCCACTTCGCGCACCACGACATCGGCACGGAACCCGCGGTCGCGCGCATCGTCCGTAGCCACGGCCAGCAGGGCGCCCTTCCCATCCCCGAAGGTCGCGCCGAGCAACGCGACGCCGCTGCCCAGCGCCTCCCGCACGGCATCACCGAGCGCCTGCAGCGCCTTCACGTCAGGCACGTCGACGCGAGCGGCCACGAGGCGCACACCACCCGCGTCCACCGCGGCCGCCGCCAACTGCTGCGCCAGCCCGCTGCCGGTGGCCCCGCCGCGCATCGCCTCGTCGAGACGCTTCTCCAGCTGCTTCCGCTCGTCGAGCAGCGCGTCGAGCTTCTTCTCGATCTGATCGATGCCAGCCGTCATGCCAGACATCGGCACCTTGAGGCGCGACGCCACCTGCAGCAGCGCCCGTTCCCGATCGGCGAGGAACTGGAACGCCCTCGGCCCCGTCACCGCCTCGATGCGACGCACGCCGGCGGCCACACCGCCTTCAGAGACCAGGCGCACGAGCCCGATCTCCGACGTATTGCGCACATGCGTGCCGCCGCACAGCTCCACAGACAACGACGGGATCTCCACCACGCGCACGACGTCGCCGTACTTCTCACCGAAGAGCGCCATCGCGCCCCGCGCCACGGCGTCGGTGTACGACTCCTCCCTGATGTTCACCGGCGCCGAGGCCCACACGCCGGCGTTCACATCGGCTTCGATTGCCGCCAATTGCTCGGCCGTCACCGGACCGTGATGCGTGAAGTCGAAGCGCAACCGGTCGGGGGCGACCAGCGAACCCGCCTGATGCACATGTTCGCCGAGGATCTTGCGGAGGGCGGCGTGCAGCAGATGCGTCGCGGTGTGATTGCGCTCGGTGTCCTTGCGACGATCACGTGGCACCGCCGCATGCGCGGGGCCGAACCTGATTTCACCCGTGGGCGTGCCAATGGCGGCAATGCGCCCATCGACCTTGCGCACTTCGTTCACGGCCACCGACCACCCTTCGCTGGTGATCGCGCCGTGGTCGGACACCTGACCGCCGGACTCCGCGTAGAACGGCGACTCACGCAGCATCACGGCCACGCGTCCATCGGGGAGCTGCCGCACGGCGGTGACGATCGTGTCCACCTCCACCACGTCGTACCCGACGAACGCTCCGAGACCGGCGGCGTGCTTTTCGGCGTGCGTCCACTGCGTCACGTCACCGAAGTCGTCGGCACTGACCACGATCTGCTTGGACTTGCGCTCCTCCTGCGACTGCCGGCGCTGCGCCTGCAGCGCCTGTTCGAACCCGGAGATGTCGACGAGGTATCCACGCTCCCGAGCCATGAGTTCGGTGAGATCGATCGGGAAGCCGAACGTGTCGTACAGTCGGAAGGCGTCCTCGCCGGACACCGTCCCTCGCATGCGGGAGGAGCCCTGCGTGGAGGCCTCCGGCGCGATTTCGTCGAACCGGGACATGCCCGCGTCGATGGTCGCCAAGAAGCGCTCCTCCTCGGCACGCGTCGTCTCGAGCATGTGCTTCCGGCGTACGTGCAGTTCCGGATAGAGGTCACGCATCGTGTCGATGAGGACCTCCACCACATGCACCAGCGTCGGCTCGCGGCGCCCCAGCAGCCACGCGTGCCGCACGGCACGGCGCAGGATGCGGCGCAGCACGTATCCGCGGCCGTCGTTGCTGGGAAACACGCCATCGGCGAGCAGGAAGCCCACCGCGCGGGCGTGATCGGCCAGCACCCGGAACGACGCCGGATCGATCTCCTTGCCATCCTTGCCCATCGCAGTGCCAAGGCCAACACCCGGACGGTACGGATAGCCGATACCGACGACCTCCTCGACCCGCGCGATCAGCGGGCGGAAGAGGTCGGTGTGGAAGTTGTTGGTCACGCCCTGCATGACCGCTGCGATGCGCTCCAGACCGGCGCCCGTGTCCACCGACGGCTTCGGCAGCGGCACCAGCGTGCCATCGGCCTGACGGTCGAACTGCATGAACACCAGGTTCCAGATCTCGAGGAACCGCCCGGCTTCCGCGCCCTCCACGAACGCATCGAGCGAATACTCCTCGAGCGTGGTGTTCGTCCACTCGCCCGTCGCATCGGCCGGGAACGCCCAATCGGGCGCCATCCGCGCGAGGTCGACATAGATCTCGGTGCATGGCCCGCACGGGCCGGTATCGGCCATCTGCCAGAAGTTGTCCTTCGCGCCGAGTCCGTAGATGCGGCTCTCGGGTACATCGGCAACATCCTTCCAGAGTTGGCGCGCCTCGTCGTCCTCGTGGAAGACGGTCACGCGCAGGTGCTCACGCGGGATCTTCAGCTCCTCGGTGACGAACTCCCACGCGAAGCGGATGGCGTCGCGCTTGAAGTAGTCGCCGAACGAGAAGTTCCCGAGCATCTCGAAGAACGTGTGGTGGCGCGCCGTGTGGCCCACCTGCTCGAGGTCGTTGTGCTTGCCGCCGGCGCGCACACACTTCTGCGAGGTGGTGGCCCGGCGCTTTCCCTCGGGCGGGTCTTCCATGCCCAGGAAGACCTTCTTGAATTGGACCATGCCTGCGTTGGTGAACAGCAGGGTGGGGTCATCGGAGGGCACGAGCGACGAGCTCGGGCGGATGGCGTGGCCGTTCTTTTCGAAGTAGGCCAGGAATCGGGCGCGGATTTCGGACGCGAGCATAGACGCGAAATATAGACGAGTCGTCCCGGCAACGGCGGTGTGCCGCGCCCCTCGCCGATCATCGCCTACGCGTCGGCACCACCCTCGCGCAACACGTCACGAACGACCCGTCGCGCAATCGAACCGCCGTAACCGCGCCGCAGCAGAAAGCCCAGCAACCGCCGCTCGGCGGTCGTCAGGTCGCTGGTAGCCAGCGACCGCGCCCGCTTCTCGGCCACGGCCCTGCAGGCGGCCAGTTCGTCGTACCCGTCGTTGGACATGGCCTCGGCAACGGCCTCCGTCACCGTGTCCCCGGCGACCCCCTTGCGCCGAAGCTGCTGGCGGACTCGAGTGGGTGCTTCCCCCCGACGGAGCCGTGAGGCCGCCTCGGCCTGGGCCACGGTTTCATCGGACAGGAGTCCCGCAGCCACGAGCCGGTCGAGCGCGGTACGAATGTCCGCCGGAGCGGCCTCACGCTTGCACAACCGCAGCTCCAGCTCGCGGCGGGTACGGCGGCCACGTGCCAGGGCATCGAGCGCCCGATCGGCCAGTTCGGTGATCGTCGATTCCTGCACGAGCGCTGCCACCTGCTCGGGGGTCAGCTCCAAGCCGGCGCGCGTGGTCCCGGTGTCGGCGAGCGCCGCGATACCGACCACCAGGAGGCGCCCATCACTGAGCGTGAGCAGGTACCGGCCTGGGCGACGGGGTGACTCGCGCAGTTCGGTCAGAACGAGGGACGGGAGTTCGGTCATGGGCGAAAAAAGAGCCGAGGGGCTACCTGCAATGAGCCGTGGTGATCCGGGCACCACTTCCCACCGCAAGCGACCCCTCGGCCCGCACGTGCGTTGGCGTGTTCGGCGGCCGGTGGCTACTCCTCGGCCTCGTCGGCGGACGGCGCGACCTCGCCGCTCTTCACGCCCAGCACCACCTTCACCTTCTCCTCGATCTCGGCCATCAGCGCCGGGTTGTCCTTAAGGAACATCTTGGCGTTCTCGCGACCCTGCCCGATGCGCTGCGAACCGTAGCTGTACCACGCGCCCGCCTTGTCGATGATGCCCGACTCGGCACCAATGTCGACCAGCAGCGACGTATGGCTGATGCCCTCGGCGTACATGATGTCGAACTCGGCCTGCTTGAACGGCGGGGCGACCTTGTTCTTGACCACCTTTACCCGGACGTGCGAACCGATCACGTCCTCCTTCTCCTTCACCGGACCGATGCGGCGGATATCGAGGCGGAGCGAGGCGTAGAACTTGAGCGCCTTGCCGCCCGTGGTGGTCTCGGGGTTGCCGAACATCACCCCGATCTTCTCGCGCAGCTGGTTGATGAAGACGACCGAGACCTTGGAGCGCGCGATGGCGCCGGTCAGCTTGCGCAACGCCTGGCTCATGAGCCGCGCCTGCAGGCCGACATGCGAGTCGCCCATGTCCCCCTCGATTTCCGCCTTGGGAACGAGGGCCGCCACCGAGTCGATCACGATCACGTCGACGGCACCCGAGCGCACGAGGATCTCGCAGATCTCGAGCGCCTGCTCACCCGTGTCGGGCTGGGAGATGAGCAGGTTCTCGACATCGACGCCAAGCTTCTTGGCGTACTCCGTATCGAGGGCGTGCTCAGCATCGATGTAGGCCGCCACACCACCCGCCCGCTGCGCGTTGGCGACGACGTGCAGGCAGAGCGTCGTCTTGCCGCTGGACTCGGGGCCGTAGATCTCGGTGATGCGGCCGCGCGGGATGCCACCGACACCGATCGCGGCATCGAGGTTGATCGCACCGGTGGGGATCGATTCGACCCGCACCTTCGAATCCGTCCCGAGTCGCATGATGGAGCCCTTGCCGCAGCTCTTCTCGATCTGCGCGACTGCGAGCGCCAGGGCCTTGCGCTTGTCGTCTGTCATCACTGTGCCCGCCATAAGGACCGCCGTCGTGAGAGGTGAAGCCGCCATGCCCTGGCCAGCGAGAATCTAGGGTGAACGCTGACAGGACCAAGACCCGAATAAAGTACGAAGAAACTACGATGTGGACAACTCCAGCAGGTGCCCGATTTCAGGGCAGCGGGAAGGCGTCCGGGATGTGCCGAACCCGGACATTCTGACCGTTCACCAGCACACCGACCACGTCGAAGCGGTAGGTGAGCCCTTCGGCACCGTGCCGATCGACCCAGACCAGGGCAGATCGCCCCAGTTCGCGCTGTTTCCGCCAGTGCACCGCCTCCACCGGTGAGCCGAACGCGTCGCCCCGCCGCGCCTTGACCTCGACGAAAGCCACCTCAAGGCCGGCGCGCATGATCAGGTCGATGTCCCGATGCCCGCTCCGGAAGCGGTGCGCCACCAGCGCCCATCCCTGCCGACGCAGCCACCGCGCGGCGACACGCTCGCCCAGCAGTCCAAGGGCCTGTCGTTGTTTCGTCATGGGGCGAGCATAACACACCGACCTGACAACGCCGGTACCCGAACCGTGCCCACGCTACCGAAAAGACGCACCGCTGCGAGACGCGAGGATCAGCCCGGGGTCGTCACTGATGATGCCGTTGACGCCGCGCCGCCACAGTCGCGCCGCCTTCGCCGGTGAATTCACGGTCCACACGTGTGTGACCACCCCGTGCGGGCGCGTACAGCGAACGAGGGCGCCAATCGGTATCGGGATGCCCTGATACACGGGCGGAATACACATGGCCTGGAACCATGGTGGACGCACCGGACGACGCAGGAGCGACGGGGCCAGCAGCGCGGCGACATCACCCGTGCTCGCTCCCAGCGCATAGCCGCCATCGCGAAGCGGTCGTGTGCATGCGGGATCGAAACCGGCGACGATGATGCGAGACGCCAGATTGTGCCGAACGACCGCCTCGCGAAGCAGGGGCGCTGCCGCCGGCGTCTTGAGTTCGATGATGAGCGGCAGTGTGCGTGGCAGCGATTCGACGACGTCGTCAAATGTCGGGACGCCGGCACCTCGGCCACGCCACGGGCGCGTACGGCCATCAGGGGTGAAGCGCGCACCGGCATCGAGCTCCCGCAGGGCCTCGAGCGGCATCGCCGACACGTGGCCACTCCCGTCGGTGGTGCGATCCACCGTCGGGTCGTGCATGAGCACCAGCACACCGTCGCGGCTGACGTGCAGATCGAACTCGACGGCGTCGACACCAAGGGCGACGGCCTCGAGCAGCGACGGGATGGTGTTCTCCGGCGCGTGCGCACGGTTGCCGCGATGTCCGATGACCGGATGGGCAAGCGGGTCGAGCAGAATCATGAAGACGACGCCCGGTGGGGAGCAGGCCGGTTCTGCCTCGAACGGAAACGGGGCGACACTCCCTGAGCGCCGCCCCGTCCTGTCAGTACCACGCAGCGACGATCAGGTTCAGAACGAGTACTGAATGCGCGTCATGACCATGCGACCGATTTCCGGGACACCCGGGAAGGTGCGGATGCGGTTGTCGAAGAGGTTCTGCGCGTTGAGCGACCAGGTGAGCTTCTGCCCGCCAAGATCGAACCGCTTGGACACCTGGGCATCGAAGACGAACGCCTCCGGCACATTCTCGTAGCAGAAGGTGCCCGCGGGCGCCGACGGCGCGCAGCGGTTGGGACCGCCAACGGGGTTCGGCGACGCGCCGGTCTGACCGGCAGCCAGCGGGAAGGCGAAGTTCGTCGCGTAGACGCCCGAGTTGACCGGGTACGCCTCATTGTACCGCGTGCGGGTCTCGAAGCCGACGCCGCTCTCCTCGTTACGGTAGCGCACGCCGAGCGAACCGCGCGAGTTGGGCGAGTTGGACATGAGCGGCAGGTTGTTGCCGCCATTGATGCCGTTGAAGACGTTTTGGCTCTGCCAGCTGTAGGCGAGATCGATGGTGACGCGGTCGGTGGCCACGACATCGGTGGCCAGGTCGAGTCCGCGCACCCAGATCTTGCCGGGCGACGTAAGGTAGGTGGCGTAGATGGCGTTGGGGGCCGTGTTGCCGTTGGCGAACGTCACCGTGCCCAGCGGCACCGCCGCCACGCTCGGCGTGAGCGCCCCGGCCACGCCGCTCACGATCGCGTTGATCTGGGCCGGCGTGAGGCCGAGGCCGGCGAGCTGCGGGCCGAGGTTGGCGCCAAGCTGCGCTCCCAGATAGCCGCCGAGCTGCTGCGGATTGCCGAAGAACACGTTGGGCGTGGACAGCGCCGCCGGGGTGCCGACGTCGCCGCGCTCCTGTCCCCAGAGCGCGATGTCATACCGGAAGCGATTGTTGACGATGCCCTTCCAGCCTACCTCGAACGTGTTGTTGAACGAAGCGGCGAGCGGCGCGATGTCCGGGAGCTGGTCGGTGGTGAGCGGCGTGGTGGCACTGGTGAGATACGACACGCGCGTCGCCAGCTCGGCGTTGGTCGGCGTCCGCGTGCCGAGGAACTGCACCGCGCCGGCCGCGAGCTGCTGGGCCACGGCCGCCGGGAGGCCAGCCTGCTGCAGCGCACCGGCGATGCCCGGGGTGAGACGCGGCGCGAGCCCGCGAATGGCCCCCGGGAATGCCGCTGCAGCCGAGGCGCCTAGGAAGTCACCCTGCCCCACGAACGCCGACTTCATGCAGTAGCTGCCGAAGGCGCTGCCGGTACCGCAGCTGCGGTTGAACTGGAGGCCTTCCTTGGGCGGATTGCCGCGGGCGACGAGGTCGAGCCCCGAGCCGCCGATGTTGGGCGACTGGATGAGGTCGAGGAAGAACGAGAAGTTGGCCGGCGTCGAGAACGCCCGGTTGTAGGTGAACCGGATGTTCTGGTTTTCCGCCGGCTTCAGGATGATGGCCGCACGCGGCGAGAAGAACTGTCCCTTGATGACGCTGTTGCCGTCGCCGCGGGCCGCGAACAGCAGTTCGAGGTACTTGTTAGGCTTGGTGGCGGACTGGATGTACGCACCGTACTCGGTGACGTTGTCCACGTCCTCATTGGCCCCGTTGATGGTGCTGCCGGTGCGCGGATTGGTCCAGATGTAGTCGGCGCCGTACGTGAAGCTCTGCTTGCTCCCGAGATCGAAGCCGTGCTGGAGTTGCCCGGCGGCGACGCGCGACTGGTCGACGATGGGCTGTCCCGACCGCAGCAGGAACGTGCCGCTGCCATCCTGCGCGTTGGCACTGCCGGCGTCGCTCGAATTCAGGAAGGCCTGCGCGAACAGCTTGTTCCAGCGGAAGCGCTGCTGCACGCTGAGGTACGTCCAGTTCCGGATCTGCGAGGAGCCGTTGGCGCCCGTCAGCTCGATGCCGTTGCCCACCTTGGTGTAGCCCACCGTGGTGATGGCTTCCGTCGACTCGGTCGGACGCACGTCGAGGCGCGCCTCACCGGTATAGCGCTGCAGGTCGAAATCACGCTGGTTGGGCTGCCCGCGGCGCGAGGCCGGCACGTTGGCCGTGGTCGGGAAAACGGTGGGCTCGCTGCGATCGTTGTACTCCCAATCCCGTCCCTGCATGTACTCGCCGGACAGCTTGAAGGCCATCTTGTCGTTGATCTTGCCCGCGTGCCGGATGCCGGTGCGAATGACGGCCCGCTCACCACCGTCGACGCTCACCGTGGTTCCCTGCGACTGGAACGGCGACTTGGTGATGACATGCAGCACGCCGTTCGAGCTGTTCGGCCCATACAGCGCCGACGCGGGGCCGAGCAGCACTTCCATGCGGTCGATGTCTTCGTTCGTGCCGGTGAACAGGAACGGCACGTTCACCCGCAACGACGGCACGCCGGCGAAGCGATAGTCCTGCAGCATCAGCATGGAGCCGCTGAACGCATTGTTGAAGCCGCGCGCCACGACGTTGGCCTGCGCAATACCGCCCCGATTGATGTCGATGCCGGGTGTGGCCCGGAGGTGGTCGGTGACGGTGATGGCCGGCCGCTCTTCGATGCGCTCGCTGGAGATGACCGAGATCTGCGCCGGCGCGTCGAGCGCCTTTTCCGGTCGGCTGCGGCTGGCGGTGACAACCGTCTGGTTCAGCTCCGTGGGCCGCGCGGTCATGGCGGCCGAGATGACCGCCCCGGGGCGCTGATTGGGGAACGACCTCTGGGAATAGCCAAGCGCCCGTACGGTGACCGTGAAGCTGCCGTCCGGCAGGTTCACCACCCGGAACGCGCCGTCTGCACCAGTGATGGCACCGTACGATGCGCCGCCGGCGAGTTGCGCCTGCACCTGCGCGTTTTCGATCGGTCGGCCACTGGCGGCGTCGGTCACCTTGCCGGTGATGACACCGGCTTGGGCCGCCAACCGGGCGGCGGCTGCAGTCGGCAGCCCGAGCGCCAGCACGGTCGACGCCAGCAGACGACGAAAGGACAAGGACATCGAACACCTCGGGGAGGGAGAGAACTTCGAGGCACGGCAGCCCGCGTCGGTGCGCGGGTCGAGGCAGGAAGTGACTTCACGCCGCTTTTGCGTACGCCTCGTCACCGGATACCCCAATCATCGTTGAGCGCTGCGAGCCCGTCAATACGGTACCCGCCGGAACCGGGTAACCCAACGCGACCATCAGGGTGCGGTGGCCGTCGGGCCGCCTCCCCGAATCACTCCCCGCCGCAGATGCGGTCGAGGTCCTGCACTCCCACGAGCACGTCGCGGGGACGCGCCGCCCCCTCCGACGGGGCGAGTACGCCGGCTGCCTCGAGCTGGTCGATGATGCGGGCCGCCCGGCCGTAGCCGATCTTCAGCCGGCGCTGCAGCAGCGAGGTCGACCCCTGACGATGCTGAATCACCACTTCTGCGGCCTCACGGAACCGCGCATCCCGTGCGTCAGAGGCACTGCTATCGTCCTCGTCGTCACCACCGGCCGCCTTCGCCTCGAACGCACGCACCGTCTCGAGGATGTCCGGTTCGGCCGATGCCCCGACGATGCTGGCCGCATCGGCCCGCGCCCGTGCATCCGTGTACCACAAGAGCAGCTTCTCCGTATCCTCGCTCGACAGGTACGCGCCCTGCAACCGTGATGATTCGGACTTGCCGGGGGGAGTGAACAACAGGTCGCCGTTGCCGAGGAGCGCCTCCGCACCGGCGCCGTCGATGATCGTGCGGCTGTCTACCTGCGACGCGACCCGGAACGCGATGCGGCAGGGGAAATTGGCCTTGATGAGGCCCGTGATGACATTCACGCTCGGCCGCTGCGTCGCCAGGATGAGGTGAATGCCGATCGCGCGCGCTTTCTGCGCCAGCATCGCGATCGGCGTCTCCACCTCTCCCTGCACCGTCATCATGAGGTCGGCCATTTCGTCGATCACGACGACAATGTACGGCAGGATACCACCGGTGTAGGTCCGATCCTCGAAGGCGACCTCGGGATTCCGCGGCTTGAGCGGCGCCGCCCCTTCCCCGCCTTCATGCTGCGTGACCCGCTTGTTGAACTCCTGCAGGTTGCGGCAGGCGTTGGCTTCCAGCAGCCGGTAGCGGTCCTGCATCTCCATCACCGCCCACTTGAGCACCGCCGCAGCATCGCGGTTGTCGGTGATGACCTTGTGCCGGAGGTGCGGCAGCGTGTTGTACACGCTCAGCTCGACCATCTTGGGGTCGACCATCAGGAAGCGCAGCGTGCGCGGCGTGTGCCGGTACACGAGGCTCGTGATGATGGTGTTCACGCACACCGACTTGCCGGAACCCGTGGCGCCGGCAATGAGCAGGTGCGGCATCTTCGCGAGATCGGCAATGACCGGACGCCCTTCGAGATCCTTGCCCAGTGCGATCGGCAGCGCCGCGCGGGCCGAGCGGAACTCGGCGGCCTCGAGCACGTCGCGGAGCACGACCATCTCGGGGGTGGGATTCGGCACCTCCACGCCAACGGCCCCGCGCCCCGGTATGGGCGCCACGATGCGGATGCTGGGCGCGCGCATGGCCAGCGCGAGGTCATCAGCGAGGGCAGCGATCTGTCGCACCTTCACGCCGGCCGCCGGTTCGATTTCGAATTGCGTGACCGTGGGCCCGGTCGTGCGCCCCACCAGTTCGCCTTCCACCTTGAACGTGCGCAGGGTGGCGAGCAGCTTCTCCCCCGCCTGATCGAGCTCGCGCCGTCCGGCATCGGCATTGCGCGCCACGGCGGCGCTGAGCAGCGTGGTGGGCGGCAGTTCATCGCTGAAGGTCGGGGCGTCGGCCGACGCATCCAGCGCGGCCTCCACAGCCTCCTCACGCGAGGCATCGCTCTTGCCCTTGCGGCCCTTCTTCTCGCGCAGTGCCTCCGACGCCGGTGGCTCGGTGAGCCGCGTCGCCGCACGATCCTCCTTGCGGCCAGCCAAGGACGCCTGCGCCAGGACATCACGCGCCAGTGACGGATCAATGGCCGGTAGCTCCTCCGGCTCCGGCGCGAGGCGTTCGGCCAGCGTCAAGCCGCCCGTCTCACGGGCACGCACCGTCTCCGGCGCGCGTGAGGGACCGAGAAGCACGCGCAAGGGATTCCAGCGCAAGGTGGCCACGGTGAGCGCACTCGTTGCCAGCAGGAACGCGATCCAGGCCCCGGCGACGCCGAGCCCCTTGCGCAGGTAGTGGGCCGCGAAGCTGCCCCACAGGCCGGCGCCGTCGGAGGCAACCGGTTCGCCGCCAAGCGCCAGCCCGATGGCCACCGGCACAAGCGCCACGGTCCCGGTAAAGAGCAGCGACCAGTCGCTCGCGTCGTCGGCGCGCTTGATTCGCCCGAACAGGACGAGCGCCACAACGAGGCAGCCGATCGCAATGAGCAGCATGCCCGGGATGCCCACGGCCGACACCAGCACACAGCGGGCGAACGTGCCGGCCGGCCCGAACGGGCCGGTGGCATCCCAGCATTCCGGGGTGGCAGAGCGCTGGAACACCAGCGCCCCGCCGAGAAAGACCGCCAGCAGGCTCAGGCCAATGGCCCCGAACTCACGCCGCATGACATGCATATCCACGATTCCTCCCGTGCGCGTCGCCGGTGCTCAGCGCCCGGACGGCGCACCGTCCCGTGGCACTACGACGGCTCCTTGAGCAGGTCCGCGCCCTCGAACTCCAGCCACTTCGTGTGCACCTTGCCCGCCTGGAAGCCGGGGTGCTGCATCACGCGGGCGAGGAACGGCATCGTCGTCTTCACGCCCTCGATCACGAAGCTCTCGAGCGCGATCTGCATGCGCTTGAGGGCCTCTTCACGCGTAGCCCCCTGCACGATGAGCTTGGCGATCATGGAGTCGTAGTACGGGGGCACGGTGTAGCCCGCGTACGCATGCGTGTCGATGCGGACGCCGGGACCGCCCGGCTGATGGAACGTCTCCAGCTTGCCCGGCGATGGCTGGAAGTTGCGGGCGGGATCTTCGGCGTTCACGCGGCACTCGATCACGTGACCGCGGAACGGCGGCAGCGTGGTCGTGGTCAGCGGAAGCCCTGCCGCCACTCGGATCTGCTCCTTCACCAAATCGACCCCAGTGAGCATTTCCTTAACCGGATGCTCAACCTGAATACGGGTGTTCATCTCCAAGAAGTAGAACGACCCGTCCTCGTCGAGCAGCATCTCGATGGTGCCGGCGCCGACGTAGTTGATGGCCTTCGCGCCGCGCACGGCGGCTTCACCCATGCGCTCGCGCAGGTCCGGCGTCATGACCGGACACGGCGCCTCCTCGATGAGCTTCTGGTGCCGGCGCTGCACGGAGCAGTCACGCTCACCCAGATGCATGACGTTGCCATGCGTGTCGCCGAGGATCTGGAACTCGACATGGCGCGGCCGCTCGAGGAACTTCTCGACGTACACGTCGCCGTTGCCGAAGGCCGACAGGGCCTCGGAGCGCGCCAGTTGAAACGAGCGGAGGAAGTCGTCGGGGTCACGCGCCACGCGCATGCCCTTGCCGCCGCCGCCGGCGGCAGCCTTGATGATGACCGGGAACCCGATGGTGCGCGCGAACTCCAGCGCCTCCTCTGGATCCTCGACCGGCCCCGGCGTGCCGGGCACGATGGGGACCCCCACCTCCTGCATGGCGCGACGCGCCGACGCCTTGTCGCCCATGACGCGGATCTGGTCCGGCGTCGGTCCGATGAACGTGATCCCGGAGGCGCGGCAGGTCTCGGCAAACTCGGCGTTCTCCGCCAGGAAGCCGTACCCCGGGTGAATCGCGTCGGCCCCGGTGATCTCGGCGGCCGCGATGAGGCGCGGAATCTTGAGGTAGGAATCGCGCCCGGACGGCGGCCCGATGCAGACGTCGTCGTCGGCGAACCGCACGTGCAGCGATTCGCGGTCGGCGTCGGAATACACCGCGACGGTCTGGATGTCGAGCTCACGGCAGGCGCGAATGACGCGGAGAGCAATCTCCCCGCGATTGGCGATCAGGACCTTTTTGAACATCCCGTATGGTGGCGAGGTCCCTGCCCCGCCGCCAGTCCTGTCGCCTTCCCCTGCACCGGCAGGCCGGCGGGACCGGCGTCAGGCCGCGTTGCTGCCCGGCCGGAAGCCGTTGAAGGCCGTATCGCTCGCCCCGTCCACGCCCTGCACCCGCAGCGCGAACTCCGCGGGATTGCTGGCGTTGAGCAGCGCGCTCTCGTACGAGATGACGCCGCGCGAGTACCAGCTCATGAGCGACTGGTCGAAGCTCTGCATGCCGTACGCCACGCTCCCCTCCTTGATCAGGTCGGGGATGTTGAGCGCGGCCGACAGGTCGCGGATCTGATCGCGTACCGACTCGGTATTGACGAGGATCTCGCAGGCCGGCACGCGACCGGGCTGGTCGGCGCGCGGCACGAGTCGGAGCGAGACCACCGCCGACAGCGCGTTGGCGAGCGCGAACCGGACCTCGTTCTGCTGGTGCGGCGGGTAGAACGACAGGATGCGATTGATGGTCAGCGTCGCATCCGTGGTGTGCAGCGTGGAGAAGACGAGATGGCCGGTGCCCGCCGCCTTGAGCGCCACGTCGAGCGTCTCGAGGTCGCGAATCTCACCGATCATGATCACGTCGGGATCCTGTCGCAGCACCCGGCGCAGCGACTGCGAGAACGACGCCGTGTCCGTCCCCACCTCGCGCTGATTGATGTGGCAATGCATGTCGCGATGCACGAACTCTATCGGGTCCTCGATCGTGATGATGTTCGCGCCGCGCCGTTCGTTGATGTGCTGGATCATGGCGGCAAGCGCCGTGCTCTTGCCCGAGCCCGTCACGCCGGTGACGAGCACCAGCCCACGCGACTTCATGGAAATCTGCTCGAGCACCGGCGGGAGATTCAGGTCCCGGACGTTCGAGGCCGCGTGGGCAATGGCGCGCATGGCAAAGGCCACCGTGCCCTTCTGCTGGTACACGTTGACCCGGAAGCGCCCGATACCCGGCACGTTAATCGCAAAGTCGGACTCGCGGGCCTCGACGAACTCCCGCAGTTGGGCTGGCGGGAGCAGGTGCTCGGCCAGTGCGCGCAGCTCCTCGGGCCGCATGGGCGGCATGTCGAGGGGGACGAGGTCTCCGTGCAGTCGCAGCGTGGGCGGTCGACCGACCTTGAGATGCAGGTCGGACGCCCCTTCGCGCACCATGCGCTGCAAAGCCGCCTTAAGATCGAGCCCCGTGACCGGGGCCGTACCGCTGACGGCGCCGCTGGCGGCGCCGGAGACCATCGTCATGTCGTCACGTCTCAGCCGGTCGGATCGATGCGGAAGAGCACCTGCCCGTA
>JBEILM010000060.1:0-22927 GCA_040379205.1 Gemmatimonas sp.
CCAACGGCTGACCACTGCGCTCGATGCGGCCACCTCGCACGCGCTGATCACGCACACACTCCCGGGGGTCGCCCACATCGCCCCCGAGGAAGCGCCCGACCAGCTCGGCACGCTCGTCGCCGAGCTCCTCACTCGCTAGTTCCTGTCGCCGTTTCCCTCGCCGAGTATCTCCATGGATCGTCTCGCCACCATGCGCGCCATGGCTGCCAAGCAGCCCGCCAACCCGATGGTTCGCTTCGGGCTCGCCAATGAACTCCTCAAGGCCAATCTGCTCGACGAAGCGGTGACCGAGTTGGCTGCCTATCTCGCCAGCTACGACGACGAGGGCAACGGGTGGCTGCGCTACGCCGACACGCTGACGGCGCTCGGCCGCCACGACGAGGCCAGGCAGGCCATCACCAGCGGCATCGATGCCGCCACCCGCCACGGCCACGGCACGCTGGTGGCGGAGCTGGAAGAGCGGCTGAGCTGAACGCGAGCGCAGACGCGCCCGCATTACAGCTGTCGCGTCTGCTCCGCTGCGTCGAGCACGTACCCCAGATCGCGTGACAGCGCCCGTGCTTCCTGCGTGGCGCTCGTCAGGTCGTCCACGGAGCTGCCCACACCCATCGTGCGCAGCTTCACGATGTCGAAACGCAGCGACCGGAGCGCCATGGCGGCGCTGTCGAGCTGGCGCTGCATGGTGTCACGCCGGCCGGCGAGGTCTTCGAGCGCCGATCGCTGTCGCGTGAGCAGCGACAGGCGCCGTTCGCGGTCCGGCGCCGTGTCCGGCTCGGCCTCGATGGCATCGATGCGCCGCTGCAGCTCGGGCAGCGCATTGCCCGGCAGATCGCGGTCGAGCCGTTCGAGGCCACTCACGAGCGCGCTGATCCGCTCCAGCAGGGCATCGGCCGTGGGTTCGACATCGGGGATCAGGGCCCGGTCGGCCTCCGGCAGGGTGCTGGTGATGTCGGTGATCACGAGCCGGTCATCGGCGGCGTTGCGCAGCGTGTCGCCGAAGCGTGACGCCAGCACCGTGGGACCGCCGAGCCGGTCGAGGAGCTCCGCCAGCTTCACGCTGTGCGTACGCTGATCGGCGGCGGCGGCGATGCGCTTCCAGTCGTCGCCGAGCGCAGCACGCGGCGAGATGCCGGCCCGCCACAGCTTGATGGCGTCCAGCATCGACATCTGCGCAAACGCCACCGACGCCAGCAGCCCACCGATGAACGGGACGAGCATCGGTTCGGCATTGAGGCTGGCGCCGATGATGAGGCTTCCCACCGACGTGACCGAGGCGATGCCGAGCACCTTGAGATGCTTGCGGAAGAGCCCCACGCGCGCCGTGAGCTCGGCGGGAGTGGCGGGTGCTACCGCCGGCGCCGCGCCGCCGCGCTTCCAGGAGCGCAGGCGCGACGCGCGATCCGCCCGCTGCTGCTCGCGCCACGCCACCTGCTGCGTACGCCGCCGTTCGCGCACCGCCACCCGCCAGTCCTTGATGGCCTCCTTGTTGGCCTTCTTCCATTCGCGGCGCGCCGAACGGTCGGCGCCGGCCGGCAAGGGCGGCAGCTGTGGAATGGGCGGCAGGGCGCCGGGTGCTGGATAGGCGCGCGGCGCCGGTTCGGGCTCGACGATGCGGCGCGGGGCCCAGTCTTCGGAGCGATGGCCGAACTTGTGCTCATCGGTCTCGGGCCGGGAAACGGCTGGTGGCATCACCGGCCGCGCTGACGCGGACATGGGCATCGGCGGGCGCGCCGGGGACACCAGCGAGCCATCGCGCTGTGCTCGGCGCAGCGCATCGCGCAGGGCGATGGCGCTGTCCCACCGATCCTGCGGGCGCTTGGCCAGGCATCGTTCGATGATGTCCACCAGCACACGCGGCGCGTCGGGGCGCGCGGCGCGCAGGGGCGGCGGCGTGTCGCTCACATGCTTCATGAGCATGGCCGGCGTGGACGCGGCCTCGAAGGGCAGCTTGCCGGCCAGCATCAGGTAACCGATGACGCCGAGCGAGTACACATCGCTGCGGCCGTCGATCTCGCGGTCGCCGGTGGCCTGTTCGGGGCTCATGAAGGCCGGCGTGCCCACGGCGATGCCCGTCTGCGTGAGTCGCGAGCCGGCTTCGGCGGCCCGCGCGATGCCGAAGTCGGTCATCATCGCGCGCCCCGATTCGCGGTCGATGAGCACATTGTCCGGTTTCACGTCCCGATGCACGATGCCGCAGGCGTGCGCGTACGCGAGCGCGTCGGCCACCTGCTCGAGCATGTGGGCCACGAAGGCGAAGTCGGGGCGCGGCTCGCGCAGCATGTACGCGGCGAGGCTCTCTCCCTCCACCAGCGACATGGCGAAGCAGACCAGCCCGCCCGCTTCGTGCACCGCATAGATGGGGACGATGTGCGGGTGATTGAGTCGGGCGGCGGTCTGCGCCTCGCGCACGAAACGTTCCCGCACGTCACTGCGGAACGCGAGGTCGGGCGGGAGCACCTTGAGCGCCACCTTGCGCTGCAGCCGCACGTCTTCGGCGGCATACACCACGGCCATGCCGCCGCGCCCCACTTCGCGGCCGATGAGATACAGGTCGCCGATCGCCGCCGTGACCCGGTCGCGCAGCTGGTTCGCGTCCGCCGCGCGGGCGCCGGCCCGGGCCACTCCCGTGGGCGTATCGATCACGACGCGCGCCTGCGTGGTCAGCCGGCGCCGGAGCGCGCCGCCGTCAGGTCACGCACTTCGCTCATGGCCTGCACGGCGATGTCCACCTCACGGGCGAGCGCGACCGCCTGTTCGGCCACCTGCGTCACGCTCTGGACACTGCTGTTGCCGGTGCGCAGGCGCACGAGATCGAGCCGGACGTTCTCGAGCGCGATCCGGCAGCTCTCGAGCTGGCCGCGCCGCGTCTCCAGCTTGCGCTGGGCATCGGTGAGGGCGCGCCGCTCACGCCGGAGCTGCGCGAGCCGCCGCACGCGAGACTCGCTGCGCGACGTGTCGAGCGGGTTGGCTTCGGCCTCGAGCGTGACGATTTCGGCGTCCACGCGCGCGAGCAGGTCGGGCCCCTGTTCGCGTTCGAGGCGCACCAGATCGCGGGCGATGACCTCGACCTTGTTCACGAGGTCGACGGCGGTCGAGGCGACGTCCGGAATGCGCTTGCGCTCCTCGAGCGGAAGGGTGCCGAGCAGCCGCCCGATCTCCTCCCGATCGCCGCGGGCCGCCCGCACCAGCGGCAGGTAGGCGCCAAGGTCGTCGTCGCGCACCGGGGCCGACGGCGCCACGACGGGCACCGAGGCGCCAGCACCGGCGCCACCGACCACGGGAGCGAGGACGCCGGAGAGCCGATTCCGCAGCCGACCCTGCGCGCGCAACTCCTCGCGCTTCTTGCTGCTGAAGGTGGCCATGACGCTGTTGGTGAGGTCTTCGAAGACCTCGCCCAGGAGGCGATGCCGGGGCTGGCGCAGCACGTCCTTCCAGTCGAAACCGTTGGTCCACAGCTTGGCGTACTGCCACGCCATGTAGACGGTCCAGATGGTGGTGACGCCGAGCAGGTCGGTGTTGCCGACGATGTCCACCACCACGATCGCGCCGTTCACGAACAGGTACGGCGCGAGCTTGCGGCGGTAGGTCACCACCGGCGGCGCCTCCCACCGGGCGAGATCGGCGGCGGTGGGGACATACGCGTCGTCCCCGTTGCCGGGAAACTGCACGCGGACGTCGAGACCGCCCACGCCCAGCCGCCCACCGTCGTAGGTCGGGCCGGATGCCGCAGGCGCCGAGGTGAGGGTGCGCGGCGAATAGGCCGGCGCCTGATAGCCCCCGCCGGCCGCCGTGCCGGCCGACGAACCCGCTGCGCCGGGCAGCGGCATGCCCCCGATGGGGGCGCCGTTGAACGCCACCGAGCCGGTGGCCGACGACGTCGTGGCCCGCGTGGCCGACGGCGGCACCACGCCGGTCTTGAGTGCCTGGACCAGATCGGTGGCGCTCTGGAAGCGATGGTCGGGATTCTTCTCGAGCAACCGCATGACGATGGCCGCTAAACCGGGCGGCACATCAGGACGACGCTGCGAGATGGGCACCGGCGCCTCGGCGAGGTGCTTCACGAGCAGGGCCGGCGTGGTGTTGCCCAGGAACGGCGGCTCGCCGCACAGCGTCTGGTAGGCCACGATGCCCAGCGAGTACAGATCGCTGCGGGCGTCGAGGTCGCGGTCGCCCGATGCCTGCTCCGGGGACATGTACGCCGGGGTGCCGATGGCGATGCCGGTGGCCGTAAGGCGCGCGGTATCGCCGCCGCCTTCGGTCACGGCGCGGGCAATGCCGAAGTCGGTGACCAGGGCCCGACCGTCGATGCCGTCGAGGAGGATGTTGTCCGGCTTGATGTCGCGATGCACCACGCCACGCGCATGGGCATAGGCCAGCGCGTCGCTCACCTCCAGCAGCCAGCGCCGGACATCGTCGATAGGGAGCGGGCCCCGCTTCTGCAGCTTGGTGGCGAGGTTGTCACCATCGATGCAGGCCATCACGAAAAACACCAGGTTCCCGACTTCGTCGACCGAATAGATGGGGACGATGTTGGGATGGCTGAGCTGGGCGGCGGTCTCGGCTTCCCGCAGGAAACGCGACCGGACATCGCGCCGAAACGACAGCTCCGGCGGCAGCAGCTTGATGGCGACGTGCCGCTTGAGACGACGGTCCCGCGCACGGTACACGATTCCCATGCCGCCGCGGCCGATCTCCTGATCCAGCTCGTAGGAGACGCTGAGCGCCTGCGCCACGTGCTCGCGGAGCTCTGCGTCTTCAGCGGAATGGGCGACGGGTTCGGGCACTCGTGGTGGACTGGAGATTGGGGACCGTACCTCCCTAGTGTAGCACCGGGGCGATAGCGGCAACAGCAGCGGGTCTGGAACGGAGTCCCGGCCGGCGCCGATGAAAGGCCGTTTCCGGTCGGGACGCCGCCCCCCTACGTCTCCACCCCACGAAAAAGTTGCAATTCGACACACCGTCGTCCGCCGCCGGTTCCCTGCGGTGTGGCCGGCCCAGTCCGCCGGCCTCGGGTCCGACATTCCGGCGCACGCCCCCGTCATCCCGGCACGTCGCGGCCGCGATCGCTTGCGATTGCTGCCGCGATGGCGTAATCCCGACGGTGCGGATCGTGCCACGTTCTGGCGCCATTCCTCTTTGCTCAGGATCCGATATGAGTCAGCGCCAGACCCTTCCCGTCCTGCCCCTTCGCGGGACGGTCATGTTCCCCGGCATCACCGCGCCCATTGCGGCCGGACGCCCCGGCACCCTGCGGGCCATCGAAACGGCCCTCAAGGGGGACCGGCTGGTGTTCGCGGTCGCCCAGCGCGACAACACCGAGGAACCCACCTCCGACATTCTCTTCACCACCGGCGTCATCGCACGCATCGGGCAGGTACAGCGCGGCCTTGGGGGCGTGCAGCTGCTGCTGCAGGGTGAACAGCGCGCCACGGCGCTGCAGTTCGCCGAACAGGACGGCCATCTCACGGCGGTCATCGTGCCCGCCGAAGAGATGATGCCGCTCGACCTCAAGGATCCGGCGTTCACGGCACTCCACAAGGAGGCGCGCGAGCGCGCCGCCGAACTGGGCGAAAAGCGCGGACTCCCCGAGGAGGTCGTGCACCAGGTGCTCGACTCGGTCGAAGATGCGGGCCGTTTTGCCGATCTCGTGGCCGGCTACATCGAGCTCACCGTACCCGAGAAGCAGGGGCTGCTCGAGACGCTCAGCGTGGAGGAGCGCCTGCGCCGCGTACTGGTGCACGTGCAGCGCCAGATCGGCCTGCTCGAGGCACAGGAAGACATCAAGAGTCAGGTGCAGGAGGAACTCGGCGAGCGCCAGCGCGAGATGTTCCTGCGCGAACAGCTCAAGGCCATCCAGAAGGAGCTGGGCGACGACGACTCGTCCAAGGAAATCACCGAGCTGCGCGAGAAGCTGTCCAAGCTCGACCTGCCCAAGGAGGCCCGGGCCGAGGTGGAGCGTGAGCTCGGGCGCCTGGAGCGCGCCGGCCGCGAGAGCATGGAAGCGCAGGTCATTCGCACCTATCTCGAGTGGATCGCGGAGCTGCCGTGGAACTCACGCTCGGACGATCATCTCGAACTCGCGCGCGCCGGTGAGATCCTCGATGAGGATCACTACGGGCTCAAGGACGTGAAGGACCGCGTGCTGGAGTTCCTCGCCGTGCGGCAATTGCGTGCCCAGCAGGTGGCGGCGGAAGTCGCCACCACGGGCGAGTTCCCGGTGTCGAAGCTCAAGGGTGACACCACCGATGCCACGCCGTCGCTCGGGGGCAACGGGGAGGACCGGCAGATCACCGACGCCAGGGAAGCGAAGGCGCGGGCCATGGCCCGCGGCCCGATTCTCCTGTTCAACGGCCCGCCGGGGGTGGGCAAGACGAGCATCGCCAAGTCGATCGCCCGCGCGCTCGGTCGCGAATACGTGCGCGTGGCGCTCGGTGGCGCCCGCGACGAGGCCGACATCCGCGGACATCGCCGCACCTACGTGGGCGCGATGCCCGGACGCATCATCCAGGGGATGAAGCAGGCGGGCACCCGGAACCCCGTCTTCCTGCTCGACGAAGTCGACAAGCTCGGCACGTCGTATCAGGGCGATCCCTCGAGCGCCCTGCTCGAAGTGCTCGACCCGGCCCAGAACGATTCGTTCACCGATCACTACCTCGGCATTCCGTTCGACCTCAGCGAAGTGCTGTTCATCGCGACCTCGAACTTCATTCAGAACATCCCGGGGCCGCTGCTCGACCGCATGGAAGTCGTGGAATTCAGCGGGTACACCGAGCGGGAGAAGGCCGAGATCGCCAAGACGTATCTTGTGCCGCGCCAGCTCGAAGAGTCGGGGCTGGCCGGTCGCGACCTTGTGTTCACCGACGAGGCGGTGATGAAGGTGATCAGCGAGTACACGCGCGAAAGCGGCGTGCGGCAGCTCGAGCGGCAGCTCGGAGCGGTCTCGCGCAAGGTGGCGCGCCGCGTGGCAATGGGTGACACCGCCACCATCGACGACAAGGTCATCAGCGTCGACGAGGTGCGCGATCTGCTCGGCCGACCGAAGGTGCACCCGGAACGGGCCGCGGAACACGACGAAGTCGGCATCTCCACGGGCATGTACTACACGCCCATGGGCGGCGACATCATGTTCGTCGAGGCCAGCATCCGTCGCGGTGGCGCACGCACCCGCCCCACCGACGACGTGGAGCAGGTGCGCGTGGGTCCCATCTCGCTCATTCTCACCGGGCAGTTGGGTGACGTGATGAAGGAGAGCGCGCGCGCGGCGCTCACCTACGCCACCAACAACGCCGAGCTGCTGGGCATTCCGGCCGACCGCGTCGCCAGTGCGAGCGAGGCACACATCCACGTGCCGGCGGGCGCCATCCCCAAGGACGGCCCCAGCGCCGGCATCGCGATCGCCACGGCCCTGGTGAGCGAAATGTCCAACCGCAAGGTGCGGCGCGACGTGTCCCTGACTGGCGAGATCACGCTGCGGGGTCGCGTGCTCCCGATCGGCGGCGTGAAGGAGAAGGTGCTCGGTGCGCACCGCGCCGGTATTCGGGAGGTGATCATTCCGAAAGCCAACGAAGCCGATCTCGAGGACGTGCCGGACGAGGTGCGCCAGCAGCTCACCTTTCATGCGGTGGAGACGCTGCGCGACGTGCTCAAGATCGCGCTCGTGGAGAGCGGGGTGGAGGTGGAGGAGTTGGTGGGGGTATAGCGTGGGCGGCGGTTACCGCTGGACCTGATCGCGCAGAGGCGGGGAGGCAACGACGTCGACGGGGTGGCCTCCTCGCCTCTTTGCCTCTTTGCCTCTGCGCCATCAGGGCACTGACCCCGACTCAGTTTCGCACGTCACGTGGGTTGTCCCCTGGATTGCGGTCTATGAGCAGGTTGTACGGATCGATGCCACCACGGCGGGGAGCGACTTCACGGTGAACTCCGCCCGTACGGTGGGGCCGGTGACCTTCACCTTGCGCTTCGCCAGCGGCTCGCCGATGCGCGCCCGCCTTGGGTGCGGCCAGGCCCCCCACGTCGATGTAGTCCCCCATCGCCACGGGGGTCTCCGCGCCGTGCGAGTCGGCGCACAGCTTGCCGGCGGTGCCCACGACCGTCACGCGATAGTCGCCGCCGGGCAGCTTCGTGGCGGTCACGCTGTCGGTCTTCACATCCCACAGCGTGATCGTCTCGAAGTAGTCGGTGATGGCATACGCGAGCGAATCCGGAGTGGCGGCGGTGAGGTGCCGCATGAGGTCGACGGTGGTGGCGTAGGGTGGCCCCACGTTCCCGCCTTCAGCGAGGTAGTCGCGCAGCGCGGCGTGCAGCCGCTCCTCGCCGATGAGGTCCCGCAGCGCGAAGAGTGCCAGCGCCCCCTTCTGGTACCAGATGTAGGCCTGCAGGTCGACCCGGGTGAGCGGCCGTTCGCCTTTCCGCTCGCCCGCGCAGGTACTGCGCGAGCTCCGAGCGCAGGAGTTTCTGCGTGAACGCCCGCCCGTGCGCCCGCTCGGTGATCACCAGCGCGGCGTACTCCGACAGGGACTCGGACAGCATCTGCGAACCTTCCACGTCGGCGGGCATGCGCTGATGCGGAAACCACTGATGGGCGATCTCGTGCCCGGTGACGAAGTACGGCAGATCCGTGTCCTCGATGTCGGCAGTGTCCACGCGGGCGACGAACCCGATGTCCTCCGAGTAGGGCACGGTATTGGGGAACGACTGCGCGAACCCCGCGTATCGGGGAAACTCGAGGATGCGCAACTGCCGGTGCTGATACGGCGCGAACTCCCGCGAGAAGAAGGCGAGGCTCGCCTTCGACGCCTCGATCATGCGCGCCACGTTGAAGGTGTGCGTCGGGTGGTGGTACACCTCGATGCTCACGTTCTGCCACGATGACTTCGTGACGGTCCATCGGGCCGACAGCACGGAGAAGAAGTTGTCGATCGGGGCATCCATCACGCACCGGAAGTACCGGCGCCCGCCCGCCGTCCATTCCCGCTGCAGGTACCCCGGCGCCATCGCGATCAGATCGGGGTCGGTGCTGACGGTCGCCTCGAAGGTGGCCGCCGCCGCATCAGCCAGGAACGACATGCGGTTCAGCCCCACGCTGTCGGTGCGTGGCCGCCCACGGCGCTGCAGCGGCAGCTTGTACTTGCGCCGCAACTCGTCGCTCTGCAACTCCTTCTGGTTGTCGTAAATGAAGGTGGGAAGCTTGTCGCGATTGAAGAACGAGCCGTTCTGCACCAGCGAGCGATCGGGCTGCCCGCTGGGGAACCCGCGGGTGCGGAACCGCTGCACGCTCCGCACCTGCAGCGAGTCTCCGGGCTGCAGGGGCACGTCGAGTCGCACCAGACGCCCCCCCACTCGTCGTCCGACTTGACCACCGTGAACGGGCGATCGAAGTGCAACGTGTCAACCGTCACCCCCCAGACCGGGGGCGTCGGCGGCTGCGTTCACCAGCCGGGCATCCAGCGGGCGCCGCTCCCGGTTGACCAGCGTGAAGCGTGAGCCCACCCGGGCGCGACCGGCTCTCGGCTCGAAGTCCACGTCGAGCGCGATGGCCGTGACCTTGGGGGGCGCCAGCGTATCGAAACGCCGCCAGGTCTGCACGTACATCACTGCGGCCTTCTCGCTCTCCTTCCGCGTGCGGTAGCGGTTCTCCACACTGGCGTTGAAATAGAACACCGCGCCGGCGGCGGTCAGTCCGACGCCGATGCCGGCCGCCATCCACAGGCTGCCGGAGGTCGCCCAGCGACGGGCCCTGGCTCTGAACGCCGCCAGCTCGGTGCCGCGACGCCAGACGAGCGCGGTGAACGACCGCACGAGCAGGCCGAGGAAGACATTGAAGCCGTGCACAGCAGGAACGGCGGCGAGATACGGTCCCGTGCCGGTGAGGTCCGACCATTGCAGCGCCGGATAGGCGCCGATCTGCAGCAGGCGGTATTCGTGGCCCAGGTTGGTGGTGACGATGTTGCCCACCCACACCAGGATGACGAGCACATTGCCGATGGCCTTGCGCGGCACCACGGACTGCACGAAAAAGGCGATCGCCGTCATCGCGATCCACCCCAGGAAGTCCACCAGATACACGTGGAGCGCATACACCGGCAGATCGATGCGCGGGTATCCCTTCATCACCTGCACCGCCATGCTCCCCAGCATGGAGGTGGTGGCGAAGGCCAGCAACAGCACGATCATGGCCGTGAACTTGCCGGCCAGGACACTCCACGAGCGCACGGGGGCCGCGTCGAGCACCTGATCGAGCTTCACCTGGCGCTCACGCCACACCAGCGCGCCGGCGTAGAAGGTGAGCAGCACCACCATGAACAGCGACGCCGCGTTGATCGAGGATTCGGCCATCAGCCAGCTCATGGGCCAGCTGCGATTCGTCCCGTTGGAGTCGGCATACCACGCGCTCATGTGCACGTTGAAGAAGCCGATGGTCGCGATGGCAAGGAACGGGGTGGAGCGCAGGAGTGAGCGGGAGTGGAACAGGGCCACACTCCACCAGCCGACCAGCGGAGCCGGTTCTCGCCGATGAACCCCGCCACCGGCAGCGTGTTCGCATTCTTCTCCGCCGGTGTCCAGTACCGCGTCACCAGTTCGATGGAGCGGATCGCGAAAGGATCGAGGAAGTTCACCAGCCGATCCATGTCCAGTTGGCGAACCAGCTCGTCACCGACCGAGTAGCCCACGAGCAGCAGGATGCCGGCCACATACGTCGAGAAGCTGCTGCGCGTGAGCGAGCCCACCGCGAACAACATGGCACTCAGGAAGAACACGCCGGGCACACCAATGAGGAGGAACGGCTGCACATAGTACCAGAGCTGCCACCCGCTGCAGCGTGTCGGCGTCCACCCACGGCATGACGGTGCCCACCAGGGCCCCGAGCGGGAGCGCGGCGAACACCAGCAGCATGGCCAGCAGTGCGCCCAGGTACTTGGCGCCCAGATAGGCCGCCCGCGAGATCCGCGTGCTGAAGAGGATTTCGTGTACCCCGGCGTCGTAGTCGCGCAGCACCGTGGTGCCCACGAGGGCGCTCGTCATGATCTGCCCGATGGCGAGCAGGATGTCGTACAGCTGCGCCAGCGAGTACGGGCTGTTCTTCTTCACCTTGCCCAGCACCTGCCCCGACACGAACGACTCGGTGCTGACGGCGAAGAACGCCATGAAGAACACGATGGCCACGTACAGCCACGTGACGGGACGGCGGAAGTGACTGCGCAGCTCGAAACCGAAGAGCGGCCCGAACATCACGCATCCACCGGCACCCGTCCGCCTGATACCTCCGCCAGACGATGGAAGTACACGTCCTCGAGATCGGGCTCGATCTGCACGAACCCGTCACCGGGGTGCGACTCCGCGTATACGTGCAGCACGGTGCTGCCCGCGGCAAGTCGGGTGGAGATGACCTGAAACTGCCGCTTGTAGTCGTCGGCCTGCGCCCGCGGAATCGCGCGCCGCCAGATGCGGCCGCGCACCTCGTCGATGATGCGCTCCGGCCCCCCCTGCATCACCACCTGCCCCTTGTTGATGATCGCCATCTGCGAACACAGTTCGCGCACGTCCTCCACGATGTGCGTGGAGAGAATGACGACCACGTCCTCCCCGATGTCGGCCAGCAGATTGAGGAAGCGGTTGCGCTCGGTGGGATCGAGGCCGGCGGTGGGCTCGTCCACGATGAGCAGTTTCGGACTGCCGGCGAGCGCGATGGCGATACCCAGCCGTTGCTTCATGCCGCCGGAGTAGCCGCCGACGCTGTTCTTGCGCACCTCGTACAGGTTCACCTGTTGGAGCAAGGACGCGACCAGATCCTTCCGCTCGCCGGGGTTCACGACGCCCTTGAGGGTGGCGAAATGATCGAGGATGGCATCGGCCGGCATGTTTGGATACAGCCCGAACTCCTGCGGCAGGTATCCCAGCTGGGCACGCAACCGTTCCGGCTCGCGCAGCACGTCGATATCCCGGAACAGGATGCTGCCGCTGTCCGCAGGCTGCAGGGTGGCAATGGTGCGCATGAGCGACGACTTGCCGGCGCCGTTCGGGCCCAGCAGCCCGAACATGCCTGGCGGGATGGTCAGGGAGAGGGCCTGCAGGGCGCGCACGCCATTGGGATAGGTCTTGCTGATGCCGTCGATGCGCAGCGTCATGGGGCGTCGGGTTGAGGAAGTGCGATGCCTACGATGTGCGCTTCCGTCCCGGCCCGGCAAGCACGACGCCGCCGCAGCGTCACCGTACCGCGCTCACGCCGACGTCGGAACCGCCGCCCCGGCGGCCCCGACGTCGTTCACCACCCCGGCGCGAGGTTAATGCCGAACACCCCCAGCCCACCGCGCTGAGCGGGGCGGGCGTGGAAGAACTCGATGATGAGCGCCCCGGCGTTGAGGCGCGTGGCGACACCGTGCGACAGCACCGGGCGCCGCTGCGCATCACCGTTGCGCGTGAGGGACGCCGGGGACAGCGAGAGCGCATCGCCGGCCCGCCAGGCGATGCCCGCGTCGACGAACGGGGCGATCTCGATCCCGCGAATGGGAATCCCGAAACGATCGAGTGTCACCCGATACTCGACGTTCGCCACCGCCACCCGGCTGCCGAAGAGGCGGTCGAACGCCGCACAGCGGGTGAGCCCCGGGCGGAAGGCACACTCCCGGTCGGCGAGCGACTCCGCACCGTAGCCGCGCACCAGCGTCGGTTCGCCCACGAAGATCGGCGACAGCACATTCAGCGACGCATCGCGGCCGTACCGCCCCACGTGCAGTCCGCGCACCGCCAGCGACCCGCGCCAGAACGGCTGATACCAGCGTCCGTCCACCGTCATCCCGGTGAAGTGCGTGGGTCCCACCGTGGACGACCACTCCAGGCGATAGCGCCATCCGGCCATCGGCGAGGCGGGCCCGAACACGGCGTCATCGCCGACCAGCGCCGCACTCCACTGCGCGTAGTACAGCGCATCACCGACTCCCTGGCGCACCCGGCGCTGATCGATCAGCCGTCCGGTGCCACGTTCCACCAGCTGCTGGCGCACATCGACGGACTCCGAGAGCCGCGTGCCGGTGGACGCCAGCTCGATGCGACGCGTGCGGGAGAAGGGGTACTGCGCGCCCACACTGGCGGTGTGCACCAGCGTGCGTGCGATGCCGTTCTCGGCGACCAGCGCCTCGCGCTGGTTGCCGGCACCGTCACGGACCACGACCGGCGTGACCGAGCCGACCGCCGACACCAGCGGCGTATGGGCCACCGACGCGAACAGGTTCCAGCGCGAGACGGCGTTGAGGTACAGCAGCTGGCCACCGGCGTCCTGGATGCGCCCCTGCGCCTGCACGGCCACGCCGAGCCGACGCCGAGCGAGCAGGTCACCCCAGAACGCACTGATGCCGCCACCGACCGCGGTGCCGTTGGCTCCCCCCGCCACCGCGACCGCCGGCACGCCGATGCCCTCGAGCGCGAAGCGCGGCCGGTAGCGCACGGTGAATGGGGCGTTGGCGGTTGGCCCGGGCAGCCCCGCCTCGCCGTCGGCGAGGAACTCGTCCACCAGCGGCGACGGCGACGCGGTCACCGGCGGCAACACACCGCCCACGCCGGCCGCGATGGCTTCGGTGGCCACGACTTCCTGGGCCCGCAGCCGCTGGTACGACTCCAGACGTGAGCGATCGAGTGCCACCAGCGTGTAGCCATCCTGATCGAACACGGTGACGACCGCCTGGTTCGTGCCCGGCGCCACCGTGAGTGCCGGCGATCGTGGGGTGATGCCGCTGATGCCGGTGCGGACGCGGGTGAGCTGATCGAAGATGCCGCGCGCCAGATCGAGCCGGAACACATCGGCGATGCCATCGACCTCGCCGATGAAGTAGAGCGACCGGCTGTCGGCGCCCCACTGCGGGTTCGTCATGCGCGCGCCGGCGCCGAGGTCGGCCACCTGGCGAACACGCCCGCCCACCGGGTCCACGAGCGCCAGCCGGAGCCGCCCGTAGGTCAGTACCGACAGGTTGGTGTCGTCGTGACGATCGGTGGCCACGGCGATGTAGCGGCCGTTGGGAGCCCACGCCGGATGGATCTCGGTAAAGGGATCGTTGGTAAGCTGCGAAACCTGGCGCGTCTCGAGATCATAGAGGAACAGATCGCCCTGCCCGTTCCGCGTCCCCGCGATGGCCAGCTGGCGGCCATCGGGCGACCACGACACGCCGCTGATGGATTGCACCCCCGGCACGCGGATGCGCCGGAGCAGCGTCCCACGCACCACGTCCGTGATCACCAACTCGGAGTCACCACGGCGGATGACCACGTGGACATACTGCCGCGAGTCGGGGGACCACGCCCCCGATGCATACAGGAACGCCAGCGCGTCGGTGTGCCCGTCGCGGGCCACGACACCCACCGACCGCAGATCGCGCCCGGTGGCCATGTCGCGCACCCGCACATCGAGGCGACCGAGCGCGTCCTGCCCGATGTACGCCAGCATCGTGCCGTCCGGGCTGAGCTGCGGACTCAGCGTCAGTCGCCCGCTGCCATCGCCTCCGGCGAGCACCGTGCCGATTGCCGCCGCGCCCTCGCGCTCGGTCATGAGCGGGATATACGCCTCGGCGATGCGCTCGTGCCAGTCGGCTTCGAGCACATCGACCTCCACGCCGAGGGTGCGCACGATGGCCGCGCGCACACCCACCTCGAGCGCCGAACGGAAGAGCGCCCCCACCGCTTCATCCCCCCAACGGCCACCGACGTACGCCCAGAAGGCATGGCCGTAGCGGTACGGAAAGAGCCGCGGATCGAACGACAGCTGGTCGATGGTCGGAAGGGTGCCCTCGGCAAGGGCGGCCCGCAGCCACATCGCGGTGTTCGGGTCGTCGCTGCCCAACGACACGTACTCGGCCATGCCCTCCACGAACCAGAGCGGCAGGCGGTTCATGCCTACTTCTCCTTCGATGCGCCGCGCGATGTCGAACTGGAAGAGGTGCGCGATTTCGTGACCGAGCACGTGGTCGTTGTCGGCCCCGATACCGGTGAGCGGCATGACGAGGCGATTGCGCAGCGACTCGGCGAAGCCGCGGGTCCCTTCGCTCAACGGCGCATCGGTGAGCGTCGTCTGCTGGAAGTCCGGATGATTCGTATACAGGATGAGCGGTTTGCGCTGCGTGAACTCGTGACCGAGCACCGCCGACAGGCGCGTGTACCACCGCTCGGCCTTGCGCGCCGTCTCACGTACCGTGGGTTCGGCCGCCCGGTCGAAGTGAATGTCGAAATGCTGGGTGGGCAGCACCCGCACATCGAAGCGCTCCCAGCGGACGCGATTCTGGCCGAAATACTGGGCGGACAGCGGCGACGCCACGCCGAGCATCGCCGTCACGAGCAATGTCGCGGTCCACGCGCGCCGCCCTGGCGACGTACGCTGCATGATTTCCTCGAGCAGAAGGCCGGGCCAGGCCCGGCGTCGTCAGAATCCCTGCTGCCAGCGAATGAGCAGGGCGTGTTCGTGCGGCGCCGTATCGGAGCGCCGATCCGTCAGGTCGTAGGCCATCGTGAGACGGGTGAGCGACGACGGCAGCCAACTCACCGCCACCCCGCCGGTGCGGGCGTGCGTGGACGACGCCCGCGTCACGAGCGAGGCGAGCCCCTCACCCCAGGCACTCACCACTCCACCGCGGGCGCCCACCTCGATGGCGCCACGCGCCGACCGCGGGAGCAGTTCCTGTGACCGCAGCCGGTCGGCGTTCCACACCCGCGCCACCCGCACGGCCACGGCACTCACCGACGGCTCGTACAGGGTGGCTCCCCGTTGCACGCGCTGCCGAAGCAGCGCCCCCTCGAATGCCACCAGATGGGCGCGCGTACCAAACAGCCCGCCAGCCGACAGCCGCGTACGTCGTCCCGCCGCGCGCACGGTGCCGAGCTCCGTCCCGTCGTCGCGAAACGCCACGATGGGCTGCTGCGCCACCGAGAGCACCCGACCGATGGCGGGTGCGTCGACCGTGCCGCGCTCACTGCCGGTCAGCACCCCGGCCTGCACGTCGGCCATGTAGCCGGCACCCGAGAAATCGCGTGCCACGCGCACGAGAACATCGTGCCCGGATCCCGCCACCAGATCCACGTCGCCGTCGGTGTCGACGGGCACCACGTCGCTGCCGATCGGCGTACGGAACCCGCCAAGGGCCACGCGCCACGCCGCCGGCATCCACTGCCACTGCGCCCCGAAGCTCCGGCTCGGCATCAGCGAGTTGACGATGCCGCGCTCCGGGAACAGCAGGGTGGACGACGACTGCATGCGCTCCGTCCCGAAGGCCGGACGGAAGCGCCCGGCGCGAAAGATGGTCGACGCACCCTCGCGACCGGCGAAGGCATCCTGCACGAGCACGCGTCCCTGCCCGAAGTCGGGTTGCAGCCGTACATGCCACCCGCTGGGCATCGCGGCATCGAACACGAGCCGCGCCCGCCGCAGCAGCACACCATCGGGCTGGCGCGACGCCGCGCCGGAGATCCATCGCCCATCGACCTGCACATACCCGCCGAGCGTGAGGGCGACATCGTCGCCCCCGCCGAGCCGCAGGGCACCGCGCTCGTCACCGCCGCGCGTGGCCGGCGGCGCGGTCGCGGTAGCCTGCGCCCCAATCCCCTGCGCGGCGACCAACGTCAGCCCGAGAGCCAACGTCGCGCCGCGCGTCCCTCCGGCGTTCAAAAGCGCACACCGAGCATCAGGGGGAGAAACGTGGTCCACGTTGAACCGGTTGGCGTGGACGTCCGCATGGCGTGCAGACGCGCCTCGACGAAGAAGTCGCGCCGCCCGACCGCGATGACTTCGCCGACGCCGACGTTCACCCCGGGTGCTCGACGGCTCGTAAACCGGTTGTCGGGATCGGTGAACCCGTACCACCCGATGCCCGCTGTTCCGTACGGATCGAGGCGACCTTCATGGCGGCGGGTGGTGATGTTGGCGAGCACCGACCCGATCTGCAGGTCGTCGGCCACGGGGCGCCCCCGATCGCCACGCAGGTGCGTGTACATGACTTCTGCGGTGAACCCCACGGGGACCCGCGGGGCGCGCATCCAGAGGCCGGCCTTGGCGGTGACGCCTTCACCGACCGCGTCGTGCAGCGCGCCGCCGGGCACCCCGAGTCCCACGGCCACGGAGGGCGCGGCGGACCACTGCGCCGCGAGCGGCGTCGCGCCGGCGAGCAAGAGGCCGCCGGCGAGCGCCCCCCGGACGCCGCAGTGCCGTAGGGCGCGCGTCACGGTCACGGCTGCCGGTTCGAGGTGGCCGGCGCGCTGGCCGGCAGTGCCGGCACCGTGGGCCGGACAATCCGACGCGGGGCCGCCGTTTCGACGTTCGCGGCACCACTCGACGGACTCACGTTAGCGCCCATTTCGTTCGTGAGCAGCATCGGCGCCTTGCCATCGGTGACGATGACCTTGGCGTTGGGGCTCCGCGCCAACTCCCGGAACGCCTCGATGGACTGGTAGGAGATGATGGCCGGCGTCAGCCCCTGGGCGATGATGGCCCACGAGTCGCGAATACCCTGCGCTTCGATGGTGCGACGCTCGGCTTCCTGCTTCTCGCGATCGAGCACGAAGCGCATCTGCTCGGAGCGCTGCTCGGCCTCGAGCTTCTCTTCGATGGCGCGAGCGAGGTCGGCGGGGAGGCGAATGCTCTTGAGCAGCACGTTGTCGACCTGGAAGCCACGCGGCTCCAGCGTTTCCATCATTTTTTCGCGGATCGCCTGCTCGATGCCGGTACGGACACCGCTGTGCATGTCCTTGGCCATGTAGCGCGCCGAGACGTCGGCGGCCGCCGAGCGGAAGACCGGGATGATGACATCCTCCTCGTAGCGCACGCCGCTGGTCTCGAGGATCTGGCGGATGTTCTCAGTCCTGGCGCGATACAGGATGGAGACTTCGGCCGCGACATTGAGCCCCTCCTTGGACGGCATCTCGAGGCGCACTTCGCGGTTGACCACACGGGCCGGTACGCGCAGCACGGAATTGACACCGGGAATCACGAACTGGGCGCCAGGCTGCAACGGACCGCTGGAGATGCGGCCGAAGCGCGTCTTCACGCCGATTTCATCCTGACGGATGGTGGCGCATCCGGTAAGCAGGGGCAACGCGGCGCAGAGCGCCGTCACAGGCAGCAGGGAGCGCGCCGCACGCGGCGCAGGGCGGAAGATCCGCGACATGATCGGTATTCCAGTTGAGCGGCGCGACAAGCGACCGCAGGTGGTCGCCGGTCGTGGGTCACGCCCTCGCGTGACCCCGGTCGGCGGTGGCGAAGGGCTCGCGCAGCCTGACGCGGCACGCTCGCCCATCCGCCTATCACCATTACCTCCCATTCATGTTTTCGTTCTCATGATTGTTTCGATGTTTTTCATTGAGCCAGCCTATGGACCCAGTCCGCTGCGCTCACCGGACCACGAAGTTGAGCGGCGGCGCCTCCCACACCGTCGTACTGCCACGAAACACCCGGAAGTTCATCCGCGACGCACCGGCCGTCTGGCCACGCAACTGGCCGCCCAGCCGATCGCCGTTCCATGTGGCCCGCGCAGGGTCCTCGATCACCACCGGCACGGCATGATCGGCATGTTCGGCGAGCGTGAACCACTCGTTGCGCGGCGGCATGTCGTGATCGTCGGGGGCCCGCCCCTGCTTCACGAAGTGCACCCGCAACGTGCGGGCGCCACCGGCAGCCACGGTGGGGAACCCGTGCCAATGATCGGCGTGCGAGAACATGATGTCGCCGGTCTGCGGGTCTTCCACCACGATGCTCGCGATCTCGAGGCGGGGCGCGGTCGGTGGTGGGGCGGCCACGTCGCCGCCACCGCCACACGCCGCGAGCAGCCAGGTGGCCGCGGCACCGATCGCGGACCGTCGAATGATGGACAGGGTGCGCATGAAGCTCCTCCGAATCAGCGGGCCGCCGGACAGGCAGCTCTGGGGTGAACGATGACGTCGAGCCACGGTGACACGAGGTCGGCGTGGGTGAGATGCCACACGAGAAAGCGCACCCGGGTGGTACCGGGCGCGAGCGCGAACAGCTTGCCGCGACCACGCAGCGGTTCCCACGCCACCAGGGCGTCGGCACTCTCGCCGCGGATCTCGAGGTCCCGTCGCGACACGAGATCCACGGGCACCCCGCGGAAATCGAGCGCCTGAGGGAGCAGCGTGCGCACCTCGTCGACACACAGGTGGAGCGGGGCGCCGGTCCACGTGCGGTTGTCGGTGGTGCGGGCCAGCACGGCACCGGAGACGGAGTCGGCGAAGACCAGATCCGCCACTTCTGCATGTGGGGTGACCACCGCAATCGGGTGGTCGCAGGCGGCCACCAACGCGAGACTCGCCACCGCGAGTACCAGAGACATTCGAGGCATTACCAGCTCCAGCGATAGAACAGGCGCAGATTGCGCCCCGGTTGCGGCGCAACCTGCTTCGCGCGCCACAGGTGATCGCGCCAGTCGGCATCGAAGAGGTTGTCCACCGACGCGGTGATCTCGTGCAGTTGCGTGCCGACGATCCAGCGACGCGACGCGCTGGCGTTGGCCACGACCCACCCGTCGGTGGGACAGAACTCGGCGGGCAGCAGCGCGGGCGCCCCTGCCCCCGCCACGGCCTGCGAGGCCGCGAGCGAACAAGTGGTCCGTCCGAGCGTTTCAGGCGCAGGTGGGACACGCCCCTGATGCGCCGCAGCTTCGGCGCCGGCCGTCACACTCCAGCGCGCATTCTCCCACCGTCCCTGCAGGCGACTCCGCAGTGGTGGCATGGCCGGCAGTGGCGTCCAGACGGCCGTTGGTGCCGTCGGCGCGGCGGCGGTGGTCATCAGCGGACGCTGCACGCCGTGCACCCACGACACGGTCCCCTCGAGCGCCAGGCCGCGGACCCGCGGCACACGCCACTCGAGGCGCCCTTCCGCTCCGTACAGGCGCGCGTCGGCCTGTTCGGCCCGGTACACGTTGTAGCGGCGCAGGCGGCGGTCGCGCACCGGTTCACCGGTGACCGCATCCACCAGCGGCTGCTGATAGATGAAGTCGTCGACGCGCATGGCGAACACGCTCATCTCGCCGGTCAGCGTCCGACGGGCGAGACGCACGAACAGGTCGGCGCCGTTGCCGCGTTCCGCGCGGAGCTGCGGATTGCCCACTTCGTACGCGTAGGTGGCGAGGTGCGGCCCGGCCGAGAAGAGCTCCTCGATCGCCGGCGGCCGGAAGGCGCGCGTGACACTCGCCCCGAGCGTCACACCACCGCCGGCGCCCACGGTGAGGCCGACGCTGCCGGTGGGCGTGCGGAAGGCGCGGGTGCGGACATCGCGCACGAGCGCCGTTTCGGTGCTGTCGAGCGGCACGATGCGCGCGGCGTCGAATCGGGCGCCCCACTGCAGCCGTACGGCGCGCCCGCCGAAAAGCGCGTCGAGCTCCATCTCCTCCATGGCGAACACCGCCCCCGACCGCATCACGCCCGGACGCGTACCCGTGAAGCTGCCTTCGGCGCGGAAGTCCCGCCACTGTGCCCACACGCCGGCGCTGCCGCGCACGGGTACGCCGGCGTGGCGCACGTACTGCACGAGCGCATCGCCATTGGCCATCAGTTGTCCGAAGCGCGTGCCTACGAAGCCGCCGCGCTCGAGCTCCGACTGTTCGAAACGTACGAACTGTGTGGACACGTTGGCCTGCGTGAGCCGTGGACGCCACCGCGGAGCCGCGGAGCTCTCCAACGCGCGCCAGGAGCCATCGAGGCGACCACTGCGGCGCGCCAGGTCCACGTACACGCCGCCATCGTGCGCCCCGGGCAGCACGACGCCGGCGAAGCTGGCCGGCACGCCGTAGGTGCTGGCCACGTCGCGCGCCGCACCGCCGAGGCGCCAGGTGCCGTGCGCCGTGGTGACATCCACCAGGGCGGCACCGGCGCCCACATCGTGTCCGCGCAGGTCGGAAAAGGGGAGCGGCCCGCGCGGCGCCCGCGTGTCGCCGGCGGTGCGCCACGACCCGCTCACGCGCCAGGCCAACGGGCCGACGCCTCCGCGCACACCGGCGTGAGCAACGCCGCCGCTGTTCACCGATTCGCCCTGACCGGTGAACGTCCCCGATACCAGTCGGGCCGCCCGTTCCGTGGGCACGTCGTCGCGCACCACGTTGACCACGCCGCCGAGGCTGTTGCTTCCGAAGAGTAGCCCGGCCGGCCCGCGGATGATCTCCACACGCCGGGCCGTCATGGGATCGATGGTCACCGCGTGATCGGGCGCGGTGGTGGCAATGTCGCCCGTGCGCTGCCCGTCCTCGAGCACGAGCACGCGGTCGCCGCTGAGGCCGCGAATGACCGGTTGCGTGGCCATGGGGCCGTTGCTGCGCGCCGTGACCCCGGGCTCGCCGGCAATGGTGGCCGCGAGCGACGGCGCCAGACGGCGATCGAGCGCGCGCCCCTCCAGCACGCTCGCCGGGCGCGCAAGCGACAGGCCGCTGCCCTGCACCGCCGTGACCTTGATGGTGCCGAGCACTTGCGCGCGCGTGGAGTCACGCCGCGCGGTACTGTCGGCCGTGCGTACGACACGCGCACGCGCGGCGGCCGTGGTGTCCTGCTGCGACAACGCGGCGGCGGGGAATAGCGTCCCCGCCGCCGCGAACGTGCACACCAGGCGCCGGGTGGGGCGCTGCAACGTCACCGCTGCAACGAGCGGTTCTCGCGGACACCGACCACGACGATGCGCTCGGGGGTGCCGCCGACGTTCATGGTGCGGGCGATCGTGGGCACACCGCTGCTGCTGATCGCGATCTCGTACACGCGGCCCTGCGTGGGGCTCGTGATGTACGCCACGCCCTCGGCAAAGGCGAAGAACGGCGTGAGCACCGTGCCGCTGGTGGGCATGGGCGGCACGAGGCCGGCGAGCGTGCCGGTGACCTGACGGGTGCTCATGTCCACCACGTGCAGCGCGCCGGTGCGGCCGAGGATGAGCGCATGGCGGCCGCTGTGGTCGATGTCGGCCGTCCAGTCGAGGTCACCCCCGGGGATAGTGATGGGAAGCATGGTGCGCGACGACACCTGGGCGACACCAAGGGCACGCGTCGCGCTGCTCACCGGCTGCCCGCGAATGGACACGCGGACGAGGAAGTTGGGCTGCCCATCGCGCGCCCACACGGTACCGACGCCGAAGCGCGGGTCGGTGGCGTGCGTGACCTTGCTGAAGGCCGGCGTGGTGCCGTTCATGGTCACCAGCAGCGCGCCATCCGCGCAGCCGTAGAGCTTGCCCGCAGCATTGCCGGCCAAGCCGTGCAGGCCGGGGCAGGTGGTGTTGCGCGCGACCTCCTGGCCCTGGCGGTTGAAGACGACCACGCCATTCGGCAGCGCCGGGTTGGCCGGGTCCTGAATGGACGCGGACATGAAACCGCCGTCGAACGTGGCCATGCCGGCGCCGTGGTGTGCCGGCCCGGTGCGGATCGTCGAGACGGGCTGCGTGTTGCCGGCGGCCACCCCTTGCTCACTCCAGAAGCGCACGTTGCCGCTGCCGTCGAAGTGGACCGACACGAGGTCGCCGTTGTAGTTGCCGTGAATCGGCCGAATGTCGGAGAAGCTGCCCACGAGGCGCGGCGCCTGCTTCACGCCGCGGCCATTCTGCTCGAAGACACCGCCGTCGATGAAGGAGACCTGATCGCGCGTCTGGAAGTGCGCGAAGGCGATGCGCCCCTTGGCGGTGTACAGGTAGGTGATGCGCGACGGCAGGCCGCCCATGGAGTCGACGCGCTGGCCCGTGGTGGCATCGAAGATGCGCGCGAACGGGGCCGTGTCAGAAACCACGAGGCGCCGGAACTCGGTGGACGCGACGGTCGGGGCAGCGGCGGTGCCATTGTCATCGCCGCAGGCGGCGAGGAGCGAAACGACGCCCAGTGCGGCGGTGCGGCGGAGAGCCAGACGGGCGGAGAACGGCGCGGCGATGCGCATACGGGTAGCCTCGATCAAGTAATGAGTGCGCTGTATCAACAACGAG
>JBEILM010000061.1:0-22896 GCA_040379205.1 Gemmatimonas sp.
AGGTAGATGTACGGCTTGTAATCGCCAAGCAGGTAGCGGTAGGTGGCATAGTAGGCCGAGCCCTTCCGGTGCGGCGAGGCGTCAATCCACGCCACGCGCCCGCCCCACTCCAGCTCCTTGGGCGTGATGCGCGCCCACGTCTTGCCATCGTCACGCGTCACCGAGAACGGCCCGTCGTTCGAGCCGGTCCAGATCACGCCCTTCTCGAGCGGCGATTCGGTGATGGCATACAGCGTGCTGTAGAACTCCTCACCCGTCACGTCACGCGTGATGGGCTGGCCGCTGCCGCCCTGACAGCACTTGGGGAACGCCGTGAGGTCGGGCGAGATCTTCTGCCAGGTGGCCCCGTTGTCGCGCGTGCGGTGCAGATACTGCGACCCGTAGTAGAGCACCTTCGGATCATGCGGCGACGTGGCCATCGGCGTGGTACGCTGCATGCGGAAGATCAGGTCCCCACCGTCATTGCCGTACAGCGACTGGGCACCGATCCAGTAGGCCTTGGTCACCCCGGCCGCCACGTTCTGCACGTAGTACTGCCCCTTGCAGTTGCCGTGAATGAGGTTCGGGTCGGCCGGATGCGGAATGATCGGCCCCGTCTCGCACCCCGGGCCGGTGCGAATGCCCGCGATGTTGAACGGGTCGTTCACGCTCGGTACCACGTACGTGCTGTTGTCCTGCTGCGCCATGTACAGCTTGTACGGGAATGCGTTGTCGAGCCACACGCCGTAGAACTCGGCCGTCGGCTGCACATCCTGCGAACTCCACGTCCTGCCGCCGTCGAAGGACACGTTGGCGCCGCCGTCGTTAGACTGCACCATCGTGTTGCTGTTGTTCGGGTTGATCCACAGGTCGTGGTTGTCCCCGTGCGGCGTGCGGAACGGCGCGACGGTCTTGCCGCCGTCGGTGCTCTTGTACAGCGTTTCGGCGCCGCCGTACACCACGTCGGCGTTGGTCGGGTCGGCATTGAGCGAGGTGTAGTAGAAGGGCCGCGTAATGAGCCCGGGCGTACTGTTCACCAACTGCCAGCTCTCGCCGGCATTCTCGCTGCGATAGAGGCCGCCCCCAGGGAGCGCCTCCACCAGCGCATAGAGCCGCTGCGGGTTGGCCGCCGTGACCGCGATGTTGCCCTTGCCGATGAGCTCAGTGGGGAGCCCCGTGGCCTGCTTGCGCGTCCAGGTCTCGCCGCCGTCGGTGCTCTTGTAGAAGCCGCCTTCGCGCGAACCGGAGATGATCGTCCACGGCTTGCGCTCGATGCGGTTCATCCACGCGAAGACGACATTGGGATTACCGGGCTGCAACTCCACATCCATCGCGCCCGTGCTGTCGCTCACGTAGAGCGTCTTCTTCCACGTCTTGCCGCCATCGGTGGTCTTGAAGACGCCACGTTCGGTGTTGGGCTTGAAGATGTCGCCGTAGGCCGCCACCCAGACGACGTCCGGGTTGGTGGGGTGGATGCGCACCGCACCGATCTGCCCGGCATTGTACAGCCCCCGGAACTCCCAGGTCTTGCCGGCATCGCCGCTGCGATAGATGCCGCGCCCGGTGGACACGTTGGAGCGGACACCGTCCGAGCCGGTGCCCAGCCAGATCACGTTCGGATCGCTATCGGCCACCGCGACCGAGCCCATCGACCCGACCGGCACCTTGCCATCGGTGATGGGCTCCCAGCTTTCGCCGCCATTGGTCGTGCGCCACAGGCCGCCGCTGGCCACGCCCATGTAGAACGTGCGGGGCTGTGAGGGCACGCCGGTAACCGTGGTCACGCGCCCGCCGCGCGAATGGCCGACAAGGCGGTACGCGAGGCCACGGAACAGCGCCGGGTCGGCTGACGCCATCAGGGGCGCCCTGAGTGCGGCAACCTGACGGGCGGCGGGACGCGCGGGCTGCGCGCCAGCCAAGGCCGGGGCCGCACCAAGGAGCGCGAGACAGAGCGGGACAGGACGGCGGGTCATGCGTCGGATCGGTTGAGGGAGCGGCCGGCGGGGGCCCCGGCCTTGTGTAGGGTACGCCGGGCGCACCCAGGCGTTGAGGCGCCCGCCCGACCCCCATTCGACGAACGCCATCGGGAGCGCTGGCTCAGCGCGCGATATTGCCGGGCGTGTTGAACAGGTGAATGCGCTCCAATAAGCGCGTGCACCGGCGCCGGGCGGACCGCGTCGCGGGCGTGCGCGATGATGTTGACGACGCCGGCATGTCCACAGCCCGTAAGCACGACGAGGCCCTGGTCGGTGTCGATAATCATGGCCATGTCGTCGGGGACGGTATCCTCCACCAGTTGCGCACCAAGCTGGACACGAGCCGGGCGGGCGCCGACGCTCCAGTTGCGCTCCGGATGCCGTCGCGGCACTGGCCCCGTCAGCCACACGCCGGGGTGAATCTCGGTGGGCTTCCCGTGCACCGTGAACGAGCCGTCCGCCGCCTCGTACTGGGGCCGCACCCGGTTCATGTCGTTGTAGTCTCGCGCCTCACCGTCCCGCAGCCGTGGCGCGAAGATCCCGTCGGCCACATGCGCCCGGGCCAGCGCCGTGCGCTGCCGTGCGGCCACCTCACGCCGCAAGGCCACGAGGCCACTGGTGTGGTCGCCATGGAAGTGACTCAGCACCACCTCCGGCACGGTGTCGAGGGTGATGTCGACTTCCCGTGCGTTGCGCGCGACCACATCCTCGTGGGCCCCGGTGTCGAACAGCAGCCGGTGACCATCCACTTCCACCAGTGCCGCGAACCCCCACTCGCCGAGCCCTTCATCAGCGAGCATGGTGGACAGGATGGTGATGCGCAGCTGCTTCACCACACGGTGCCGTGGCACGATCGGGGTACCCGCCCCGTGCAACAGGGTAGGAGCAAGCGGCATGGCGAGGCCGGCCAGCGCGAGCTGGCAAAGCACGGATCGACGGGAAGGCATGGGCTCGAGGGGAAGGAAAGACGCCGGTCGTGCCACTCGCACTGGCCGGTGGCGGAGTATACCTCGCTCCTTGCTCGGCTGCGCGATGGGGCCGTCTTCCATGACCCTACATCGCCCGCAGCACCGCCCCCGCGTCCGCAAGATGTTGCCCGTCGCGCACAGCCACCCGCCCGTTCACCACCACGGCGGCGATCCCCACGGGGTACTGGAACGGGTTGGCAAAGGTGGCCGCGTCAGCCACGCGCGCCGGATCGAACAGCACCACGTCCCCTGCCAGCCCCACGGCCAGCCGTCCGCGGTCGCGCAGGTGCACCCGGTCGGCAGGACGCGCCGTCATCTTGTGAATGGCGTCCTCGAGGGTGAGCGCCTTCCGCTCGCGCACATACCGCCCCAGCACCCGGGGCATGGTGCCGGCGCCCCGCGGGTGCGGGCTGCCTCGTCGCGTCGGCCCGTCGACCGCAAAGCCCCCACCGTCGGAGCACACCATGGCGTAGGCGTGCGACAGCAACCGATCGAGATTCTCCTCGCTCATGGCGAAGCCCAGCATGCCCACCTCGGCGCGATTGCGCTCCAGCAGCCCGACCGCCGCGTCGTACGGATCGAGTCCGCGGGTCTGGGCCCAGGCTCCCAGCCGCTTCCCTTCGGCATCACGGTCGGCGGCGTGGGTCACGCGCGAGATCTGCACGTTGTCCCACCCCCCGATCACCTCCACCTTGGCCAGCGACTCGCTGCGAATACGCGGCGCGGTGGCCGGATCCCGCAGGCGGGCGAGGAACGGCGCGGCGCCGCCGTCACGCGCCCACACCGGGAACAGGTTGGAGAGCCCGGTGGAGTAGGCCACGTACGGGTAGACGTCGAACCAGGCATCGATGCCCTCGGTGCGCGCGGCGGTCAGCCGGTCGAGGGCAGCGTCGATCTTGGGCCAGTTGCGTGTGCCCTGCATCTTGAGGTGCGAGACCTGCAGCGGACAGCGAGCGCCCCGCGCCACGGCAATCGACTCGTCGATGGCGTCGAGCAACCGGTCATCTTCGTTGCGCATGTGGGTGGCGTACGGCAGGCGGCGCGCCGACAGCGGCCGACAGAGCGCTACCAGTTCATCGGGCGACGCGAACGCGCCCGGCGTGTACTCGAGGCCGGTGGATGCGCCACAGGCGCCCTCGGCCAGTGAGCGCTCGACCATGGCGGTCATGCGCGCGATCTCTGCGGCCGTGGCCGTGCGGTCGGCCTCGCCGATGACGGCCTCACGCACGCTGCCCAGGCCGATCATCGACGCGACGTTGATCGCGGGCGCGAGCTGCTCCGTGCTCCGCGCCCACTCGGCAAACGACGCCCCCTCGGCTCCGCTGAAGCGCGAACTGCCGTCGGCACCGACCACGATGGTGGTGATGCCCTGCCGGGTCACCGACTCCGCGCGCGGGTCTTCACGCAGATTGCCGTCGCCGTGCGAATGGATGTCCACGAACCCCGGCGCCACGGCCAGCCCACGGGCATCGAGTTCCTCGGTGCCTCGCTCGTTGATACGCGGGGCGATCGCCGTGATGCGCCCGCGCTGCAGCGCCACGTCGAGTTCGGTGCCGGCACTGCCGGTGCCGTCGAACACCACGCCACCGCGCACGACGAGATCGTGAGCGGCTTGCGAGGTTCGCGCACCAGGCGCACGCCGTTCGCGCAGCCACGCCCACCCGCCGGCCGCCAGACCGGCCGTGCCAAGAAAGTCGCGTCGTGTGGTCATGGGCCGGTCACCGCTTCGCGCCGGGCCCCAGCACGACCCGGCCGGGGGTGGCGCCGGTGTGCTCTCCGTTGCGCAGCACGGCGACACCGTTCACGAAGACGTCCCGCACACCCGATGCATACCGATGCGGTTGCTCGAAGGTGGCGTTGTCGCGCACGGTGGCCGGGTTGAAGATCACGACGTCGGCGAAGGCGCCGGGGGTCAGGGTGCCACGCCGGGAGATGCGCAGGTTGGCCGCCGGCAGGCTCGTCATGCGGCGCACCGCTTCCTCGAGCGTCAGCACCTTGTCGTCACGCACGTACTTGCCGAGCACTCGGGCAAAGGAACCGTAGGCGCGCGGGTGCGGACTGCTCTTGAGAAACACGCCCTCGCTGGCAAGGGAGCCGGCATCCGACCCGACGCTTACCCACGGCTTGCGCAGCTGGGCCGCGATGTTGTCCTCGTCAATGATGAAGTAGATCGTGCCGACGCGACTGCCATCCTTGATCACGAGGTCCATGGCCGTCTCCTCCACCGACGTGCCACGCAGCGCCGCCACCGCAGCCAGGGTCTTGCCGGTGTACGGCTTGAGCGAGTCCGCCTTGAACCCCGACAGCACCACCCGATCGGGAGAACCGGACGCGAGCAGCAGGCTTTCCCACTGATCGGTGGGCGTGCGCATCTCCTCGGCCACCTTGCGGCGAACGGCGGGGTCCTGCAGCCGCTTGGCCCACGCCGCGTAGCCTCCTTCCTGCACCCACGGCGGCATGGCCGCATCGAGGCCGGTGGCACCTGCCGTGTACGGGTAGATGTCCGCCGTGATCTCGAGCCCTGCGGCCCGTGCCGAATCAATGCGCGCAAGCACCCGTGCCATCTTCGGCCAGTTCGCTTCACCGGCGGCCTTGAGGTGATAGATCTCGGCGCGGGCGCCGGTCTCTCGGGCAATGGTCATCAGTTCATCGACGGCCTCCTCGAGCCGCGCTCCCTCGCTGCGCAGATGCGAGATGTACATGCCGCCGTATGGGGCGGCCGCCCGCATGAGGGCCACGAGTTCGGGGGTCTTCGCATAGAACGCCGGGGCGTAGATGAGCGAGGACCCCACGCCCATGGCGCCCTCCTCCATGGCCTGCCGCACCTCTGCCTGCATGGCGGCGAGTTCGGCCGCCGTCGGCGCCCGGTCATCCCACCCGACGTGGTTGATGCGCACCGTCGTCGCGCCGATGAACGACGCGACGTTGGTGCTGATCCCACGGGCCACGAGCGAGTCGAGATAGCCGCGCAGCGTGCGCCACGTGATGGGGTAGCGGATGTCCCCCTGCTGGTTCAGCATGTCCGCCCGCAGCGTGTCGGACAGCGGGCCCATCGACTCGCCTTCGCCCATGACCTCCAGCGTGACCCCCTGCATGATGTCGCTCATGCTGCGCCCGTCCTCGAGCAGCGACTCATTGGCCCAGCTCAACATGTTGATGAAGCCGGGGGATACGGCATAGCCCGTGGCATCGACCTCGAGCCGACCGCGTCCGGACACGGTGCCGACGGCAACGATGGAGTCGCCGGCGATCGCGAGATCACCGGCGACCGGCTCCCGGCCGGACCCGTCGTAGAGGGTCCCATTACGGATGACCACGTCGTATTCGGGGTTCCCTCCGCAGGCGAGCAAGACAGCGACCCCAAGGGTGGCTGAGCGCATGCGACGCCAGCGGTTGATGAACGGCGAAACATCCTCGGAAGCGAGCACAGACATGAGTGGCGTGGTCGGGGGAGGGGATGCAGACCGACTGATCCATCGAAAACTGGCACCCCTGCGTATTCACCGTTAGGCTGAATCAACCCCAGTGCTTCCCCGCCGCCGATGCGCCATCGGCCCTGCCCCGCCACCCTCGCACGCATGACGGCCCCCGCGCCCGCGCCGCCTCGTCCTCCGGCCTCGTCGTCACCGCCTCACTCGGTGTCACCGACACCGCCTGCTGCTCCACCCTCCACCATGACCCAGCTGTTCGCCTCCTGGCGCGACGACGTGCCGGCCTCGGTCGTGGTGTTTCTCGTAGCGCTGCCGCTGTGTCTCGGTATCGCCGTCGCGTCGGGCGCCCCCGTGCTCTCCGGCGTCATCGCCGGGATCGTCGGTGGCCTCGTGGTCGGGGCGATCTCGGGTTCACCGCTCATGGTCAGTGGTCCGGCCGCCGGCCTGACCACCATCGTGATCGCGGGCATCGCACAGGTGGGTGGCTTCTCCCGCTTCCTGCCGGCCGTGATTCTCGGCGGCGTGCTGCAGGTGGTGCTCGGCGCGGCCCGCGCCGGTATCATCGGATACTACTTCCCCTCGTCGGTCATCAAGGGGATGCTGGCCGCGATCGGCGTAACGCTCATCCTCAAGCAGATCCCGCACGCCGTAGGCTACGACGACGACTTCGAGGGGGACTTCGCCTTCGTGAGTCCCTCGGGGGAGAACACCTTCGGGGCCATCGGGCAGGCGATGCAGCAGATCCAGCCGGGCGCGGTGGCGATCGCGCTGCTCGGCGTCGCGCTGATGGTGTACTGGCCCAAAACGCCCATGGCGCGCGTCAAGCTGCTGCCGGCCCCGCTCCTTGCCGTCCTGCTCGGCGTCGGCATCAACGAAATGCTGCGGGTGCTCGAACCGTCGTTCGCGATCAGCGGCGAGCATCTGGTGTCGCTGCCCACCGGCGGACTCGATGCCGTGGCCGCCCGGATTTCCCGCCCCGACTGGAGCGCCCTCGGTGACCAGGGGGTGTGGGTGCTCGCCATCACCCTCGGCATCGTGGCCAGCCTCGAATCGCTGCTCAGCCTCGAAGCCACCAACAAGCTCGATCCGGAGAAGCGTGATGCCCCCGCCAACCGCGAGCTGCTCGCCCAGGGCGTCGGCAACATCGTGTCGGGGTTCCTTGGCGGCCTGCCGGTGACAGGTGTGATCGTTCGCAGTTCGGCGAACGTGGACGCCGGTGCCCGCACCCGCCTCTCGGCGCTCATTCACGGCGTGTGGCTGCTGCTTGCCGTGCTGGCGCTCGGGGCGTTGCTCAATCGCATTCCGCTCGCCGCCCTCGCCTCGATCCTGTTGGTGACCGGCTACAAGCTGTCGAACCCGGCGCTCTGGCGGTCGGCGTGGCACCTGGGGTGGTCACACTTCATCCCGTTCGCCGTGACCATTCTCGCCATCCTGTTCACCGACCTGCTGCGCGGTATCGGTATCGGCCTCGTGGTCGGTATCGGGTTCATCATCGCCGAGCACATGCGGCGTCCCGCGCTTACCAAAGTCAGCCCGCCGGGCGCCATTCTCACGCGTTTCGTGCTTCCCGACCAGGTCACTTTCCTCAGCAAGGCCAACCTGTCGCGCACGCTGGAGAGCTTTCCCCCCGGGTCCCGCGTCGAAATCGACGGTCGCAAGACCGCACGGTTCGACTACGACGCGCTCGAGGTGCTGCTCGAATTCCGTGAGACCGCCCGCAGCCGCAACATCGACTACCGTCTGGTCGGCATCCCCGAGACCGACGTGACCCCCGCCCACTGAGACGGCCTCCATGGAAAACTTCCGCAAGATCATTCAGCACAACCGCGAGTGGGCGGCGGCCATGAAGGCCGACGACCCCGAGTACTTCGAGAAGCGCGCGTCGCGGCAGGAACCGCACTTCCTGTACATCGGCTGTTCGGACAGCCGGGTGCCGGCCAACGTGGTCACCGGCACCGAGCCCGGTGAGCTGTTCGTGCACCGCAACATCGCCAACGTGGTGCTGCCCAGCGACCTCAACGCCATGAGCGTCCTGCAGTACGCCGTCGAGGTGCTCGACGTGAAGCATGTGATCGTGACCGGCCACTACAACTGCGGCGGCGTGAAGGCCGCGATGGGCAACCAGAGCTACGGACTCGTGGACCTCTGGCTGCAGCCCATCCGCAACGTGGTGCGCTGGAACAAGCCGGAATTGGAGCAGATCGAGGACGAACAGGCACGCTTCGACCGGGTGGTGGAGCTCAATGTGCTGGAGCAGCTCTACCACCTGTCCGAGACCCCGGTCATCCAGAACGCGTGGGCGAAGGGGAAGCGCCCGTTGCTGCACGGCCTCGTGTACGACATTCACGAGGGGCTGCTGCGGGAGATCGCGACCGGCGTCGACTCGCAGGAGGCGGCCGACGCCCTGGCCCAGCGGCGTCAGTCGGGCGTGCCGGCCGGCCCGCCGCCGGTGATGGGGCGTTTGTCTCAACCGGTGCTGGCCGGGGATGCGCTGGCGGATGCCATCGCCCAGCGGGTCATGGACCGCCTCAATGTCCCTGGCGGCGGCGCCAAGCGCTGACCCGGACGCCAACCACGCACGGCGGGCTGCTCTCTCAGGGGGCAGCCCGTTTCGTGTTTCCGGCGGGGGCGGCTAGCTTGCACGCTATGGCCAAGATCCTCTCTCCGTTCAAGTCCCTGCCTGCCGAACGGCGCCTCGCGCTGGTCCAGCAGGCCCTCGCCCGGCACAAGGGTGCCCGCGCGCTATACGCGCAGCGCATCGCCGCCAAGGGCGGCGGTTTCCGCGCCGCCACCCTCGTCACGTGGCCGCCCGACAAGCTCGCCAAGGAGTGCCTCCGGCTCGGCGCGCTCACGGCGCAGGATGAGCTGGAACTGCTGCAGTTGCTGTACGTGGACCTCGAGCCGCAGTACCAGATCACCTTTCTCGACACCGCCGGCGTAGCGCACGAGAACGGGGTGATGCCCGAGGAGCTGGAGGCGCCCTACGCCGACGCCGAGCGCGTGAAGGCTGGTGCCGAAGCCGTCCTCGCCGCGCACGGCGACGCAGGACGGCACTACCTGCGCACGCTGGTGGTGTACAACCTCGGCGGCTGGCCCGGACTCGACGCGGTGGTACCGGCGGAAGGCTGAGGCGGGGCGTGCGGCGATAACGGCGGAACGGCGCGAGCCAAGGGGCGCGAGCCAAGGGGCGCGAGCCAAGGGGCGCGAGCCAAGGGGCGCGAGGGAGGCCACGCTCCCAGAAGCAACGGAAACGCCGACCGTATATGTACGGTCGGCGTCTTCATTTACCCGGCGCGGGTTGGCTCGCGCAGCCTGGCTCGCGCCCTTTGGCTCGCGCCCTTTGGCTCGCGCCCTTCAGCTGGCGCCGTTCAGCTCGCGCAGTGCCGCCGTTACCCGGGTCACCGCATCCCGAACATCCCGCCTCCCCCAAACGGCAGCCTCGGCATCCCGCCGCCCTTGCCGCCGGCTCCGCCCATCTTCTTCATCATCTTCTGCATCTCGCGGAACTGCTCCAGCAGGCGGTTCACATCGCTCACCGGACGGCCGCACCCCTTGGCAATACGCGCCCTGCGCGAGCCGTTGATGATCTCCGGCTTCTTGCGCTCCTGCGGCGTCATCGACAGCACGATCGCCTCGATGTGCTTCATGCGCTTGGGGTCCATCTTCACGTCCTTGAGCATCTTCGGGTTCACCCCCGGCAGCATCTTCAGGAGGTTCTCGAAGGGCCCCAGCTTTTGCATCTGGCGCATCGCCGAGAGGAAGTCCTCCAGGTCCATACCCTCCTTGCGGACCTTCTTCTCGAGCTTCTTGGCCTCGGTCTCGTCGAATGCCTCCTGCGCCTTCTCGACGAGCGACACGATGTCGCCCATCTGCAGGATGCGCCCCGCCATGCGTTCCGGGTGGAACTCCTCGAGCGCGTCCGGCTTCTCGCCGACACCGATGTACTTGATGGGCTTCTTGAGCACCCCGTAGATCGACAGCGCGGCGCCACCACGGGCATCGCCGTCGAGTTTGGTGAGGATCACGCCCGTGACGTCGAGCGCCTCGTTGAAGCCCTGGGCGATCTTCACCGCTTCCTGGCCGGTCATGCCGTCGGCCACGAACAGGATCTCGTCGGGCTTGATCGCCGCCTTGAGCCGCTTGAGCTCGTCCATCATGTCGGCGTCGATCTGCAGGCGGCCGGCGGTGTCCACGATGACCACCCGATCGCGGCCGCGCGTGCCCTGCTCGATGCCCGCCCGGGCGATCTTCACCACGTCCTGCGTCGTGCGATCGGCGTACACCGGAACGTCGAGCGCCTTGCCGAGCGTCTCCAGCTGGTCGATGGCCGCGGGGCGGTACACGTCGGCGGCAACCAGGCGGGTGCTCTTGTTCTCGAGCTTGAGCTTGCGGGCGAGCTTGCCGGCCGTGGTCGTTTTGCCCGACCCCTGAAGCCCCACCATCATCACGATCGTGGGCGGCACCGTGCTCATCTTGAGCCCTTCGCGCCGCTCGCCGAGCATTGTGGTCAGTTCGTCGTGCACGATCTTGACCAGCTGCTGCGCCGGCTGCACCGACTTGAGCTGCAGCACCCCCACGGCCTTCTTCTCCACCCGCTCGAGGAACTCGCGGGTGAGGGCAAAATTCACGTCGGCTTCGAGCAGGACGCGGCGGACCTCGCGCATCCCCTCCTTGATGTCGGACTCGGTGAGAACGCCGCGACCGCGCAGCTTCGCGAAGACGTTGCCGAGTTTATCTGTGAGCTCGTCGAACATCACTGCAAACTGCCACCCCGGAGTGGCCACAGCAACGCCCGCCGGCGTGGCTCCACGGGCGGCTGGCCACGACCTTGGTCCTGGGGGGTGACGGAGAGGGCCACCCGGAGCGCAACTTGTCGTGGATTTACGCGTTGATCGCGTCCTCGGCCCCCTCGCTGTCCGGGGCCCGGGTCCCGCCGTCACCTTCGCCGCCCGCTCCGTGTCCCGACCGAACTCCCGGTTCCCCGCCATTCCGATGCCCCGCGGCCAGCGCAAGGAGGAGATCCTCCGGGCCGAGCTCCCGCCGACGCTGCCGCTGATGGCGCTCCGCTCGACGCTCGTGTACCCACTGGGCACGATTGCCGTCCAGATGGGCGCCCCGGAAAACCTGGCGCTGCTCCGAGCACACGAAGAGGCCGGCCTCGTCGTGGCCCTGGTGGTGGCCTCCGGCGATGGTGACGACGCCGTCGATCCCGACAAGTTCGTGGGGCGCGTCGGGGTGGCCGCCCGCGTGCACGAGCGCATCAACCTGCCGGGCGACACCGTGCAGATCACGCTGCAGGGGCTGCGTCGCATCACGATCGACGCCATCGATCAGGTGCAGCCGTACGCCATCGCGCAGGTGCAGGGAGCGAAGGAGACCCCGGCCGACCCCGCCGAGCTGGACGAACTGGTGGCCCGCACCGTGACGGCGGCCGAAACGCTCGCCGAACTGGTCGACCGCATTCCCAACGAAGTCCCGCAGATCCTCAAGATGAACGTCTCCGACCCGGGACGCTTTGCGGATCTTGCCGCCACCAACATGAACCTGCGCATCGCCGACAAGGAGGAGGTGCTGCAGCGCCTCGACATCGGTCAGCGCATCCGGTTCATCCTCTCGCGGCTCGAGCGCGAAGTGGCCCGCGCCCGGGTCATGGAAGACGTCAAGAAGCAGACCGAAATCAAGATCGAGCAGCACCAGCGCGAGTTCTACCTGCGCCAGCAGTTGCGGGCCATTCAGGCGGAACTCGGCGAGGCCGATCCCAACGAGAAGGAGTCGGTGGACCTACTGCGCCGCATCGAGGAGGCGCGCCTCCCCGAGAAGGTGGCCGCCGAAGCACGCCGCGAGACCGAACGGCTGCGCATGCTCTCGCCGGCATCCAGTGAATATCAGGTGCTGCGCACGTATCTCGACTGGGTGCTCGCGCTGCCCTGGCATGCGCGAAGCAGCAGCGATCAGGACATTGCCCTCGCCAAGGTCGAAGAGGCGCTCGAAGAGCGGCATTATGGCCTCGACGAAGCGAAGGAGCGCATCATCGAGTATCTCGCCGTGCGCAAGCTGCGCGGCGGCGATCCCACCGGCCCGATTCTCTGCTTCGTGGGCCCGCCGGGTACCGGCAAGACGTCGCTCGGCGAGGCCATCGCCAACAGCATTGGCCGCCAGTTCTACCGCATCTCCGTCGGCGGCGTGCGCGACGAAGCGGAGATCCGCGGGCACCGCCGCACCTACGTGGGCGCCATGCCGGGCCTGCTCATTCAGGCGCTGCGTCGCGTCGACGTGCGCGACCCGGTCATCATGATCGACGAGATCGACAAGATGTCGTCGGGCGGGCCGTCGGGTGATCCCACGGCGGCCATGCTCGAGGTGCTCGACCCGTCGCAGAACACCACCTTCGTTGATCACTACCTGAACCTGCCGTTTGACCTGTCGAGCGTGCTGTTCATCTGCACGGCGAACAACCTCTTCGACATTCCCGGCCCGTTGCGCGACCGCATGGAGGTCATCCGCATCGCCGGGTACACCATCGAGGAGAAGGTCGAGATCGCGCAGCGCTACCTCATTCCGCGCCTGCTCGAGGATCACGGCCTCACCGCCGAAGACGTGCACATCTCCGAGAGCGTGCTGGGTTTCATCACCAGCCGCTATTCGCGGGAAGCCGGGCTTCGCACCTTCGAGCGCTCCATTGCGTCGCTGTTCCGCAAGCGCGCCCGCGCCAAGGCCGACGGCGACAACAGCAGCTGGGAGATCAGCGTCGCCCGCGCCGAGGAGCTGCTGGGCACGCCGCGCTTTGCCGTCGAGGAAGCGGAGAAGGAACCCGAGATCGGCGCCGTGACGGGACTCGCCTGGACCAACACCGGTGGTGATCTGCTCACCATCGAGGCGCTCCGCATGCCCGGCTCCGGCAAGCTCACCGTCACCGGGCAGCTCGGTGACGTGATGCGCGAATCCGTCGACGCGGCCTACTCGTTCGTGCGGTCCCGCGCCACCACGCTCGGCATTGCGGACACGGAGTTCCGCGAGGCCGACATGCACCTGCACTTCCCCGCCGGCTCCATCCCCAAGGACGGCCCCTCGGCCGGCATCGCGGTGACGTTGGCCCTGGCCAGCGCCCTCTCGCGCCGACCGGTGCGTCGCGATCTGGCGCTTACCGGGGAAGTCACGCTGCGCGGCAAGGTGCTCGAGATCGGCGGCGTGAAGGAGAAGGTGCTCGCCGCCTATCGCGCCGGCCTGCGCGAGGTGATCCTGCCCAAGGCCAACGAGAAGGACGTGCGTGACGTGCCGCAGGAGGTGCGCGCCAAGATGGCGTTCACCTTTGCCAGCACCATGGATGAAGTGCTGCACCTCGCGCTGCTGCCGCACCCCATGGAGCATCCGGCCGATGCGCCGCCGGCCGACGATGAGCCGTCGCGCGTGGCGCCCGATCATGCCGCCGCCGCCGACCTGCGCTGACGCGCGGTCGGCGGTCCGCTCGTGCCGTAGCTACAGCCACAACCACAGCTACAGCTACGGCTACAGCATCAGGCCGACGCTGTACAGGAACAGCCCCACCAGCCCGCCCACCAGCGTCCCGTTGATGCGGATGAACTGCAGGTCACGCCCGATCTGCAGCTCGATCTTACGGGACGTCGCGTCGGCGTCCCACGCCGCCACGGTAGTGGCAATGAGCTTCGCCACCTCCTCGCGCGCCTGTTCCACGGAGTAGGTCACCAGCTCCACGATCCAGCCGTTGACCTTCTCGGCGAGCACTGGATCCTCCAGCACCTTCTGCCCGAGGCCGGTGAGCCACCGCTCGAGCTGATCGGGCTCGCGCTCGGCCTCGTCGGCGAGCCGCTCTGCGTATGTTGCCAGACGCGTCCTCACGTCGCCCCACACCTCGCGCGAGAAGTCGGCCACGCCTGGATGGTTCAGCATGTCGAGCTTGATCTGCTCGGCGCGCGCGATCGTCTCGGGATTCTCGCGCAGGTTGACCACAAACCGCTCCACCGCCTCATCGTAGCGGTGACGCAGCGGATGATCCGGATCAGCGGCCACTGCAATGAGCGTCTTCTCGACGCCGCTCACGATCTTGTCGCCGAGCCGGTCCTCCACGGCGCCGGGTACCCACCATGGGCTTTCCTGGCGGATGCGCTCGCGGATGACCGTTTCGTTCTCCTCGAGGAAGCGGGCGGCCAGGCGCAGGGCATCGTCGAGCAGCGCCTGATGCCGGCCGCCGGCCGTGAGCAGTTCGAACGCCTTCGCAGCCAGCGGCGCCGCCTGCAGCTTGCGCAGACGCGATACGATGCCGCGATCCACCAACTCCTGGACATCCTCGTCGCGCATCAGATCCACGGCGCCGGACAGCCCGTGCGCTGCCGCGCGGGCCAGCCGTCGGCTGTTCTCGGGCCGGCTGAGCCACTGGGCTGCGCGTTCACCGAGCTTCATGGCCGCCAGCTTGCTGGCCACCACCTCGCGCGTGAGGAAGTTGCGCTGCACGAAGTTGCCGAGCGCCGTCCCGATGCGATCCTTGCGCGACGGCACGATGGCCGTGTGGGGAATGGGCAGCCCCAAGGGATGACGGAACAGCGCCGTAACCGCGAACCAGTCGGCAATGCCGCCCACCATGGCCGCTTCGGCGAAGGCGCGCAGGTAGCCGAGCCACGGGTACCGCGCCTCATACACGCGGGCCACCACGAACATGATCGCCACCCCCACGAGCATGAGAGTGGCGACCCGCTTCATCTGCACGAGCCGGACGCGGCGGATCTCGTCGTCGGGCGTGATGCGCAGCGCCGCGGGCAACGCGTCGTCGACGGCCACCGGCAACGGCGTCGGCTCGGGAGGCACCGACGGAATGGTCATGCCATCACCCGATGCTCAGCGCCCCGACGCGGGGCCGTCCAGCGTGATGCGGGACGTGTCGATGGGGGCCGGAAGGCCAGCAGGGAGATCCATGTACAGCACTACAGGCTTGCCGCTCACCTGTTCCAGACTGAGCGTAACGGTGCGTGCGCCACGCGTGGGGGTGGCAGCGACGTCGTAGCGCCGGGTGGTCGCTCCGGCCGGCGTATCCTGCGGCGCCAGCTCGTAGCGCCGGCGCGCGGCGTCGCCCATCGCCTCGAGGAAATCGGCGGCGTCCTCCGGGGTGTCCCACACCGAGGCCCACACGAGGGCGTCGCCGCTCGGTGTGCGGATCACCGCGAACCGATCGCCGTCCACACCGCTCGCAGCACGGCGCGCCACGTCGTCGTTCTTGAGGTGCTGAACCAGCGTCAGGCGGGTCTCGAATTCACCGAGGGTGTTGCTGAAGAACACGGTGCCGGTCGTGGGGGCCGGTAGCGTGACCGTGACGGCCTGGTCCCGTTCTGCCGCCGTCGGCGTGAAGTAGGCGGCATCGTTCAGGATCTGCTTGGTGCTCGTCGGCAGGTCACCGAGCAGCTCCTTCTCCGGACGGTGCTCGATGAACCGGCGCACGAAGTCGGCCCCGCCGAGGTACGGAAACAGCAGCCCTTCGCGCACCGTGCGCGGCGCCGATGCGAACACCGGCATCCCCCCACTCCCGTCGCGAATCATGTCCCGGATACGGTCCCACCCTCCGGGCATCTTGAGCATCGGGCCGGCGTTGGGGTCGACCCGCAGCTGCATGAACACGGCCTGCCCTTCCAGCACCGCCTGCGCCGCCACCTGGCGATCGCTGTCCTCGGTGCGGGCCTGAATGGAGTCGATGGCCACGTATTGATCCTGCAGGGCGTGCACCAGCTCGTGCGACACCGTCTGCTTGACGAGGGCCTCCGGCGCCCCGTCCACCACGTACAGCACCTTGGTGGCCGGGTCGTAGTACCCCACGATCTGCTCTTCGAGGAGCTTCTGGAGCAGCACCGCGAGCTGCAGCGTATCCGGGATCTGCCCCAGCAGACGATACACCGCCTCCTGACCGGCCACCTGCGCCTTACCTCGCTCGCTGTCGAGCTGCTTGTGGACGAAGGCAGCCACCTCATCGCGCGTGCGCCGCTCCACCTTGGGCGGCGTCTTGAAGGGGAGGCCCAGCTCCTTCTCGATCTTGGGGACGAACTCGGCCACCAGGTCGGCGTAAGGCCCCTCGCCCGCCTTGGGCCTGTCGCCGCAGGCCGCCAGCACACACGCACCACCAAGGCACACCGCCGCAGTCGCCGCGCGACGCCACGACGGTCGGATCGAAAGGCTCATGGGAAGAAATCAGGCGGGGAACATGCGCTGCACATACCAGGTGATGAGCGCATCTCCCCAAAGCAAGACCAGCAGCGCAGCAGGCGCAAGGAACACGCCGAAGGGCACGTCGGGGAAGGCAAACTCCTCACCGCGGCGGCTGGCGCGCACCTTGGCGATCGGCCCGACGACGAGCAGAAACACCACCGCCCCCACGAACGCACCGGCCACGATCGTGAGCAGCGACCGCTCCGGCCCCACGGCCGCTCCCACCACCGCCATGAGCGTGGTGTCACCGAAGCCCATCGCCTCGCGTTTCATGATCACTTCCGCGAGCCAGCCAATGATCGTGATCGCGCCGGCGCCGACACAGGCGCCCAGCACCGCCTGCCACGGCAACGCGAAGTGCGACGTCTCGCCGATGAAGAAGTTCGCCACCGCAAAGCCCAGCACCAGCGCCAGTCCGGTGACCGTAAAGCCGTCGGGGATGAGATAGTGCCGGGCGTCGGTGACGGCGATGCCGAAGAGTACCGTACCGAACAGCGCGACCCGCAGCGCCTCGAAGGTCACCCCGAGGAACACGAACGCCGCCACCCAGCCGAGGGCCACCAGCAGTTCGACCAGCGGATACTGCATGGAGATGGGCAGGCTGCAGCCACGGCACTTGCCGCGCAGCAGCATCCAACTGAGCAGGGGGATGTTCTCGTGCCACGCGATCGGGCGCTCGCAGCGGGGGCAGCGAGAGCGCGGCGACACCACACTCAGCTCCGCGGGCCAGCGCGCGATGCACACGTTGAGGAAGGAGCCGATGGAGGCCCCGAGCACGAAAACCGGGGCCAGCACGAACAGCAGGTCGGTCATCGGCAGCGCCGAGAGCATCCCCGTGGTGAGCGGCCCGGTGTAGGAGACGTCAGCTTGCATGACGGCAGGACGATCCAGCGCGACGCGAGGCCACGGGTCAGCCTGCGCCCGGGGCTCTGCCCCGGAGCTGGTACAGGAGGATCCCGGTCGCAACCGCGACGTTGAGCGATTCGACCCCGGGGGCCATGGGGATGGCCACCCGGCGCTCCACCGCGGCGGCGACGTGCGGGGACAGGCCCGCCCCCTCGTTGCTCACCACGAGGGCCAGGCGGCCCGGCAGAGTGTCCCGGTGGAGGGTGTCGAGCGGTTCCCCGTCCATGTCCGCCGCCGCCAGCGTGATCGCGTGCCCCGCGGCAAAGGCCGCGAAGTCCTCCCACGACATGGCCGCGACCGGGTGGTGGAAGAGCGCCCCCATGCTGCTGCGCACCACCTTGGCGTTCCAGAGATCCACCGTGCCGGGCAGGGCGATGGTGGCCGCCACCCCCAGCGCTGCCGCCGTACGCACCACGGTGCCCACGTTCCCCGGGTCCTGCAAGGCATCGAGCACCAGATAGCGGGCGCCAGCGGTCGGCGGAGCCAAGGGTGCCGACGGGATGCCCGCCACCGCCAGCACCCCCTGCGGCGTTTCGGTATCGGCGGCGCTGGCCAGGTCGGCCTCGGTGACCTCCACCACGGGGATGCGGCGCGCCTCCGCCATCTCGAGCAGCGCTCGCCCCCGCTCGTCGGCGCGCAGCGCCGCTGTTACCAGCACGCCCGTAACCGGCAACGCCGAGGCGAGCAGGGTTTCCACCGTCCGCACGCCTTCGGCGACGAAACGGCCCTGCTTTTCGCGGGCCTTCCGGCGCTGCAGGTCGCGGGCCTGGGTGAGTAGCTTCACGGCGTTCCGGATGAGATTGAGGGGTCCACCCCCGATGAGGAATCCGGCCCCATCGGGGGTATCAGCACATGGCGCAGCGCCGGACGGTCCGGCCGCCGGCGCCCGACATGGCAGGCCAGCGGAGAGAATATGACCCGATCCATCCAGCGGACCAGCACCCGGCGACGCCTCGCCCTCGCGGGGGCGGCGCTGCTACTCGCGGCGTGTGTGCCGGGGACGCAGGAGGAAGTGGCCATGGGCAACGCGTATGCGCAGCAGATCGAGCGCGAACTGCCTATCGTGCGCGACCCCGAGGTGCTCCGGTACATCAACGTGCTCGGCGACTCGATTGCCCGGGTGGTGGACGACCGCAGCCTCACCTGGCGCTTCAACGTGGTCGACATGAGCGAGATCAACGCCTTCGCGGTGCCCGGCGGACACATCTACGTGAATCGCGGGCTGATCGAGAAGACCACCAACATGTCCGAGCTGGCCGGTGTGCTCGGGCACGAGATCGCCCACATCACCCAGCGGCACAGCATGAAGCAGATGGCGGCGGCGCAGCGCGCCAACCTGGGCATGACCGGCGTCTGCATCTTCGCCCCGTCCATGTGCCAGGGGCTGGCCGGTGCCGGCTTGTCCGTGCTCGCGCAGGGTGGTTTCGCCAAATTCAGCCGCGACGACGAAACCGAGTCCGACCGGTATGGCGTCCTGTACGTCACCCGCGCCGGCATCGACCCGCGCGGCATGCCCAGCATGTTTCGCATCCTGCTGCGCGAGCGTGAGCGCAATCCGGGAGCGATGGAGGCGTGGTTCTCATCGCACCCCATGGAAGAAAGCCGCGTGCGCACCACCGAGGAGGAGATCGCCAAGATGGACCCGGTGGTGCTCAACTCCCTCACCCGCGACACCCGCAGTTTCCAGGCGTTCAAGGCCCGCCTGGCCAGCCTGCCCCGCTCGGCGGCGCCCGCGCGCCGCTGAGTTGCACGCGTTCGGGCGGCGGGGCTACGGCAACCGCCGCACGAACTCCGTGATGAGCTGCTCGAAGCGGGCCGCCACGGCCCGGCCGGCTTCCATCACTTCGGCATGGTTCAGCTTCTCGGCAGACAGACCGGCCGCCTTGTTGGTGATGCACGACACGGCCACGGCCCGCATACCGAGCGCCCGCGCCACGATCACTTCGGGCACGGTGGACATGCCCACGGCGTCCACGCCGAGACGCTCCAGCATGCGCACTTCGGCCGGCGTTTCGTAGGTGGGACCGAGCAATCCGCAGTACACCCCATCCTGCAGCGGCACTCCCACCGCCGCCGCCGCCTGACGCATCTGATCGCGCAGCGCGCGATCGTAGGGGTCGGACATGTCGGGGAACCGCTCGTCCCCCGGTTCGCTCGCCCCGATGAGCGGATTGCGGAACATGAGATTCATGTGGTCCGCGATCAGCATGAGGTCACCCGGTTCGAAGGTGCGCCGCACCCCACCGGCCGCGTTGGACGCGATGTACACCGGTGCCCCGAGGGCGTGCAGTACGCGCACCGGAAACGCCGCCAGTGATGCCTCGTGCCCTTCGTACAGGTGAAAGCGGCCCGCGAGTGCCACCACCGGCCGTCCGCCCAACATGCCGGCCAGCAGCTGCCCGGCGTGCCCCGCCACGGTGGCATTCGGGAAACCGGGTACATGCGAGAACGGGATACGCACCGCATCCTCGATCCGGTCGGCGAGCCCGCCCAGCCCCGAGCCGAGCACGATGCCGGCGACCGGCGTGGGCCAGTCGGGACCGATGCGCTGCCGGATGTACTCGGCGGCCTGCCGTGCGGCGGCAGCGCCCACCCCCGACGATGTCGCGCCCTGACTCACGCCGCCTCCGTGATGGCCGGTGCGTCGGCGAGGAGCTGCGTGATCTCACGCGCCGCCGCCTCGCGCAGTGCCCGCTTCTGACGGTACGGCAGGAACGCGGCGTCGAACGAGGCCAGCGCCAGCGACGCCAGTTGCGGCAGATCGTAACCCAGATGCTGCGCGCAGTGCACGTACTCATCGGTCAGCGATACGCCGCTGACGAGCGTGTTGTCGGTGTTGATCGTGACCACCGCTCCCAACGACACGTAGCGCGCCAACGGATGCTCGGCGAAGGTATTGGCCACTCGCGTCTGCATGTTGCTGGTGGGGCACACCTCCAGCGGAATCTGGCGATCGATCACGTAGGCCTCGAGCGCCGGATCTTCCTGCAGGCGAGTCCCATGACCGATCCGATTGGCGCCGCAGCGGTGCACCGCTTCGTGAATGGAGTGGGCGCCGTCGCCTTCGCCGGCGTGCACGGTCACGGCCAGGTTGCTGTTGCGGGCGAAGTCGAACGCTGCCGCGTGCGCATGGGCGGGGTTGCCCAACTCACCACCCGCGAGGTCGAAGGCCACCACCCCACGGTCCTTGCAGGCCACCGCGAGTTCGGCCATCTCCATCGCGTGCGGCCAAGGCAGACTGCGCAGGGCGCACACGATGACACGGGCCACCGTGCCCGTCTCCCGTTCACCACGGGCGAGTCCGCGCAGCACGGCGTCCATCACGGCATCGATCGTGAGTCCCTCGCGCACATGGAGCGTCGGACAGAAGCGCGCCTCGAGGTAGCGGATACCGTCGAGCGCGGCGTCGAGCACGAGTTCGTGGGCGATGCGCTCGAGCTCGGCCGCGGTCTGCATGACCGCCAGCGTGATGTCGAAGCGCGCAAGATACTCGCCAAGGTTGTGGGCATCGTCGGCACGCATCCACGGCCGCAGCGCCTCGGCGGTGCGGTGCGACAGCTGAATACCGCGGGCTGTGGAGAGCTCGAGCAGGGTGCCGGCCCGCAGCGATCCATCGAGATGGCAGTGCAGCTCCGCCTTGGGCAGGCGCCGCACGAGTTCGAGGAAGACCGGGGAGATGGCGTTCATGCCGTGGCCTCGTCGAGACGCTCACGCACCGCCACCACACGGTAGATCGCCCCGTTCACCAGTGGGTCATCGGCGGCCACCGGCAGGCCGCGGCTGTCGGTGAGGCGCTGGCGCCCCTCGACGATGCGGTCCGCCTCATCGGGAAAGAGCGCCCGCACCGCATCGAGTGCCGTCGAGCCGGCGGGCACACTCACCCCGCGCTCGTTCACATACACGCGTACGTCCGCGTTCATCATCAGTTGCTCCGGGAAGGAATGGCCAGCACCCGCGGCGCATCGTCACCGCGCACCGGCTGCGGCTGGCGCCGCAGGTACTCGGCCAGCATGTCGCTGTCGCGGATGGGCAGGTACTCGGTGGAGATCGCCGCCCGCAGCGACTCGAGATACTCGTCCTCCACCATGAAGTTGTTCTGCACCAGCGTGTAGATGCGGTCGGGATCGACGGGCGCACCATTGCCGAGCGTGAGGCGCGTGATGCGCTGCCCACGTGGCCGGGCGGGATCGAACTCGATGCGCACGCCGCTCACATGCAGGTCGGCGCGGCCGCTGAACAGTCCGCGCTCGAACACCGGCGCGAGGTCCTTGCCGCGCACGCGCAGCCGGACCAGCGTGTTGCCGAAGGGCGTCACCTCGTGCACGCCTCCGAAGCGGAGCGGCCCCGCATCGATGTCGGCCCGCATGCCGCCGTTGTTCCACGCGGCGAAGTCGGCGCTGCCCATGACCCGCGCCGCATCGGCCAGTAGGTTGCCCAGCGCATGCTGCTGCCCCGTTCGGCTAAGCGGCGCGGCGATCGTGGCCACCGGCTCCTGCACCTTGGTTTCCACGCGGGCCAACGCCGCCTTCACCACGGAGTCCACGGCCGGGTCGGCACCGGCCACGGCATCGCCACGCACCGGCCGCACCGCCATGTCGGCCCGCCCGCCTCCCACCGGCACATCCACCACGACGATCGCGCGCCCACTCGACGTCGGTTCCACGGCGGGCATGCCGTCCAGATCGAGGGCGAGGTTCACGTGGGCGTGACCCATGACGTACACGTCGGGGCGATCGGCGCCCAGCGCCGCTAGGCGGCGGCCGACCGCGATGCCCTCGCCGGTGCACACCGTGGGACGGTCACGCTCGCAGCGGCCACCATCGTGAATGACCGCTACCACCATCTGCGCCCCCGCGGCGCGCAGCGCCCGAATACGCTCGGCGAACACCGGCACCGGGTCGAGGAAGCGCAGCCCCGCCACCTTGCGGATGCTGGTGGTGTTGGGCGTGTGCGTACCCGCAGCGCCGACGATACCCACCCGCAGGCCGTTGCGGTCGACGATGGTGTCGCTGCGCACCCATGCCGGCCGGGTGCCATCGGGGCCGACCACGTTGGCGCCGAGCACGGCATGGCGAAGGTCCGCGACGCGCATGCGCAGCGTATCCTGACCGAAGTCGAACTCATGGTTGCCCAGCGCACCGGCCGCCACCTCGAAGCGGTTCACCGCGGCAACCGTGGGCCGCCCGGCATCCCAGTCGGACGCGGGGGTGCCAGTGAACAGATCACCGGCGTCGATGATGACGCTCTCGCACGCCGGCGACACGCATTCGCGCTGCGCGGCCCGCAACGCCGCCGACAGCGCCACCGCCCCGCCCATCGGGGCGCCGCCATCGAAGCGCGGCTGCATGGCCGCGTGGAAATCGCTCATCGCAATCACGCGCAGCCGTCGGCCGCTGGCCGGTGCGCGTGCCGCGGCGGTGGCCGCCGGCG